>DOTV01000109.1:6287-18999 GCA_003520925.1 Bacteroidales bacterium | reverse complement strand
TACCAGGTACATTTATTAATTCTCCTTTCTCATTTTTTATATTCCTTCCTTTTTCCCTGACATCAAAAGCAATCGAATTGGCGCGTCTTGTCGATGTTGTGTTCAGGTTTACATTAAATGCAACGAGAAAATCCCTCGCACCCACAGCTACGGCACCCGATCGTTCATTAAAAATTGCCGGTCCGAAATCGGGCCTCCAGTCAGGATCAGAAAGTTTTTTTCTTAATCCTTCATATTCGCCTGCTCTGCAATTTGCAAGGTTCCTTCTTTTCTCTTCGAAAGCTGCATTTTCATAGCAATAGACAGGTATTCCAAGCTCCTCCCCAATCCTTTTTGCAAGTCTCCTGGCATATTCAGCGGTCTCCTCCATTGTAATCCCTGAAACAGGAACCATTGGGCAAACATCGGTTGCTCCCATCCTTGGATGCTCTCCGTGATGCTTCGACATATCGATCAGTTCGCTGGCTTTTCTTACGGCTCTGAATGCAGCCTCTGAGACATTATCAGGTTCCCCTACAAATGTCACAACAGTCCGGTTAGTATCCCTGCCCGGGTCTACATCCAGAAGCTTTATTCCTTCAACTGATTCGATTGAATCTGTTATCTGCCTTATTATTTCCATATCCCTTCCTTCACTGAAATTCGGGACACATTCAATGATTCTTTTTTCCATTTGAAATACTTTTTTTACCACAAAGGTTCACAAAGGGCACAAAGTAAATATTATTATTCCTTAGTGCGACTTGGTGATATCCTTGGTGTCCTCTGTGGTTAATAAAATCAGTTTACTATTTTACCTTTAAGTATTACCTTATCTATCAAATTACTTCCGTAGGCATACGGGAAAAAGCTGTATGATGGCATTTCACTGGTAATAAACATATTGGCCGTTTTGCCCATTGCAAATGAACCATGTGTTTCAGAGATCCCCATCGCATAAGCCGAGTTTATAGTAACAGCATTTATTGCTTCTTCAGGAGTCATTTTCAACTTAATGCATCCAAGCGACATCACGAGCTTCATATTCCCCGAAGGTGAAGAGCCTGGATTAAAATCCGAAGCAAGAGCAACCGGAAGCCCGGCTTCAATCAACTTCCTTGCAGGAGGATCGGGTAACCCGAGAAAAAGTGCAGATCCTGGAAGAAGTGTAGGCATTGTATCAGAATTAAGGAGAGCATTAATTTCATCAGCACCCGTATGCTCGAGATGATCGACCGACAGGGCATTGTACTTCACACCAACCTGAACGCCACCAGAATTAGCTATCTCATTTGCATGAAGTTTCGGAGTCAGGCCATATTTCAGTCCAGCCATTAAAATCTGTTCAGTTTCCTCAACTGTGAAAAAACCCTTGTCACAGAATACATCTATATAATCAGAAAGCTCTTCTGAAGCAATTACCGGAATCATCTCATTTATTATCAATCCAATATACTGATCACGTATATTTCGGTAAGGTTCGGGAATGGCATGTGCTCCAAGGAAAGTTGATTTTACTTCCAGCAATGAGTTTTTCTTAATGCGTCTGATGACCCGGAGCATTTTAATTTCATCCTCAGTATTGAGACCATAGCCGCTTTTAATTTCAACGGCACCTGTTCCCTGAAGAATAATTTCATTTATCCTGATCATTGATTGTTCGTACAGATCATTTTCAGTTGTTTCATGAAGCTTTCTTGCAGAATTCAGTATGCCCCCTCCTCTCCTTGCTATCTCCTCATATGATAACCCACTTATCCTGTCGGAAAACTCCATTTCACGGCTGCCGGCATAAACCAAATGGGTATGGGAATCACAAAATGAAGGGAACACAAATTTTCCGGAGGCATCTATTACTTCAACATCATGTGAATTGTTTTGAACCTGTCCATCCGGGATATCGTCCATGCTTCCAAAACCCGAGATTTTATCTCCTTCGATAAAGATATAAGCATCGGTTATCTGGTCCAGGATCTTCATATCTCTGCCGCATCTTTTATGCTGAGGATGTTCTTCGATCCCGATCAATCCTTTAATATTTTTAATAAGCAGAGGCATGGATATTTAATCAATTAATTGCAGCGAAAGGTAGCAAATATTAAAAAAACTGTTTGTGATTTCAGGTTTTCTTTATCTTTATCGCTTTCAACAAAAACAATAACCAATGAAAAAGACACTGATACTGTTTCTTACAGTAATTTTTACAATCTCCTTATCAGCTCAGGTAAAGGAAGTAAAACCCGGGTGGAAACTTGATGGAATTCTTCCTGCCGTTTCATACGACTCCAACCTGGGTTTCCAGTATGGAGTCCTTTTTGAACTTATGAACCATCCTGATCCGGTCGCAAATCCTGAACTGTTTGATCATACATATACAGAAGTTTCAAGGTACACAAAAGGAAGCGGTATTTACAGATTCATGTTTGAATCGAATCATCTTATTCCCGGGGTGGAGTTTATCAGCGATATAAGCTATCTTCCAGACCTTGCCAACCAGTTCTACGGTTTTAATGGTTATGAATCTGTCTTTAACAAGAACTGGATTGATGACGAATCATCTGACTACAAATCAGCTATGTTTTATTCTTTTCAAAGAAATCAGTTTCGTTTCAGAACCGATTTTCTAGGTAAATTATCGGGGGATCACCTTAAGTGGACTGCAGGATTTACATTCCAAAATTTCAAGATAGGCTCGGTCGATATCGAAAGGCTCAATAAAGGCAGAAAAGAAAAATTACCCTCAGTCTCAGAAGAACCTGGTCTTTTTGAAGTGTACCGCGATTCTCTTGGACTTATGACCGAAAACGAAGCTGATGGAGGATGGATTAATACTCTCAAAGCCGGTCTGGTTTATGACAGCAGGGATAACAGGCCCAATCCTATGAAAGGGATCTGGACTGAAACCGGCATTGAGATTGCACCGAAATTCATGGGAAACGACTGGGGTTTTTCAAAATTCTATATCACACACAGACAATACTTTACCCTGGTTGAAAATGATCTTTCACTCGTTTATCGTGTTGGTTATCAGGCAACCATATCGGGTGATGCCCCCTTCTTCTATCAGTCACAGGTACTTACTTACCGTCTTACCGGACAGTCAAGTGAAGGATTAGGGGGATCAAGTTCATTAAGGGGAGTCTTAAAGAACAGGGTGATCGGGGATGCATTTGTGCTCGGAAATGTTGAGCTCCGTTGGAAACCTTTACATTTTACACTTCTGAAGAAAGCGAGTTATCTAGGTCTTAACCTCTTCTATGACCTTGGTAAGACTACAAAAGGAATTTCTCTTCCCGGAAATCTTCAATCCAGATTCAGCGGTGAGATGACCAAATATAGTTTCAATGATTTCTTTAATCCCGGTGCAGAAAAATTTCATCATTGCGCAGGTATAAGCATAATGCCAGTGTGGGGTGAGAATTTCGTTGTTGCAATTGATATCGGGAAATCATTTAATGAACAGGACGGGAATATTGGATTTGCGTTCGGACTCAACTACCTGTTTTAGAAATTCTTAAAACTTACACAGAGGATCACAGAGAATACATAGAGAATAAACAGAGATACATACAGGGAAGCACTCTGTGGAACTCTTTGTTACTGATTCTTAAAATCCCTTCAGGAAATAAGCCAGAGTATATCCGAAATAATTTCCCAGCAGATATCCGATTACCCCTCCAGTAAGCCCTGTTACTATTACATCTTTGTTTTTAAGGGCATTGGCTACTAACGGTACGAATGGAGGAGAAAAAACGAACGCAGTTGCTGTAATCAGGAAATTATCTGCATCGATTCGGAATATTTTTGCCAGGATAAGATGCAGGAACATCGATCCCCAATAACACCATGAAATAAAAAGGATCAGATCCCACATTCCTTTGCCGAACATTGTCCTGAGATCTGATGTCGAGGCAACCGTAAGGGAAAAGACGAGTATAAGATACATACCAAGCTGGAACGTTTTTTCAATACTGTTCACGGATTTAATAAGGGAAGCAAGAATTCCTAATGTTGTAATGGACAGTACTGCGACTGCCATTTTATATTCTTTGTAATTTTCAGGCACGAGAAAGTAAAGGGCCATTCCAATTCCTGCAATAAGTATACTTAGTCCAAGCGCTTTAAACAGAGGGTATAAGATCTTTTTATTCAACATACCCGAAAAATCATCAAGGCCTTCAGTTTCCTTTTTAACTAATTCATCATCGACAACGATTCCATTTTTTTCTTCAAACCTAGGAAGAATGGCCCTGAATAACCTGGGAGCAAGAGTGATAAAGAACAAGACCAGAAATGCACCTACAATCGTATCATAGGTAAAGAGAACAACAAATCGGTCAGCATCGACATCAAGCATCAGCTTAAGAGCAGCGAAATTAGGGGTTCCACCGGTATAAATACCTTCAAACATACCTGCCAGCTTCCAGGCGTCCGGGAAAGCATTCTTCCAGATAAAAAAACCTGTCGTAACCACTACAATTCCTGATAACAGAGCAAGTCCGACCGACAGGAAGCCTTTCCTGGCATACTTCAGCCAGCGTTTTACATTTAATGAAAAGAGCAAGAGAGGAAATGCAATAAACAGCGACAGAGCATAAAGCTTTTCCTGTATCCCTGCTATTTTATTGACCATAATATCTTCTGGGACAGCTTTCCCTCCCGCAATAAGAGACTCCAGAACCGGATTGCTTAGTACACTTTCACTCTGAATAGCAAGTCTGTAACCTTCACTTCCCTTTGGAAAGATCCCTGCAGTACCTATTATCAGGCCGAATAAATATGCCAGAACTATAGTCCCAAATTTCTGAAGGAAGCTCCACTTTTTGCACAGATAAATGATTACCAGGGGGAATAACAGGTCAAACAGGACCAGCAGAATCAATGTAAGCATATGCCAGGTATTAGGTCAAACCAAAATTAAATAAAGCAATTAACCCGACAGCAAATCGATTGAAAAATAGGTATTTATACTTATCTACTTCTCATCACAGTCACACTCATCAAAGCTTTTCTTGTACTGCTCAATAGCCCTGAGGCTCATACCCATGCTTGAGAACCCTCCGTCGTGATAAAGGTTCTGCATTGTCACTTTCCGGGTAAGGTCAGAGAAGAGGGCAACACAGTAATCTGCACACTCTTCGGCAGTTGCATTTCCAAGTGGAGACATCCTCTCAGAGAAATCGAGAAGAGAATCCATTCCATGTACACCACTTCCGGCGGTCGTAGGCGTTGGTGACTGGGAAACTGTATTAATTCTTACCTTTCTTTCGCGTCCATAAATATAGCCAAACGATCGTGCAATAGATTCAAGAAGTGCTTTGGCATCACCCATGTCGTTATATCCTGTAAGTGTACGCTGGGCAGCAACATAAGAGAGTGCTACGACAGATCCCCATTCATTAATAGCATCGTATTTGTAACAGGTCTGCAAAATCCTGTGAAAACTGAGAGCTGATATATCGAAAGTCTTAAGCATGTTCTCATAGCTTGTATTCTCGTAAGGAATATCTTTCCTGACATTTGGTGACATACCGATTGAATGAAGTATAAAATCAAACCTTCCGCCCAGGATCTGAAGGCTTTCAGATACAAGTTTGTCAATATCGACCATGCTGGTGGCATCGGCTACGATTACAGCAGAAGAAGTTATCTGCGCAAGTTCGCTGATAGTTCCCATCCTGACTGCAACAGGCGAATTGGTCAGAACCATTTCAGCACCATGCTTCCATGCCTTCAGAGCAACCTGCCATGCAATTGATTTATCGTTAAGGGCGCCGAAGATAATACCCTTTTTTCCCTTTAAAAGTCCTTCATTCATAGATAATAAATTATCAATTTAAAAAATCTTTTACCCTTTCCCAGCTTTTAAAAGCTCCTTCGCATTCTTTATAGCGGTTTCAGTAACTTCACTTCCGCTGAGTAACCTTGCCACTTCCCTTATACGTTCCGCAGGTGATAACAATTTAATCCTCGTAATTGTTGAATCACCTGTCTCTTCCTTGTAAACATGGTAGTGGAATGTCCCCCTTGATGCGACCTGCGGAAGGTGAGTAATATTGACAACCTGCATATATTCTCCCATCACCGAAAGAATTTTCCCCACCTTGTCGGCGACTTCACCTGAAACTCCCGAATCAATCTCATCAAAAATGATTGTTGGCAGATTCTTACTTCTTGTCTGCAACGATTTAAGGCTAAGCATCACTCTCGACAATTCGCCTCCTGAAGCAATTCTGGCAATATTCTCAGGGTTAGTCTGCTTATTCGCTGAAAAAAGGAAATCAGCAGTATCAATACCTGAAGAAGTAAAATCATTTGTTCCCGTCAATGAAATTCCAAATCTTGCGTTTGGCATGCCAAGCTGCTTAAGAATATCCGTGATTTTAGACTCAATTTCAGGGAGTGCAGCTCTCCTCTTCACCGATATTTCACGGCCAGAAGTTGTAAGGGAAACAGTTGAAGTTTTCAGAAGTTCCGAAAGTTCAGTAAGTCTATCGTCACTTGTTTCGATTGACTTTATTATGTTCTCAATTTCAGCCTTTTTAAGAATCAACTCATCCAGATTCTTAAGTCTGTGCTTCTGAATCAGCAAATAAAGATCATCGAGCCGGTCGTTGATCCTTTCAAGCCGGACCGGGTCGGCTTCAGTATCCCTTTCAATTTTTTCAATTTCATTTGCCAGATCATCAAGTTCTATTAGCACAGAGTTTATACGTGAGGGAAAGTTAAGGTCAGCAGGCAGAAAAGGGTTGATCCTGTCAATTATTGTTTTTGCCTCCCTTAACATAGCCAGCAATGAGTTATTGTCTCCCGAAAAAAGCTCTGAAACATTTTTGAGAGCAAGTTTAATCTCCTCGGCATGCTCGAGAAGCTCCTGCTCCTTCTCAAGCTCTTCCTGTTCTCCTTTCCGGAGCTTTGCCTCTTCAAGCTGGCTCAGGTTAAACTTAAAATATTCGAGGTCCGCCTTATTCCTGTCCGATTTGTCTTTCAGTTCAACATATTCTTTCTGATGCTTTTTGAAATCATTAAACAGACTTTTGTAGTTATTCCGGATCTCACTGGTACCTGCGAAAGAGTCGATAATATTTAGCTGAAAAGCATTATCGTTCAGCATAAGAACCTGGTGCTGGGAGTGAATATCAATAAGTCTTTCGCCGAGCTCTTTTAAAAGGTTGACAGTTACCGGTGTGTCGTTGATAAAAGCTCTTGATTTTCCGGCAGTATTGATTTCACGTCTGAGGATAGCATGGCTTCCGAAGTCAAGGTCATTATTTGCAAAGAAATCCTCAAGATCATACTCCTCAATCTTAAATGTACCTTCCACAATACATTTTTCACTCTTGTCAAGAAGTACGGCTGAATCTGCCCTTGATCCCAGAATAAGGGAGAGAGCACCAAGGAGTATTGATTTACCGGCACCAGTCTCACCTGTTATAATTGTCAGTCCGTTCCCGAGAGAAAGGTCCAGTTCTTTAATGAGTGCATAATTATGAACGGTAAGTTTTACAAGCATAGCCGGGAAATATAGTTATTTGGCGGCGGTTATCTTTTCATATTTAGACTTGTTTCCCGGATCAATCTCAATCAGAATTTGCATGACACGGCTTTTCTCCTCCGGAAATGCCTCAGAAAAAATATTAACCAGTTCATCAGTCTTCGATTCCAGAATAACCTGAAGAAGATACATATATGGGTCAGGTTTTGCCCTGTAAACCTCTAAAAGGAGCTTAAGGCTCTCAGCAATACTTGTTCTTGCTTCAGTTGTTCTTGATTCCATTTTGTCGAGGCCATTGATATTATATTCGTGAATGAACCTCCTCACTCCTTCATATTCCTTATCGAGTGTATTTTTTACAAGCCAGTACCTGTTTTTGTTTCTTGATCCGTCGTATGGTTTCCAGCCGGGTTCAGATGCATTCTGGGCATTTGTTACTATTTTTTCAGCAACCTGGAAGAACTCTGTGCCTCCCAGAGTGGAAAAAGAATCATAATCAAATCCAATTATCATATATGCATAATAGCCAAGAACTGACACAAGACTAGACCGGTAGGAGTTCGGGTCAAATTCAAGAGGCTGGAATTCGACATACCTGAACTGAAAATTGTTATCCATAAAATTCAACATCGTCGAATTGTAGGTAGTGTTGAATATCGGGCGCTTCAGCTGAACCTGTATTGTTCCCCTGAATTCATCTGCCGAAAACTGATCGGTAAGGTTGATAATTATGCTGCACTCGATTCTTTCGGCATAGCTGAAAACATGATTAGTCCAGACGGTGTTGTTCATGAACTCATAGATATCACGCTGCATTGATTCAAAAACCTGCCGGTTGGATCCCTGAATCTTCTGGGCAGAGACCTGAACATTACAGTTCAGCTCCTGGGAATAAAGCACTTCAGCTCCGTAAATCAGGATAATCAGAAAAAAGTACTTTAATAACTTATTCAATCGCATTAAGGCTTCATTTAAATCATTGACACTATTTTATCCAGAATATCCCGTGCCGCCTCTTCCTTTGATTTCAACTCAAATTTATTAATAATATTGTTCCTGTCAATTATAGTTATCCTGTTGGTATCATAGCCGAACCCTGCTCCCTTATCTCGCATTGAATTCAGGACAATCAGGTCAAGATTTTTGCGTATAAGCTTTGCTGTTGCATTTGCAGTTTCGTTATTTGTCTCCAGTGCAAAACCAGCAAGTATCTGAGAATTCTTCTTCATCCTTCCCAATATTTCTGCAATATCTCTGGTAGGTCTCAGCTTAAGGATCATGTCATTCATGGACCTTTTTATCTTTCTGTCCTCTGCTTTTTCAGGTGTGAAGTCAGCCACTGCTGCTGCAAGTATTGCAATATCGCTTCCAGGGAACCTGGCGATGCATTCAGCAGCCATCGATTCAGCTGAAATAACATTTATTATGTTGACGGAACTGTTTTTCGGAAGCCTGTTAACCGGTCCAAGCACCAGATCGACCTCAGCTCCGTAATCTGCGGCAGTATCAGCGAGTGCGATACCCATTTTACCTGAAGAATAATTGCTGATAAAACGAACAGGATCTATCTGTTCGATGGTAGGGCCTGCATTAATAAGCAGTCGCTTACCTGTCAGAGGCTTATAATTTTTTTTTTTGAGAAGAAGGCTTTGATCTCCTTTACTATATCATCGGGCTCTGACATCCTCCCTTTTCCGGTAAGACCGCTTGCAAGTTCTCCGGAAGGAGCATCAAGAATGTGGTTTCCAAATGATTTAAGCGTATCGATATTCTTCCTTACAGCTTTGTGTCCCAGCATGTCCATATCCATTGATGGGGCGACAAAAACCGGACAGCGTGCTGATAACCACGTCGTGAGTAAAAGATTATCTGCAATACCGTTTGCCATTTTGGAGATTGTATTGGCAGTTGCAGGTGCAATGAGAAAAAGATCGGCCCATATTCCAAGGTCGACATGACTGTTCCAACTACCGTTTTCAGGACTAAAGAATTCAGTCAAAACAGGATTTCGGGATAAAGTTGCAAGGGTAAGCGGTGTTATAAACTCTTTGGCATGCTGCGTCATGATCACTTTAACTTCACATCCCTCCTGGATAAGAAGCCGGACAACGGTAGCAATCTTATAAGCTGCAATGCCACCGGTAACTCCGATAAGAATTTTTTTCCCTTTCAGCATTAATTGCTAGATTTTGCTTTTCCCCGCAACAGTATCAGGATTACGGTAGAATATTTTTCCTTCCTCAAGCTCCTGAAGAGCAATAAGGGTCGGCTTGGGAAGTTTTTCATAGAATTTGGATATCTCGATCTGCTCACGGTTTTCAAAAACTTCTTCAAGATTATCGGTAAATGAAGCAAACTCCTCAAGCTTTTTATTGAGTTCCTGCTTCATTTCAACAGAAATCTGATTAGCTCTTCTTGAGACAATTATAACTGTCTCATAAACATTTCCGGTATCTTTAGTCAACAGTTCCATATTACGTGTTACTGTTGTTGTTGGGGCTATTGATTTTCTATAATCCATACTTATTTACTTGTATTAACTAGATTAGCTGTGCTTTCAATTTTAAGGAACTTTGCGGTATCGTCATATATCTTTTTTACCTCTTTTGAATATTTCCCATCAGGAAACTCCTCCATAAACGAGAAATATTCATCAAGTGTTGCCTGGTATCTCTCCTTTTGCTTGTTGGCAATGCTTTTCTCAGCATAAACGAAGAGTGAATTGAGCTTGAGAAACATCATCTCCTCACGGTACCTGGAGTCAGAGTACTCTTTAAGGCTGTTTGACAAAGCAGTAATTGCAGCTTTATACTCTTTCATATTGTAATAAAGCCTTGCGTTAAGGTATGACTTTTCAACAAGCCTGTCCTGCAAAGTTCTGATATAACCCTTAGCCTCCTCTACCTTAGGACTGTTCCCGAACCTGTTTATAAATACATTGAACCCTTCAATTGCATTTCTTGAACTTTCCTGATCAAGCTCTGCTCTGGGAGAGATATTATAATCGCATTTTGCAGCCAGGAAAGTTGCTTCTTCAGCATACTTCCCGAATGGATATTGTTCGACAAGGGATTTGAAATATGATCCGGCCATGTCGTATTGTTTCATGCCATAAAAGCTCTGTGCATTAAGCCAGTTAAGTTCTTCAGCTTCCTCTGTGGCCCTGAACCGCGGAATGACCTGACCAAACAATTCAGAAGCCCGCACATATTGCTTTGCCTCAAAATACTCTCTGGCCTTAGCTTTCTTGAGATCATAGTCGCTGCTCTTCAGGAGTTTTTCGTATTCCCCGCATGAGCTGACAAGTATTGAAATTAAAAGTATTATGTAAAGCCTGACTCTCATAAAAAAATGTTGCGCAAAAGTACAGCTTTTTTTTTGAACTAAGATATGTAACCCTAATATTTAACTATTAGTTTAACAAATTAGGTATAAAACAGTATTAACGGGTGTTCCTAAATGCTTAAATTTGTGCAAATTTTTAAAAACCATCTAAACTATGGATATTTTCGACAAAATCAAATCAAACAAAGGAGCATTAGGTCAGTATTCCGATATGGCTCACGGCTATTTTATGTTCCCGAAGCTGGAGGGAGAGATAGCTTCCAGGATGAAATTCAGAGGCAAAGAGGTTCTTACATGGAGCCTTAATAATTATCTTGGCCTGGCAAACAATCCTGAGATCAGGAAAGCCGACGCTGAATATACAGAAAAATACGGACTGGCATATCCGATGGGTGCCAGGATGATGTCGGGACAAACGACCAATCACGAGAGATTTGAAAAAATGGCTGCAGAATTCGAAGGAAAGGAAGATGCGTTCCTTCTGAATTTCGGTTACCAGGGTATGGTATCCATTATTGATGCACTTGTCGACAGGCATGATGTTATTGTTTATGATTCCGAATCGCATGCCTGCATTATGGATGGAATGAGACTTCACATAGGAAAGAGGTTTGCTTTTCAGCACAATAATCCTGAAAGTTGCGAGAAGCAGATACAGCACGCTGTCAAACTTACCGAAGATACCGGTGGCGGAATACTTGTTATTACCGAAGGAGTTTTTGGAATGGCCGGGGACCTTGGCATGCTTGACAAGATTGCTGCTTTGAAGGACAAATATAGTTTCCGGTTGCTTATTGACGATGCTCATGGATTTGGTACAATGGGAGCCAATGGAAAGGGAACAGGCGAGCATTTCGGAGTTCAGGATAAGATTGATATTTATTTTGCGACTTTTGCAAAGTCCATGGCAGGAATAGGCGGTTTCGTGGCAAGCAAAAAAGAAGTCATAAACTATCTGCGGTATAATCTCCGCTCACAGATCTATGCGAAATCGCTTCCAATGGCAATGACTCTAGGGGCCATCAAAAGACTTGAGCTCATCCAGGCTCATCCGGAATACAGGGAAAAACTATGGACAATTGTAAGGGCTCTGCAGAAAGGTTTAAAGGATGCAGGTCTCGACCTTGGAAGAACTGAATCGCCTGTAACACCTGTCTTTATGAAAGGAGGAATAACACAGGTTACCCAGCTTATTTATGATCTGAGGGAAAATTATAATATTTTCTGTTCAGTTGTAATATATCCGGTTGTGCCCAGGGATGTTGTAATGCTGCGTCTCATACCAACTGCTGTTCACTCACTCGAAGATGTTGCTTATACGGTTAAGGCTTTCGGAGAAATCAAGAGGAAAATTGACAACGACGAATATCCTCATGAAATAGCTGATTTTACCAAATAGAAAAGATCCTGTTTTATATAAGGAGGCTGTCTAAAAGCTTGAAACTTCATTCATATTTTCTCTGTGGCTCTCTGTGCATTCTCAGTGGCACTATGCGTAATAAGTATATTAAGAACTTACACAGAGATAACTGAGTATACACAGAGGCCCACAGAGGGCTTTTATGACAGCCTCTTTTTTATTTCAGTATAAAAGACTTAATAAAGTTTGAACAATTTTTATTTCCATCGGTTATACTGCTTTCAATTCTTTTTTCCTGATTACCCTGAAAATATTTTATCTCTTTGATCAGAAATGAATATGAGCGAAAACAAGAACCAGAATACTCTGCTTAAAGGCTATAATATGCTTCTTTACTTTGCAGGAAGTATGGTGATGTATGAACCGGTTGAAGAATGTGTGGCTGATTTCTGGTCGAAGGGAATCTTAAAGTCCCTACCTGTAAGAAGCAGTAATCCACGGTTCAATACAGCTGCTTCACAGTTAAGGGAATC
>DOTV01000109.1:0-5917 GCA_003520925.1 Bacteroidales bacterium | reverse complement strand
ACTATTGCGGAAATACTTAATGCGGAGAAGGTAAGTGATTTCTATAATTCATATGGATGGATGAAAAGAACACGCTATAATATTCCTGACGATAACCTTGGAATAGAACTTCTTTTCCTTACACTTCTTACGGAAAAGTATATTTCCCTTGATGATGAGGCATGCTCTGCTGAAATGAGAAATGAAATAAGGAGGTTTATTAACCAGCATATCCTTTCGTGGATCCCAAACTGGAACGACCTGATGCAGAAATATGCCGGGACGCTCTGTTACAAAGGGATAGCAACACTTATATATGCATGTTGCGAGGATATTTATGACCTTATGGGAAATCCTAAACCTGAAATGAATCTTTCCGTTGAATTCAGAAATTAGGATTGAAAAAATTTATTATTGCGCCAATATAAAACTCTCTCCAACCTTCAGCAATCTGAGCAAACTCATTATCGGGAATATTTGTATGCTCAACAGTAACCTGGGAATTTTCCCCGTCAGGGTTAATTGATATAGTGACAATAGATTTCTCAGACTGATCACCAAAATACCATTCCTGAACAACTTTCCTGTCCTGAACGAATTCCAGGTTTTTTCCTGTGATATCACCTTCCCAGAGGGAGAATTCAGAATCCGGTTCAGTTGACATTTCAGCATGGTAGCCTGACCAGAGTTCTATTGTATATGGATTTGTCAATGCTGAATAAATATCCGATGGCTCAGCGTTGATCTTAAATACCTTTTTAAATGCTTTCATCTCTTAAATTTCGTTATAATTCAAAGAGTATTATTCAGGCACTCTGACAGATAACGTTCAGCATCGATCGCAGCCATGCATCCCGAACCTGCGGCTGTAACAGCCTGACGATAAACCGGATCCTGAACATCACCGGCTGCAAATACTCCCGGGATCGTTGTCTTTGTCGTACCGGGGATTGTTTTGATATAACCAGTTACATCAGTTTCCAGAAATACTTTAAAGACATCTGAATTTGGGGTATGCCCGATTGCGAGAAAAAATCCGTCGATTTTAATTTTTACTATCTCCTCTTCCGGTGTTCCTTTCTTCTTGACGAGAACTGCTCCCTCAACACCATTTTCACCAAAAAGATCAACTGTCTGATGTTCCCAGAGGATATCAATTTTCGGATTATTCAAGACTTTCTCCTGCATTGCCTTTGACGCTCTCAGTTCATTTCTTCTTACAATCAGGTAAACTTTGCGGCATAAACCGGCAAGGTAGGTTGCCTCTTCTGCTGCAGTGTCCCCTCCTCCTACAACAGCCACATCTTTTCCTTTATAAAAGAAACCATCGCATGTTGCACATGCCGAAACTCCCATTCCTGCATACCGCGACTCAGCCTCCAGTCCGAGATACCTCGCAGTTGCTCCTGTGGCAATAATAACAGTATCAGCCTCAATGATATTATTTTCATCGAATGTAACCCTCAGCAGCTTATCTGAAAAATCAGCATTTGTAGCAATCCCGAACCTTATCTCAGTTCCAAAGCGCTCAGCCTGCTTTTTAAAATCTTCCATCATTCCGGGTCCTGTAATTCCGTCAGGATAACCCGGAAAATTTTCAACATCTGTTGTGGTCGTGAGCTGTCCTCCCATTTGAAGGCCGGTATAGAGTACAGGTTTAAGGTTGGCCCTTGCAGCATAAATGGCAGCAGTATAACCGGCAGGGCCTGAACCAATTATCAGACAGTGTACTCTTTCAATGCTTGGATCCTCTGTATTGTGAGAATCTCTTGAAAGATCAAGAGGTTTAAAAATATCCATATTTTCAATGTTTCTTGTTTCTGCAAAATTAGTCGGGCAATTCAATCATCAAATGATTCTCAGCAATCTTTTTTACTCCGGGGGCAATTGAAAGCGTCTCATCCGGCCATTTATTACTTTCAAGAAATTTCTTATATGACATTTCATTACTGAATTTTACCGATATAATTACCTTTTCTGATTTAACAAAAACTGCCGTATAATTTTCAACTTCCTTAAAATAATCTTCAAGATCGGGCATACCGTTCATGATTCCAAGCTTCCCCTTCGCAAGGATGCAATTTGTCTTTATCGTCTCCTTTTTAATTCCGGGGAGATATTTTGAAAGATCTAAGTCATCATCAGGGATTTTGTCAGTTATTATTTTACCTATAGTAATTGAAGCAATGCTGTCAGTTTTGGTTCCTTGTGAATTTATTATACTTATATAGTATGGCCCCTTGCAGATCTGAAGCTGGTATCTGGTCCGGCAGGTAAATTCAGAAAGTGAGGGCATATCAAGGCATCGGTATTTCGAAACTGAAAAGATCCCGAAAGCCGCCTCCGGATCATTCATTTTATAGATTTCTGTCTTGTATTTTCCCTGCAAATATTCAATTTCAATAACCGACACAACTGAAAATCCGTATTCAAGATAGAGTTCAGCACCACCATCGATATATCCAAAAAGTGAGCTGCCATTAAATGTCCTCGGTGAAGAAAACCTGGCTCCCGGCAGATCAATCTTATTTACAGATGGAAAATCTTCGGGAAGCTGAGAGAAGCTGACAGGAGAATTTAGAAAAAAAAGAAATAAAAGAAATATACAGGTCAGCAGTTTATGCATTTTTGATTTTTTTAAAAATCCAGGTTTCATAACTCGGGGGCACTATCAGTGGTCGGTGTTTAAGGAATTAAAATCATAAATATTCACATAACTAGCTTATATCAAACATCATAACATCAATCTTGCTCTTATCCGAAACTCCGAGACCAAGTGAGGTTGCCATGGTTAAGAACGTAAGGGATTCAGGTGAAGAAGTTTTCTGCAGGCCTTCAGCAATTCTTTTCTCAGCAATCAGATCATATCCGACCCTGTCCATTGCCACCGGATCGGTAGATACCAGAAGGCTATTATAATTACATATGAACTGAGGATTTGCTCCCGGGCCACCATTGAAGCAGCCTCTCAACCCGTCGCAGATGTTAAGGACTGTCTTATCGCGCAGGGGGGCAAAAGCACACACCTCAGCACAGGTATCGTTCCACAGTTTTGCATGAAGCCTGCCAGTATTTGAGACTGAACCGAAGGCAAGGTTCTTCATGGCGTTGGTTATAGAACCACCCGCGTTTTTAAGAATCGGAATATTGATGATCTTATCAACCTCTTTTGTTACAATTTTTGTGAAATAGGAGAACTTGCCGCCGTTTACCATGTATGGCATTGTTTCAGCATCGTATTCACCTTCAACATCGGCCCAGTAATACCACTCTTTATCAATGTTTCTTTCCCCATACAGTTTTCCGTTTTTATCAACAAACGAGCCTTCTTCATCCTGCAGTTCCGTCCCTCTGATAGCGATACCCGGATAATTATCTTGCGTGAAGCCTGTATCCTTTAATTCCATTTCTCTTCTATCCCAGATTATTATATCTTTTCTGTCAATGCCGCTTTCTGTTAATTGTTTAACAACCGATTTGACGACTGCATGGCTTGTAAAAAGAAGCTTCCCGGCCACAGGATTGACTTTTAGTCCAATTTTCTCTCCCGGTTTTACAAACAATCTCCAGGCTTTTTTAATATCCTTCTGTCCGGTAAGTTCGAGCATCGATCTCTGAAGCATTTCGTATGCAGCTGCTTCGACAGGTATATCATCCACCACCGAATTGTTGTTCTTCACAATAACGACCTTACCCGGGTATCTTCCTGGCATTGAGGTTGATGATCTCGGGGTTTTTACAGCATCACTAATATTAGTGGAAGGTTTTGATGTGGTCTGTACCAGGTTTGCCGGAATCCCTGAAAGTGGTTTAAATGCGAGAGAGGCACCTCCTGCTCCAAGGATTGTAAAAAATCTTCTGCGATTAAATGGTCTTTCTTTCATAATAAAGATGGTCTATTTTGGATGTAAATATAACTAAATATGCATTGGTATCAGACATGAGACACTTGTGCCGGGTGCGACAGAGGAGCATATGAAAAGCTACAGGTACCAGGGATAATTTTATTTATTTACAGCCTGCTCCTCATGGCTTTTACGGAAATCAACTTCGCTATCCAACTCAGGAGCCTCCTTCAATGCATCCCATCTGAATTCCTCATCATATGGATCAAGGGCTTTTTGCGGATCGAAAATCCTTTCATCGACCATTTCCGTGGAATAGGGTGTAAAATCAGGCTTATTAGTAAAAAAATCCTGTAAAAGTGTAGCTGTTGCATCGAACTGGTTTAATGGGGGAATATCGCAGATATTATAAATAGTCTTCAGGATAGCCCCGAAGTTGGCATGTGTTTTAGATACATATCCTCTTTTTACCCATGGACTTATCATCATTAACAATGAACGGTGGGCATCAATATGGTCTCTCCCGTCCTGTGCATCATCCTCGGTCACGATTATAAGCATTTCGGGCCACCATTTTGAATGACTGAGCTTTTGAATAACCCTGCCAAGCGCCAGGTCATTATCGGCCATATATGACTCTCTGAATGGATATCCATCTCCGATCCGCTCTGAGGAGCCATGATCATTCGGAATGATCATTGTAATTACAGATGGAAATTCCTCCTGGCCCGACACCCACTTTTCTTCAAACTCCTCTTCGAACATATCAATCCGGAACTGATCGGGTACACTAGTATTATATGTAGCGTACTTTCTGGAGGTCCTGTCAAATAGAGGTTTGGGCATTGGGAACATCACACCCATTTTTATTCCGGTGAACTTATGCCACTGCTGTTCCTCGGCTCCTGAAAATTCAAATCCCTGTCCGAAATTAAAAAATCGGATATCGTTCCTTGAAAGATGCTCCCACATTCCACCAGCTTCATTATAATCCTCCGGATAGACGGCACCTGATGAGCCTGCGACATACTTTCTTCCCGGAGCCGGACTCAGGAGATTCCTTGTAATATCCATTGAGCTGTTAATCTCGACCCATTCATTTGGATAGGTTCCCACCATCCATCTGTGTCCATGGACAGAAGCATCCGAATCGCAATAAAAATTATCACTTACAGCAAATTCGCGGGCGAGTTTCTGGTGATTAGGCATCACGTTCACATTGGCAACCAACCTTGTTTTATCTCTGCTGGCCACATTTACATTCATTCCGAACCGGGCCAGTGATGGGTCGGCTTCAGCATTCTGAAGTTCCCCGAAGACTTCATCAAATGTTCTGTTCTCCTTTGTAATGTATACTATGTACTTTACCGGACTTTTTCTTAAGCCTGCAACCGGAGGAAGAGGATTCTTTCCATCATCCTGTATTTCTATTTCTTTGAAGGTATTATTTATTACCTGAAGGGTTGCCTTGTTCAAATCAATCTGATCAATATTGATTTTCTCGAAGGTTCCTAGCATTATATCCCCTACGTAGGTTCCGGTCTTTGAAAGTACAAAATCACTACCGGCGTTTGGTCCGGATCCAAGCCCCCGTGCTGTGACAACATATATAGTTTTATCGTCGGGAGAGATCTGAAGCTTTGTCGGAAACCAGCCTGTAGGTATATAACCCAGAACAGAGAGGCTCTTTGTATCAATAACGGCGATTGCATTTAACCCGCTGAGAGCTGCATATAATCTTAATCCATCATTACTAAGCTCAATTCCGAAAGGAATCAGACCCCTGAACATGTCAATTCTTTTATCAATATTCAGTTTAATCGTCCCGGTTGTTTTACCTGAAACCGGATCGAGCACTGAAATATTATCATTAGTGGCATTTGTGACGAAAACCTGATTTTCCCCTGCAGCGATTGAATTCGGACTTGAGCCTCCGACAATTTCAAGACCTTCAACCATTTCGCCCATCCTGTACCCTGTTTTCTCCTTTGAGATTACTTTATTGCTGTCAAGGCTGACAGTCCAAACGGAAACTGCTTCCGGAACACCCGGATTACACAGTCCGGGGATAGTCCTGCCATTTATCAATACTC
>DOTV01000220.1:8360-8592 GCA_003520925.1 Bacteroidales bacterium | reverse complement strand
TTGTTTTTTTTGCTTTTAAGATCGATAGTTCCTCCCTGCAATTCAACCAGTTTTTTAACTATCGACAAGCCTAATCCTGTCCCTCCGTACTTGCGTGCAGTGCTCATCTCGGCCTGAGTGAAATCTTCAAATATCAGATTGAACTTCGATTCGTCAATTCCTATTCCGGTATCGGAGACCTCTACCAGAAGTTCAATTTCGCCCGGACTCTTTTCGGTGCTTGTCACTTCTG
>DOTV01000220.1:0-8015 GCA_003520925.1 Bacteroidales bacterium | reverse complement strand
ACCGGCGGTGTTCCCGGCCGGATAAAATAATTCAGTTTTGTGTCATTCTGCTGTGCCTGTTTTTCAAACATTGCATTGACATCGGAAAGGATCTGACTCAGACTGAAATTTACTTTTTCCAGGATGAGCTTGTTCCCCTGAAGTTTTGAGAAATCGAGGATATCATCAATTATTTTAAGCAGGTGATCAGATGATGATTTGATGACCTTCAGGGAGCTGTTTGTTTCATTGCTTGCTGATTCCCGAAGAAGCTGCTCAGTGAATCCCGAGATTGCAGTGACCGGAGTGCGGATCTCATGACTCATATTGGCCATGAAAAGCTCTTTTGTCTTAGCCAGATTTTCTGCCTCTTCTTTTGCATTCTCCAGCGCTAACTGATAGGCATAGGCATTCCTGGCATACCTTATTATTATAAAAAGAATGAGCAATGCCAGTAATCCGCCTGAAATCAGAAGTAATACAAGCCATCTGTAAGTTTTCTCTGCCACAAGCCCTGCCGCCATGGCTTTTGACTGAATATGCTCATACACCTGGTTCTCCATTTTGGTGATCAGGTAATAGAACTTCTCCGTGATATCGCTGCTGTTTTTCGCCAGTTGAAGTTCCCTTAAAGCCAGTTCATCCCTGGTCTCCCTGTTCTGTTTTACAATATCCTCAAGATCAGCTGCTATTCCCTTCCCGATACGTGTGGTATCGGGACTAAGACTGAATACCCTTTTCAGAAGGCCCTGCTTCCTTGGTGTTGCGGGAACAGAATCGAGCTGCACCGATAATTTTCTCAGATTTCCAATCACATTGTCATCCCTGGAAAGAATCAGTAATTTATTCCAGATTCTTATATTCTTCTTAATGAGGTTGTTGATAGTATCGGTTTGCGCCAGCAGAACAGAGTCATTATTGCTTTCAGATCTTAACTTGCTGATTTTTTTATCAATATTTGAAATGAATGTATAATAAGGCTTTATGTCCGAAGGATTTTTTGTAACAGTATAGATCCTGACACTGTTTCCGGCCTTTTCAATGTCCATGGAGATTTCTCGGATGCTCAGCAGTCTTAGTTCAGGTGTCTCCTCGATCTTTATGGACGACACAATCATAGAAAGATTACGGTAAAGCAGATAGCATGTGGCTGATAGAAGAATGACCGCCACGATCATAAGAAATCCTATCTTGAGCTGTATCGAATTTTTCTTCAGATGCTTTTTGTCAGGACCACTCATTGATCCAAAGATACAGAATATTTATTTTCAATGTATTGCTGAAGATACAAACCGCAGAGCGCGGGAGCAAACTTGTCTTTGACAACAAAATAATCGAATGAAACCTGATCGCTTTTTTCCCTGACAGTTATCTCCTGTGAAATAAGAACTACAAGCGCATCATCCGAATGTTCCTTAATAAGGTCTATAACCTGACCGGCATTTATCCCGTCTCCAAGATTGTAATCAACAAACACTGCGGTGTGGTCGCATTCAAGCTCCCTTGACTTGATTTTCCTGATATATTCGGCAGCATTCGTGAATGAGCGAAGAACAAGCTGATAGTCTCCTTTGGCAAGAATCGGATTTACGCTTTGCTGGATGGCATTTGACAAAGCATAGTTGTAGTACTCATTATCCTCGATTACAAGGACCTTGATTGTCTTCTTCATGGGGATGATGTTTAGTGTTCACCTTAAGCTATCCAACAATGTGCCATTTTTTGAGTTATCAGGATTTATTTTATATATTATTAATTATTAATGGATTAAATCGTGTCTTATATAGAATTCCGGATTTATTAAGGAGAGTTCATTCTCATTTTGAGAATCCACTCTGTCTATTCCACTGGTTAAAAAAATCTCCTTACCTTCAGAACATTAATCACACTATTAGTAAATTTGCTTAGTATATTTTAGCTAACCAATCACCAGTTACCACATATCTTTAAAATGTTTATCGATTATTACAAAATACTAGGGGTAGATAAAAAAGCAACTCCGGCAGAAATTAAAAGTGCTTACAGGAAGCTTGCAAGAAAGCTCCATCCAGATCTGAATCCGAATGACAGGGACGCAAAAAGGAAATTCCAGGAGATCAACGAAGCAAATGAAGTACTAAGCGATCCGGAAAAAAGAAAGAAATATGATCAGTACGGAGAGAACTGGAAGCATGCTGATGAATTCAAAAATGCACAGCAGTACGATGGACAGTCTTCAAGTCAGGCTTCAGGTGGTCGGAACTATCAGAGTTTTAATGACGAGACTGAATTTTCAGATTTTTTCGAATCTCTTTTCGGAGGGATCGGAGGTTCTGGCAGAACCAGGCAGGTGAAATTCAGGGGGGAGGATTACAACGCGGAACTTCAACTGGATCTGTCCGACGCCTATGAGACACATCAGCGTACCTTAAATGTCAACAATAAGAAAATAAGGATCACCATTCCTGCCGGCATCGAAAACGGACAGACGATCAAAATAGCCGGCCATGGCGGTGAGGGAGTTAACGGAGGCCCGAACGGCGATCTTTTTATCACATTTCAGATAGCTAATAATCCTTATTTCCGGCGGCTGGGAAATGACCTGTACACGACTGCCGACCTGGACCTTTACACAGCTGTCCTGGGCGGGGAGATAACGATCAATACTCTCGACGGCAAGGTAAAACTTAAGGTAAAACCTGAAACCCAGAACGGAAGTAAAATAAAGCTTAAAGGCAAGGGATTTCCCGTTTATAAAAGCAGGGGTAAGTCCGGCGATCTTTTTGTTACCTATAATGTAAAGATCCCGACAAACCTTACCGAACGACAAAAAGAGCTATTCTTTGAATTATTAAAATCCCAGACAAAAAAATAAGTACTATGAACAGGGGAAACATGATACCGGCAAATGAATTCTGTGCCAGTCATAAGATTGAAGTCACATTTATCAATTCTCTGCAGGAGGCCGGACTAATCGAAATTACAAAGATTAGTGATACAGAATATCTTTACGAAAGCCAGTTGAACGAGATAGAAAAGATCATCCGGCTCTATTACGAGATGGATATTAATCTTGAAGGAATTGAAACAGTTATTCATCTGCTTCAGAAAATAAATGATATGCAGGAGGAGATAACTTTACTTAAGAACCGGCTGAGGCTGTATGAGAGTATTTAGATGGCGGATAAGACGTAATTACATTGTAATTACATAAAATATTAATGCAAAAAACCACAAAATGACCACCACCCTGTTGATAGCAGTTATAGTACTGATTGTACTTGCCATTGTTCTGATAATTTTTCTGCGTCCGAAAAAGAATTCGGACCTGATCATTCTTACGGAGAAAATTATTGAACTTCAGACAAGCATTTCAAACATTGAAAAAACACTAAAGGAGGATTTCAGGCTTAACAGGGAGGAGAATTCGAGGCTTGCTCATGATA
The DNA here is from genome assembly GCA_003520925.1 of Bacteroidales bacterium. GTDB lineage: Bacteria > Bacteroidota > Bacteroidia > Bacteroidales > VadinHA17 > LD21. Next base: position 4,611 of record DOTV01000220.1, on the reverse strand, counting down.
ACAGGTCAGAACTAATGCAGACGCTTACAAATACTTTTCATGGATTTCAGCAGACTTTCGATACAAATGTGAAGGCGTTTAATGAATTACAAAAAGAGAAGTTCGGACAGATGGAGACAAAACAGACTACTCTTGTCAAAACCATTGAGGAAAAGCTTGAAAATATCAGAGTGATGGTTGATGAAAAACTGCAAAAAACCCTCAATGAAAGACTGGGTCAGTCATTTGAACTGGTTGGCAAACAGCTTGAGAGTGTCCAGAAAGGTCTAGGTGAGATGCAGACCCTCGCGCAGGATGTCGGTGGGTTGAAGAAGGTACTCGGAAATGTTAAGCTGAGGGGTGGTATCGGTGAGATACAGCTTGGGATGCTCCTTGGACAAATACTTTCGCCCGACCAGTTTGCTGAGAATGTCAGGACCAAACCAAGGAGCAAAGAGATTGTTGAATACGCTATCAAACTGCCTGGCCGTGATGAAGCCGATAACGTTGTTATGCTACCTATTGATGCAAAGTTTCCCAAGGACAAATACGAGCAACTGCTTACGGCTTATGATACCGGCGATCCGGAACAGATAGAAGAATCGCAGAAGAATCTTGCTGAAGCGGTTAAAAAAATGGCAAGAGACATAAGTGAGAAATACCTTAATCCCCCTGTAACTACTGATTTCGGGATCATGTTTCTTCCGTTCGAAGGAATATATGCAGAGGTTGTTCGCAAAGCCAGTCTTCTTGAAGAGATCCAGAATACTTATAAAGTAATTGTAACGGGACCCTCAACACTGGCAGCATTGTTAAACAGTCTTCAGATGGGATTCAGGACTCTGGCAATTCAGAAAAGAAGCAGTGAAGTATGGAAGATACTCGGGGCCGTTAAGAAAGAATTTGAAAAATTTGGCGGAATGCTTCAAAAGGCGCAGGGAAATATTCAGACAGGTCTGAACCAGCTGGAGGATGTCGTAGGGGAACGCAGCAGGGCAATACAGAGGAGGCTTCGTGATGTTGAAACACTGGGAGCTGCCGAAACCAAATTCCTGCTGCCTGAATCAAATGAAGGTGGTGAAGAAGATGAAGAGATTGAGAATCCGAATAATGTAAAGGATGACAATTCAATTTTTTAATCACTGATTAAAAGCCTGCCTCTCCTTTCCTTTCAGTTCAGTGCTGAAACCAGGAGCTGAACGAAGGGAGTTCATTTGTGAACCTGCGATAACGTAAAGCCCATTCATGGAACAATACCATTCTATTATTGAATCTCCGTGATAACCACGGGACGGAATGCCGGATTTGTATTTTAAAGCTGTAACGGAAATATCGTTCATCCGGTATACTTTAGTTTTGAGTTCAATTCTCAGAAATTTCGAACTGACGTCAATTCGCTCAGTTATAAATCCAATCGCTGAAATAACAAGGGTCCTGTTAAAGATATCTTCTTCAAATTTGAATTTTCCTTCAATGTCAGTAGTGGTTCCAGTACCCGAGTTTTCAACTAAAATGGTAGCATACTGCAATGGGTAGCCTGAGCTTTTATCCATAACAATTCCGGAAATTTGAGAGAATAAGATTCCAGGCATAAGAATCAGTATTGAAATTAAAAAGTGTCTCATAAAAAAAAGACTATTATATTGGTTCCTTCAGACTGCAAGTTGACGAACGACAGAGAATATCCCGCCTTGCCGGAACTGCATGACTGCATGACCTTACATCAGTTTCTCCAATACCATAACCACCAGTGGCAGCGTAAAAATACTTATTATCGTCGAGACAAACACATTTCCTGTAGCCAGCCTGTCGTCCGATCCGAACTCCTTTGCCATTATAACCACAGTGACCATGCATGGCATTGCTGCTTCGACAATTATAACCGACGAAACTAATTTTTCCGGAGCAAGTCCTGTAAATGCGGCTATAAGATAAAAGATTCCAATCAGGAGAGCCGGGCCCAAAACCAGCCTGTTGAAACTGACAATGTAGAGATTCTTCTTTTTTAATAATCCTCCGACATTTGACAATACAAGCATGGCTCCGATATATAGCATCGAGAGCCAGGTATTTGCTGATCCAAGCTCTGTCATGGGCTTAAGAAGAATGTCAGGAAGTCTTACCGACAGAATGAAACATAAAAGTCCTGTCAATGTGGCTACCGTATTTGGATTAATCACCTTACCCAGGCTCTTCTTCCAGGTAACTCCGTTACCATGGCTGAGAATGATGACTCCTGCTGTCCACATGATTATTGTGGATACAAGCTGGAACATACTGGCATAGAGTAATCCTTCCACACCATAAAGAGCAGTAATGAGCGGAAATCCAAGAAAGATTGTGTTCCCGAACATTGAATGGACCTTGAAAACTGCTGCTTCGGATCCATGCAGCCTGAATATTTTAACGGTGAACCATCCGATAATCAGAAGGAAGAAAATTACGAAACCCGAGATAGCAAGTATAGTTATACTGTTGGCAATCAACCGCGGTGTGGCTTCAAGCCTGAAGAAATTAGTAAAAAGCATCAATGGAAGGGAGATATTAAATATCACCTTTGAAAGCATGTCCTTCGAGTCGACTGTAAGAACCCTGAATTTTGCAGCTATTGCCCCGATAAGAACCACAACTGAAAGAATTACTATCTGAGTGATTATAACCTGAGTTTGCATATTCGGGAATTGCGGATAAATGTAATGAATATAATTGTCTTGCAGTCTTGCAGTCTTGCAGTCGAATAACCTGCATAACTTGCAAAACTTGCATAGCCTGTTTAACTTGCATAACTTGCAGAACAGAAAAGATGCAAACCAATCCAAAACATATAGGAATAGTGGCCTGCAGTTACGAGGGAGCGGCCTTATGCTACAGGACAATCTGTAATGAAGGATCTGATTTTATGGGGGAACATTCTCATCCCGAGGTATCCGTTCACAATCACCCTCTGAGCGGATATATGAACTTCATAAGAGAAGGTGACTGGGAAGGTGTAGCCGGAATTATGCTCTCATCTTCGGAGAAATTGTACAAAGCCGGTGCTGATTTTTTAATATGTCCCGATAATACGATACATCAGGCATTCTCATATGTTGCTGAAAATTCTCCTCTTCCCTGGCTGCATATCGCAAATGAGGTAGGAAAGATGGCTGAGATTAATAGCTTCAGGAAACTGGGAATTCTGGGTACCAAATTCTTAATGGAAGGTCCGGTCTATCCTGAGGTTTTGGAGAAGAGGAGCATAAGCTTTAGAATTCCTTCCTCAGAAAATAGGATCAGGATAAATGAAATAATTTTCAGTGAACTGGTTTACGGGATCATCAGGGATGAATCTAAAGAATTCTTTTTGAATATCATAGATGAATTAAAATCGGAAGGATGTGATTCTGTTGTACTAGGGTGCACCGAGATTCCTTTGATTGTTCTTCCGGGAGAATCACCGTTGCCGATTCTCGATTCCACAAGGATACTTGCAAGGGCAGCACTTAAGTTCGCAATTGAAGGGTTACAGAACAGGGAATAATGGAATCGCTCTGCGATAGTGGCGCAGAATGGCTCCACAATCTGGAGCATTAATTCAGCCATTTTCCTGATGGAACCCTGGAGAGGTTCCGTCAATGTTAATAACTTTCTCCTAACCTGATGTAGAAACCCGGAGGCGGTTCAACATTTCTCTCTTTAAAGAATTCCCTCTAATTTTAAAATATTATTCATCCAGTATCGTCTATTGAATTAAATATCCTTTGATATGAGCCCGAAAGAGTCGAAAAAGATCACATCTGCTTATAAAAGCGAGCATAAACGTCTGCTCGGCTATATAAGGAAGAGGATCCCTGCTAGTGCTGAAGCTGAGGATATTCTGCAGGATATCTTCTACCAGCTCACTATCGGGTTCAATGATATCAGACGGATAGAAAGCCTGACTGCATGGCTGTACAGGGTTGCAGACAATCGTATAACGGATCTTTTCAGGAAAAGAAAACATGATGTCGTAAGCTTCGATGCGAGTGGCCCGGAAGGGGAAGAGGGACCCCTGACCCTCGAAGAGATCCTTCCTTCGGTTGGAACGACACTTTATGATCAGGATCTGAAAGAAATGATATGGGAAACAATTGAAGCGACACTTTCTGGAATGCCTTATGAGCAGAGATCAGTTTTCACCGACACAGAGTTTGAGGAGATGAGTTTCAGGGAGATATCCGAAAAAACAGGTGTTGGTATCAATACCCTGATCTCGCGAAAACGCTATGCAGTGCTGATATTGAGAAAAAACCTGGATGAATTGTATAAACTGTTAAAAAATAATTAGTATGAAAGCACTTAATGTTTTAAAGTACGTTGGATTCGGAATACTTGGGATCGGATTTATAATTGTGGTGATATTCGGAGTACAGGCGCTGTGGAACTGGCTTATTCCTGGTCTGTTCCACGGTCCCGCCCTGAATTACTGGCAGACGGCAGGATTATTTCTGTTGTCGAAGATACTTCTTACCGGGATAGCTCCGGGGGGGTCAAACAGCAGCCATAGACACAGGAAGGACTGGAGGAAAAAATGTGAGGAGAAATACAAACCTGCAGCTGATAGTGCTGAACCGGGGCCGGTTATATGAAGAATTTTCACAGAGAACACAGAGA
>DOTV01000165.1 GCA_003520925.1 Bacteroidales bacterium | reverse complement strand
GAAGAAGATCTTGATTATAAAATTGCAAAAGACACTTTTCTTTACCAGGAATATCTTAAAACATTAACCGACGTTGTTGAAAAAATAAGTCCGGCTGCGATAGACAGGATATTTGATTACACAAATGAGCATATCGGGGCGTTCTATGAAAATGATTCAATAATTGAACAGTCGAAATATGATGTTGACAAAACGAATTATACCCTTTTTGTAAGTAATATTGCAGAGAAGAGGCAAATGCTCAAGGACCGGAGAGCCTGGATTCTTGAGGAACTTAACAGGCAGAAAAACCGTTAGAGATGAGGGTTGAAAAAATAATATTCGGTATTATCCTGATACTTCTGTCAACTGGCTGTAAAAAGAGAGACAATAATATTATAACCGATCCTCCGGAAGGATGTATAAACCTGTCGGAACTGGAAACACACCAGGATTATTATTTGCCATTTGGGCTGATAAATAACGGTACCGGCATAAAGTCAGCAATCCTTAACGGTAAAATAATTGATTTGTCAGCCGGCAAATTTGTTGAGTTCACTGAAACGGGATTCTATGAGCTGATACTGAAATACAGTGATCCAAATCAGGAAAACGACACTCTTCTGTTCACAACCAAAACAGAAGAGAGGGAAGATTCGGAATGGGGCATCAGAAGCTGGGTGCCAAAACGGTTTGATCCGGTACTGATGGGACAGGAAAATGTTGAAATAATCTATCCGCACAACTTTACCGATTCAATAAAATTGCCATTTATTTTTTATGTGAAGGAATCAGGATCAATAAAAGAGATCTACTGTGAAGGCAAATGCCTGACATCGGGAGATACCTTCAACATTAAAATGGGTGTTGGTTCGGTTAACATACCTGCCTCCGCCATTTCAACAAAGGTTGATTTCAGGGCTGGTGGCAGACAATTCAGCGTTTCACCGGTTAAGGTCATTAATACCGGCCTGGAATTAAAGGGTACCGTTAATTCTCCGCTTGATATTCCGGCAAACAGCCTGGTAAAGATCACGGGAAATCTTACTGTTTCATCCGGCGGTTCTTTAACTGTGGGTGAAGGAACCATTATACTTATTGATGAGGGTGTGGATATTAATCTGAGCGGCCCGGCAATATTTGAAGGCGCTGCTGTCAATCCCGTATTTGTTACATGCAGCAGAAAAAACAGATTCTGGGGCGGTTTCATCACCAGGGTCGCCGCCGGTACAATTGAAGCAAAATATACTATTTTCAGCCAGAGCGGATACCATGATACTGAAGGATATAACTGGGGTCATTCAGGCCGGCAGGCATTGTTTTACACTGAGAACAGCAGCCTGACCCTCGATCATTGCTTTATAACTGATCATATCGGACAGATATTCTATCCCCAGAACTCCACCCTGGTTTTTGATGATATTCTTGTGCAGCGCGCTCAGACAGGAGGGCAGATAAACTATTCTAACCTTACCATCCGGAATTCAGTTTTTACAGATTTCCCTGATGATTCCTATGTCTTCAGGGATGAAGATAATGATGCCCTTTACCTCAGTGCTTCGGATGCGGAGATTGAGAATACAATTTTTATGTTTGCCAAAGATGACGGACTTGATTCAGGAAACGAAGAAGGCGGGGAGATCAATCTGACAAACTGCAGGTTTGAAGCCTGCTTTCATGAAGGGGCAGCTTTGTCGAGCGGTAATTCAGCAATAAAAAACCACACATTCACAGAGTGCACTTTCATCAACTGCGGACAGGGTCTTGAGCTTGGTTTCAGCTCACCCAACCACCTTGTAGTGGCTGACAGGTGTCTGTTTTTATATAACGGAGTCGGAATAAGGTACGGTGATAATTACGAATGGTCGGAAGTAGATGGAAAAATGCTGATTAAAAACTCATTTTCACTTTATAACGACAAAGATGTCTGGAATATGGTCCGTAAAACATGGAGCCCGAAGATTGAAAAAATGAGTTTCGAAAACACAAGGGTTTCTTCCAAATGCCCCCAGTATCCCCTGCTTGAAATTTATAGTAAATAGATTCCGGAATTCCTGCCTTAAACACTTGGGTAATGGTCGGCCATAACGGTACCAATCTGTTCCATGACTGACATTCCGGCTTTTACATAATCAGTCTCTTCTGCATTGAAAATAATGGCATTTTTCAAATCCCATTTACTTATTACTTTATCAACAAAGGTATTCCTGACTACCAGCAACAGATTTTTTCCCGGTTTGCCTAACAAATTATCTATGGATTCAGCCCAGCCTCTGTCCTGAAGCTCCAGCAATCCCACTTCATCAATGACAACTATCCTGTTGCCGGGCATAACCAGGGAACCAAGTATGTTATTCCCGAATTTGAGTCCTTCAGGACAGATCGTGTATCTTCCAATGGTATCTGATCCGCATTCTTCATTCTGTCTCAGGAATACTTCCTTTTCACCGTTTCCAACATTTACCAGATCGTACCCTGTTATCTGAGAATCAGATATCACTTTTTCCGAAATTATACCACCAACCTCCATTTTGTTTTTCCTGAAAATATCAATCAGGTTTTTCACAAAGGTCGTTTTTCCGCTTCCTACAGAACCTGTTACAATAAAGAATTTCTGATTCAGGGGATTTCTTGTTTTAATTTCCGACAGTCTCCGTTCTGCCTGGGAAATCACCTGGTAAAAAATCGAAACTGGTTTTCTGACCAGGCTTTTAAGATCAGGTATATTTGCAATAAATGATGGCAGACTTTCTGCGGCAAGCTCCAGCGCCAAAGGAAGATTCTTGAATGATGTCCTGAGGAAAAAATTCCGGATTACCGGATTATATAACTCTGTCCCTAAAACAGAAAAACCAACAATTATAATTGCAGCCCTGAAGTTCATCTGAATACCCGTAAATAATCCCTGCTGCCATGAATTTGGTCCCTCCTGTGGCTTTGTCAGGGCAAAGGCGGTAATCAATGTAATAAATACGAAGAATATCCAGAATTTAGGACGGGCTACCTGCCGCAAGGCTCTTTTGTATCTTAACGACCAGATAATAATTATTGCAGTGATCACAACAGACCATATTTTCCAGGATGTTTTATTAAGTATAATGAAAGAGCAGATTATCAGTGCAATATCTATAAAAAGCCATGTAATTGAATAGTTAAAATCTCTTTCAGATTTGTTATTGATTTGTTGAACTGGCTCATTGATCGAAACAGGGATATCAGAAACCGGCTGTTTCAGCATTTTCCTTCCGACAATTATTCCGATCACTCCTGCTAAAATCCCGAACAAAGCAAAGATGACCAGCAATCCAATTATTGGCAGCCAAACAATATTTGTCTGAATATGAAGCTGTTTTTGCGCATATATCAGCAGGTTGTTATAGACCTCAATGATATTGGAACCATAATAAATAATATAATTCGCAATCTTCTGAAACAGGTTCCACGACATTGCCAGCATAGAGCCAACCAGATAGCCTGCCATTGTTCTGCCTAAAAGTCTGACTGATATCTCAAGAAGAAGCGATTCTGAAAAAATGGCAATCATCGGACCGAAAATCACAGCACTTGGTGACATTGTTTTCATCAGGGCACATATAATTCCCGCCCGCCAGAAAAAGCCCTTGTCAGTCCAGGTATAGCTTATCGAAATAAGAATTATAATTCCGATAGCGGTAAGCACGTTGCCGCCGAAAGGAATTTTAAGATTATGAAGGAAGCTGCCAAGAACAATTTCGGATGCAGCCCAGATTGTTCCGGCTATTGACGCCTTAATCCATTTTTCACTAAGTCTGTGATCCACCATCGTTTAAAATGCAGATTTTTTCAGCACAATATTCAAAAAGATGAAATCCTGTTCCTCCTTCACTGACAATATCAAAAACGATATCCGGGTTTGTAATTCTCATGGTACCCACAATGCTTACCCTGTTCTCAAAAAGGATATCGGGAATAATACCGCTGGAGGGACCTGTGATCACTACCTTAGCCTTTGGGAAAATTGCTGATAACAGATCATCAATTGTCTTGTTCACAAGTGTTTGCCCGGTTATAATTACAATATCCGAAACCCGGAGGATTTTTTTGTAATCATCCGCCGGGATAAAGAATTGCCTGTGTTCGGGAGCCATCGAATTTTCATTCATTTCCAGGACATACAGTTTATTCCCTGTTGATGAGACTTTACGGATATATGACTGGAATGCTCCGACAATTGTTATGGTTTTACCCGAACCAAGGTCCAGCAATTGGATCGGATCACAATTTTCGATTATGCTGTAACTCCCTGATGATATTATTGTTGAAGAAATTGCATTCAGTACAGCCATCTTTACAGATGAAATAGTTGCTGAAATTTTTCCCGTTTCGAGCAGATCCTTTGCTTTTTGTCCCTTGAACCGGAGTGGTGTAAAGTCGCCAAAATCCCTGTTGACTTTTGCACAAAAAGGGAGAGTGTCAGCAAGAGTTGTGGAAGTTCCGATACTTTTATCCGATAGACGAACGGCAGTAAGATGCAATCCGATCGTGACATCAGAAATTAAAAGCGTTTCAAAGCCGTAACCATATTTTCGCTTAAGCAGATTATATGTTTGTTCAACTATCATGTGTTTCTCCCGGGAATTTTACGGTAACCTCATAAATTAAAATGTTTTCCGGTCTTTACCGGGTTACTCCTTTTTCTCTTTTACCAGGATTTTATCAATCCTGTTCGCATCGATATCAACGATTTCAATAACATAATCATTAAAAATAAATTTGTCGCCGATCTGAGGCACCTTGTCAATGTGATCAAGGACAAATCCGGCGACAGTAGTGTATTCAGTATTTTCAAGATCTGTAAAGTAATTGTCAAAAACACCATCAAGGATCTCAACAGGAGCGTCGCCGCTTATCAGATATGATTTATCGTCACGGAAAAAGATATCAGGTTCAAAAAACTCCCCTGCTTCCGGGAACTCACCGATAAGGTTTTCAAGAATATCGTGCAGTGTGATGATTCCCTCGAGGGTGCCATATTCATTCACAACGACACAAAAATGTATTTTCCCTTTCTTGAAAAGATTCAGCACTTTGGGTGCATCAGCACTTTCAGGTACGAAAAGAGGTTGTGTGATGAGATCAGCAATAACAGGTTTTTCCTGTAATGTACAGGCCTTAAGGAAATCTTTTACATAGAGAATGCCATGAAAATTATCAAGGTTTTCCCTGCAACAGATAATCCTGCTGTGCTTACTGTTAAGAACGATTTCTTTCTGTCTGCTTTCTGGTTTATTAAGGTCAAT
>DOTV01000199.1:4446-10874 GCA_003520925.1 Bacteroidales bacterium | reverse complement strand
AGGGAATATGGCAACCATCCGTCATTTTGCATGCTGGCGTACGGTAATGAACCTGCGGGCAGGAACCAGAATAAATTTCTGGGAGAACTAATAACGTACTGGAAGGCAAAGGATAACAGGAGGGTTTATACTTCTGCTGCCGGATGGCCGATAATTCCTGAGAACGACTATAACCTCACTCCGGAACCCAGGATCCAGCATTGGGATGAAGGATTGAAGAGCATAATAAATTCAAAACCACCGCAGACCATGTTTGACTTCCGGGATTTTGTCTCCCAATATAAGATACCATCAGTCGGCCATGAAATCGGACAATGGTGTGCTTATCCCGATTTTAAGGAAATTGAGCAGTATAAAGGAGTTTTAAAACCTTCAAACTTCGAGATCTTCAGAGAAACGCTTGCTGAGAATGAAATGGCCGGTCAGGCGGAAGATTTTCTTATGGCCTCAGGAAAACTCCAGGCACTCTGTTATAAAGCCGATATCGAGGCAGCCTTACGCACTCCGGGCTTTGCTGGTTTTCAGATGCTGCAGCTGCATGATTTCCCCGGACAGGGAACCGCACTCGTAGGAATTCTGAATCCGTTTTTCAGATCAAAGGGATATGTAACTCCTGAAGAATTCAGAATGTTTTGCAGCGAAACGGTACCTCTGGCAAGAATTGAGAAAATGATATTTAAGCCAGATGAGACAATAAAAGCTGATATCGAGATCTCTCATTTTGGTCTCAAACCAATTTATAATTCAACGATTCTTTGCAATCTTATTAATTCTGAAGGTGAAGCTATTCATCAACAGGTTTTTAATAAGGACACTATCGCAATCGGTAACTGCATACATGTCGGAACTTTTACCTTTGATCCGGCCGGAATTCGAAAAGCGCAGAAGCTTACCCTGGTGGTATCAATCCAGAATACTGATTACAGAAACAAATGGGATTTCTGGATCTATCCGGTTCAAAATAAAATTGACAGAGGTAATGTTATGATAACTGATAAGCTTGATAAGAACTGTGTTGAGACTCTCAATGAAGGAGGTTCCGTGCTGTTGATGACATACGGCAAAGTGGCAAAAGACAAGGGGGCACAGGTAGCAATCGGATTTTCGAGCATCTTCTGGAACACGGCTTGGACAAATAACCAGGCACCGCATACCCTTGGGATTCTGTGCGACCCTGGGAATCCCTTTTTCAGGGAGTTCCCGACTGAATTTCACAGCAACTGGCAATGGTGGGATCCCGTAACGCATTCACAAGCAATGATTCTAGAAGGATTTCCGGCTGACCTCAAGCCACTGATCCAGCCGATAGATACATGGTTTGAAAACAGAAAGCTGGCTCTTGCCTTTGAAGTGAAAGCAGGCAAAGGCAAACTGATGGTTTGCAGTGTTGATCTTAATGATATCTCTGATGAGAGACCAGCATCAAAGCAGTTATTGTTTTCGGTACTGAATTATATGAACAGTGATAGATTTAATCCTCAGACAGATATTGATATAAATCAGGTCAGGAATCTTATAAGCAATTAATTAAATCTCTGTGTCTCTCTTTGCTTCTCTGTGTTCCGGATTTTTGCCCCCCCAGCCCCCCCCTGAAGGGGGGTTGAAATCCAGCTCGATCTAAAGCCCCCTTTAGGGAGTTGGGGGCATAAATTGCACAGAGTTACACAGAGGATTTATAATGATTGAAATATTCTATTTTTCTGATTACCTTGGTAAAATATTTGGAAGTAAAAACATTAAATACAATAAGTAATGGGACTAATCACAATCGGCATTATAATAATTATTACAGCTCTTTTTGCTGTCAAAACCGTTCCTTATATGCGGGATAATAAATCAAAAGTACTCACAGCAGCCGGTCTGATCTTTCTGTTGATGATACTGTTCGCCTCGGTCAAGCAGGTCGAGCCCGGAATGGTGGGTGTGAAAAAGTTGTTCGGGAAGGTGAGCAATAATATTCTGGAGAGTGGATTGAATATTATTAACCCTTTAGTCAAGGTTGTCATGTTCGACATTAGAACAGAGAATTATACAATGTCAGGGGTTCATGATGAGGGTGCAGTCAGGGGGGATGATGCAATACGTGTTTTGTCGGCAGACGGACTGGAGGTGATTGTCGATCTTACAGTTCTTTATAAGGTAGTTCCTTCAGAAGCACCTAGGATTCTCAAGGAGGTGGGCACTGATTACAGGAATGTTATTGTTCGCCCTATCTGCAGAACCGGGATCAGGAATAATGCAGTTTATTATGATGCGGTATCATTATACTCAACAAAAAGAGATGAATTTCAGAATAGGATTTTTTCAGCTATTGAATCAAATTTCAAGGAGCGCGGGCTTTTGCTCGAACAACTTTTAATCAGGAATCTTACTCTGCCTGAATCTGTTAAGGCTGCCATTGAATCAAAGATAAATGCTGAACAGGAGGCCCAGAAGATGACATTTGTTCTTCAGAAGGAGAGACAGGAAGCTGAGAGGAAGAGAGTTGAGGCTCAGGGTATAGCCGACTATCAGAAAATATTAAGCTCCGGACTGAGTGACAGGCTTCTGCAATACGAAATGATAAAAGCAATCACTAATTCCCCGAATGCAAAATTGATAATAATGACTAATGAGAAGGGTCTTCCGATTATGGTGGATACAAAATAATATCTCTGTATTTCTCCGTATTTCCTCTGTGTAACTCTGTGTTATAGAAGGATCTCCTGAAGAAGTTGCACAGAGAGACACAGAGATCTCACAGAGGGACACAGAGCCGTTGTAATCATTAATAATTCTTAACTCTTTTTTCGATCTTCCTTCTGATTTTTTCGTAAGATATCGGAGGTCCTGTCATTATCTCTTTCCCATCGACGTAAACTGCATCATTGATACCCCATTCATTCAGGATATTGATGTTGGTCGTATCAAATTCCTGTATATCAATTTTCCCCGGGAAATCCAGTGCAGCTCTTTTTGCCCTTTCGCAGGTTATGTTCATCGACTGGCACCATCCATTCCTCAGTAATGTAAGGTTGACTTTATCTTTTCCTTTTTCAGGCTTTTTTACAGGCTTTCTGAAAAGGGGCGGAACAGCATTTTCATTGAAAGGTTTCCACAGCAGCCTCGTGATTCCGCTCTTATCAACTGTTTTATAACCATATTTTCTGAACCATGAGGCTCGCATGAATGCTGGAATTATTAATCCCCAGGTTACAAGTCCGTTTGCTCCCTGTTTTTTTGCATCATCTTCGGCAGCTTTAAGTAAAGCAGTACCCATTCCTCTTTTCCTGTAATCGCCGCGTCCCTGTTTATGTCCGTGTACCCATATGCAGAGCACCACATACAGGTCTCTGCCTTCAAAAATTGAATGCTCAACAGGGAGGTACTGTATCATACCGCCTATGACATCGTTTTCGTCCAGAGCGAACTTTACTTTCAGCCCTTTTTCTTTCATCTGGTCGTACCACTTCTGTTTACAGCTGCCGGCTTCTTTCATATCGTCCGACCATTCTTCGAGACAACATAAATATTGATATTCAGTTTCAGGTGTTATATCGACGATTTTCATTTCATTGTATTTTAACCACAATTTACATAGAAATTTCATTTTGAAGTTTATTGAAATTATTATTTACATTTAAAGCTCCTTTGAGTTTTGATAAATGAGATGAATTCATTATGCTGAGAAAATTGCCTGCCTTTATCATTCTTGTTTCAGTTGCCATTTTAAACAAGCAATGTAACAGGAATCCATACGTAACAACAAAAGACTATGATATTGTTATTTTAAACGGAAGAGTTATTGATCCGGAATCAAATCTTGATGCAGTCAGGAATATCGCGATAAAAGAAGGTTCTGTTCACACCATCACTGAAAAGCCAATTAAAGGGAAAACTACAATTAATGCCGGTGGTCTTGTTGTTGCTCCAGGTTTCATCGATATGCATCAGCATGGACAGGACAAGGAAAACTGTACATACAAAGTACTTGATGGTGTTACGACTGCCCTTGAACTTGAAATGGGTACTGCTGATGTCGACAAATGGTACATGGAAAGGGAAGGACAGGCTCTGATAAATTATGGAGTAAGTGTTGGTCATGTTCCGTTAAGAATGGAAATCATGCATGATCCGGGTGGATTTGCACCTGTGGGCGATGCAGTTAAAAAAGAAGCATCTGATGCTGAGATTTTAGTACTCGGGGAAGGAATTGAAAAGGGATTGACCAGGGGTGCGCTTGGTGTCGGATTCGGTCTGATGTACACTCCGGCTGCTACAAAATGGGAAATTCTGGAAATGTTCCGGATAGCAGGCAAATACAAGGTCCCATGTTACGTGCATATGCGGTATGGAGGACTTAAGGAACCCAATAATTGTATAACAGCCCTGGAGGAAGTTATTTCGGCATCCGCCATAACCGGAGCTCCCCTGCATGTTGTTCATATAACCAGTCTGGGGTTCAGCTATACCCCCCGTTTGCTTCAAATGATCAAAGAGGCAAATTTGCATGGGATTGATGTTTCTGCAGAGTGTTATCCGTATTCTGCCACACAAACCACAATTGAGAGTGCCGTTTATGATGAAGGCTGGCAGGAATCCTTCGGGATAACTTATAGCGATCTGCAATGGGCTGAAACCGGAGAACGGCTTAATGCTGAGAGTTTTGCCAGATATAGGAAATCGGGAGGAATGGTAATCGCCCATTCAATCCCTGACGAAGTTGTAGAATCAACTGTTGCTGATCCGAAAGTTATCATTGCCAGCGACGGGATACTGACAGAAGGAAAAGGGCATCCACGGGGAACAGGGACTTTTGCAAGGGTTCTGGGAAAATATGTCAGGGAGGAGAAGCTTATGTCCCTTAATGAGGGATTGAGTAAGATTACGCTTATGCCGGCAAAAAGGCTTGAGAAAATTGCTCCCGCATTTAAGAAAAAAGGCCGCATATGCGTCGGAGCCGATGCAGATATAACCATTTTTGATCCTGAAAACATCCTTGATCAAGCAACATATGAGGAACCGGCGAAATATTCCAGAGGGATATCATATGTCATTGTAAATGGAAATGTGATTGTTAGAAACGGTCAGTTGCTGGAGGACATTTACCCGGGAAAACCATTGCGTGGAACCATTAAATAATTATAACGATCGAACCAACTGAATCTTTTAGCACTCTCCCCAGATTTAAGGGATTGACATAATATAACAAATTGCAGTTAAAATAAACTTTATGGGGGACATTTTGAAAAACTTCGAAAAAATTTTTAAAATGTGCTGAATTGTTTTGCAATTATGCGATTTAGAGGTTTTGTCTTGGTACCATAACCTTTCTGTATTACCGGATCTTGTCATCTAAATCCCTTCGTATATCAAAAAGGCATTTTTCAAAATAGAGAAGGCTGTTCTTTTCTAATTTACAGATAATTAATGCTTTAGCAGGTCCGGTAACCCGGGAATCTACATTTATTCATCATTCTTCGTAAATATTTGGACGTTTTTGATGAATATCCCTTATCTTTTTACTACCGGTTTATTACTGTAAATCAACATCCTGACCTAAGTGATGAAGTAACTCCAAAACTGAATCATCTCCTCACTAATCGGCTGATATCATATTCCAAAAGAGCTTTCTGATCCGTAATTTTAAGTATTAAACGCAGCCCAAAACTGGCGAGCCGAACGAACATTTAATATTGTCAAAAGAATGTTTTTTATTAACTGAACCGGATATGAAACGTATTTTATTTTTAATGCTCATACCTCTGCTTTTCTCATGTACTTCAGAAAAAAAATCCTACTCATATCTAAGAAATACCAGTTTGTCAGTTTCACGAAGATATATCGGGAATTACATCGATTTTCGCCACACCGGTCCAGAGGTTTTCGGCGGTACAAACCTAATCTGGATCAGAACAACCCAGTTTAACTCATTCGGGAAGATTTCTGCGTTCGGTAAAGAGTGTAAATTCGAACCCGGTGAAAAGATCTACATAAAAAGAATGTATTCCGCTCCCGGACCCTTTGGCAATTGGGAATACCAGATCGAAAACGATTCATCTGATGTTTACAGGCTTAGCAATTACAGGTATGAGAATAATGTGCTGGTACAAGCATCATTCTAAGTAGAACTCTCAGACTAAGATTTTCAGAAATTAATTAAAAATTTAATCCCTCTTTCCTTCGACTGCTGATAGAGGGGCAGGGGTGAGCACATGATTCGGGATTGCTTGCGGCGATTCCCTGCGGGGTGGGTTAATATAGGGGATTAACTTCGTTGATCCCTGGGGGAGATCCCAGCAAAGTCAAATTATTCCCTTACTCGTTTCACTCGCAGGGTCTTTTTATTTTCATGAGCTTTCTCAAACTGCGTTTGGAAAGCTCAGAAAATAAAAATCCCCCAGCTTCGCTGAGGGAATAATTTGACTTTGCGGAGAGAGGGGGATTCG
>DOTV01000199.1:0-4157 GCA_003520925.1 Bacteroidales bacterium | reverse complement strand
CACACGCTTTCCAGGCGTGCCAATTAAACCGCTCTTGCATCTCTCCTGATTTTTAAATCGAGGCGCAAAATACGAAAAATTTGAATGCCTGAAGATTATTTATAGCATTTTTACCCCGCACCTCGTACCCTGTACCCCGCACCGATTCAGCTGATCTCACCAGCCAGCGATCGGCTCAAACATTTCACAACCTCCTCCCTCGTGCCGCAAACCCCAAGCAAATGCATAAGCTTTGTCACCGATGCTTCAGAGGTAATATCTTTACCGCTTACAACGCCGGCTGCAAGCATCTCCCTGCTGGTCTCATACAATCCCATCTCAACACTTCCGCCATGACACTGGGTCACATTGAAGATTATACCTCCCTTTCTGATAAATGTTCTGAGCCCCTCAATAAACCAAGGGTATGTCGGGGCATTTCCCGAGCCGAATGTTTCAATTATTAGTCCCTTCAGGTCTTTTGTATTTATTAATGCATCCAAAAGATTAAAGCCTAATCCGGGGAACAATTTAAGAATCGCCACATTAGTGTCGAAAGCCTTATGAACAACCAGGTTCTTGTCGGGATCGGAATACCTTATCAGATTATAATTATATTTAAGATGAAGACCAACTTCTGCAAGCGGCGGGTAATTCGGTGAATTGAATGCATCAAAATGTTCAGCGCTGAACTTTGTGGTACGGTTGCCTCGGGTAAGTTCATTATCGAAATAGATGCAGACTTCAGGCACCAGAGATAATCCGGCTTCCTTTGCAGAAGCTATCTCAATTGCAGTAATAAGATTTTCCCTGCCATCGGTACGTAGTAGTCCTATTGGCAGCTGTGATCCTGTGAATATGACCGGTTTTCGCAGGTTCTCAAGCATATAGCTCAGAGCTGAAGCTGAATACGCCATAGTGTCTGTCCCGTGAAGCACTACAAACCCATCATAGTTGTCATAGTTTTCTTCGATTGTCTCAGCCATCTTGATCCATACTCCGGGATCAATATTTGATGAGTCTTTAACAGGATCAAAAGAGACAGACCGAAGATCAAAACCAAATTTCAGAAGTTCGGGGACATGGTCGGTGATGTGCTGAAAATCAATAGGGACAAGTGATCCGGTAACCGGGTCGTGCACCATTCCTATTGTTCCCCCTGTATAAATAATAAGTATTGAAGTTTCTCTTTTATCTTTCATATGTCGGTTACAGGCCAAAAAGCCTGACTGAATTGTTATAAGTTACATCTGCAGTTTCCTCGTTGCTTAAACCAAGTATTTCAGCAACTCTATTATTTATAATGCAAAGATAAGAACTCTCATTCCTTTTTCCTCGGTAAGGAACAGGTGCAAGATATGGCGAATCTGTTTCAAGAATTAAATTTTCAACTCCAGAATGACTAACAACTTTTTCAAGTCCTGAGTTTTTAAATGTTACAATGCCCCCGATCCCAAGTTTAAATCCCAGTCCAATAGCTTTTTCGGCATCCTCTGACGAACCAGTGAATGCATGAAAAACTCCTTTCAGATCAGCACCTTTGAAAGGTTCCAGCGCTTTAAAGACTTCAGGAAATGAGTCCCGGGAATGAATAACAACTGGCAATCCTGATTTAACAGCGAACGCAACCTGCCTCTTGAACGCCAGAATCTGTTCGGTCAGTCGTGATTTATCCCAATAAAGATCGATGCCGATTTCTCCTATGGCGTAAAATTTATTGGTTGCAGCAAGCTCTTCCATCTGGTCAAGCTGCGAAACATAATCTTCCTTTACAGAAGTAGGATGTAATCCGATCATAGGAAAACAGATACCGGGAAAATTATTCTCAACTGAGAGCATCAGGGATACGGAATCAATATCGATGTTTGGCATTAGCTGTTTAACGACACCTGACTGAACAGCTCTTTTTACTGATTCGTCCCTGTCGTCATTGAATTCCGGAAGATAAATATGTGTATGTGTATCGATAAGCTGCATCAGACTACGCCCTGTGCGATCATTGCATTGGCAACTTTCACGAACCCTCCTATATTGGCACCATCAACATAGTTTATGAAACCATCTTCCTGCCTGCCATACCTAACACAGGTACTGTGAATGTTTTTCATAATAGTGTGCAGCCTTTCGTCAACCTCTTCGCGCGACCAGGGCAGTCTCATTGAATTCTGGGTCATTTCAAGTCCTGAAGTGGCAACACCACCGGCATTGGCAGCCTTTC
This sequence comes from Bacteroidales bacterium, assembly GCA_003520925.1. Taxonomy (GTDB): domain Bacteria; phylum Bacteroidota; class Bacteroidia; order Bacteroidales; family VadinHA17; genus LD21. The sequence goes on along the minus strand of DOTV01000199.1, from coordinate 1,960 downwards.
CCGGTCCGTAAAGGATCCCTGCTTTAATAAAAACTTCAACAGCTTCAATTGTCGAGGGCATGTTAGCTCCTTCAGCAACGCAGATGCACCCGTTTTTCACAAGAGTTTTTGCCTCATCTGCATTTATCTCGTTCTGGGTTGCATTAGGCATGGCAATATCGCATTTTATCATCCAGGGTCTCTTATCCTCAAAATACTCTACCCCGAATTTCGCGGCATACTCTTTTATCCTGCCTCTTCGAATATTTTTAAGATCCATGATGAATTTAAGTTTATCTGCGTCGATGCCTTTAGGATCGTAAATGAAACCGTTTGAATCGGAGGAGGTAACGACCTTACCCCCTAGTTCAGTCACCTTTTCAGTAGCGTACTGTGCTACATTGCCTGAGCCTGAAATACAGACTGTTTTACCTTCAAATGAGTCTCCCCGGGTTGCAAGCATCTCCTGAGCAAAATAGGTGGCACCATATCCTGTCGCTTCAGGCCTTATAAGAGAACCTCCCCATTCAAGCCCTTTACCGGTAAGAACGCCTGTAAATTCGTTTTTAAGTCTTTTGTATTGACCGAACAGATATCCGATTTCCCTGCCACCAACACCAATATCACCAGCAGGCACATCAGTTTCAGCCCCAATATGACGGAATAATTCTGTCATAAAGCTCTGGCAAAACCTCATAACCTCGTTATCCGATTTTCCCTTTGGATCAAAATCCGATCCTCCTTTTCCTCCTCCCATTGGCAGGGTGGTAAGGCTGTTCTTGAAAACCTGCTCGAAAGCAAGAAATTTAAGAATGCCGAGATTAACGGTCGGATGGAACCTCAGACCTCCCTTGTAAGGTCCGATAGCACTGTTCATTTCAATCCTGAAACCCCTGTTTATCTGCACGTCGCCCTTATCATCAAGCCATGGAACCCTGAAGATTATTGTACGCTCCGGTTCGGCAATCCGCTCAAGGATCTTTGCATACTTGTACTTAGGATTCTCTTCAATAAACGGTATCAGTGATTCAGAAACCTCCTGAACTGCCTGATGAAATTCATTTTCACCGGGGTTTTTGGCTTTTATCATGCCCATGAACTGCTGTACTCTTGGATCCATTTTAAAAAGGTATTAATAGTTACTATGGATATCAAATTTAGAAAAACAATGGTAATAGTACTTCATCTGGACAAAATAAATATCGGAGTGAATGATTTCGGATTTCGGATTTGCGATTGCGGAATTGAAATCCAAAATCGGCAATCCGCAATCTGCAATTCATTGGTTCCGGTAAACATTTCCCGGATAGCATTTGACCACACCCCTGAATTCCAGCTGAAGAAGAAGTGGAGAAAGTTTGTAAATCGGAATTTCAAGTGACCTGCAGATAGTATCAATAGTCAGTTCACCTTCTTTCATTATGAGTTCATATATCTTTTGCTCCGGTTCACTTAGTTCTGAAAAAAGGGTTTTTTGTACAGGAGGTTTTGATTTTTCGGGCTGCCAGTTCAGGCAATTTTCAATATCCGTTGCCGATTCAACAAGAGCTGCCTTATTTGTTTTAATAAGATCGTTGCACCCTGACGACCATTGATCATCAGGCCTGCCGGGTATAGCCATGACATCACGGTTGTACGAATTAGCCATATCGGCAGTAATCAGGGCTCCTCCTTTTATCCCTGATTCAACAACAAGTGTGGCATCGGAGAGTCCGGCAATTATCCTGTTCCTCTTAAGAAAGTTATTCCTCTCCGGAAGAGTCTCTGACATAAAATCGGTCAGTAGTCCGCCGGTCTTTAAAATTGTTTCAGCTGTTGACCTGTGGATAGATGGATAGATAGTTTTAAATCCATGTCCGAGAACTCCGATTGTCTGAAGATTGTTTGAAAGGGCTGCTTTATGGGCGGTAATGTCGATCCCATAAGCGAGACCGCTAACGATTACGAGATCAGGATGACCATTTGCAAGATCACTGATAAT
>DOTV01000042.1:38592-41277 GCA_003520925.1 Bacteroidales bacterium | reverse complement strand
CCAGAAGCCGGTCCCAAGATCCCACCTGGCGTCAAAACCGAACCGGTCCTCAGGGATTTTCTCCAGGTAGTTATTAAACATGATCATTCCCCTGTTATCACCGATTCTGTGATGATATGATAATGCTGCCTCACCGTGAGGTACAGGAATCTGGATCCTTCCACCGAACTCAGGGATCCTTTTGTTGGTGGGGATTAATTCCCAGGCCCGGGGATCGTGGTTCCCATAAAGTCCCCACAACCACACATTTGCATTATTAAGAAAATAGTAACGCGCCAGCAGACCCCATACACCATCAGTCAGATGAAGCGGATCGCGTGGATCCATCTGGTCAAACCACATAAGGGGCCTAAGCAATGAGGCCGAACCAAAGTTGATTTTCTGCAATCCCAGCCGCATCTCAAACTGATCGGAAGAGTATCGCATCCAGAGCCTGTAAGGTTTCAGGATGCCATCGGCGCTGGCAGTATCGAAGGGATGAAAGGCAAATGATCCATAAACATTAGCAGATGCTTCAAAATCTAATAGCTTTTTGCCGGAGGGTCTGATCCCATAATAAACTGATGGAATATATCGGCCTCCGCTTATGACCGGCAGGGAGTTTTTATAATTTAAGTTGATCCATGCCGAAAACTGACCACTAAGATTAAATGTATCCCCTGGCTGAAGTGACGGTTCCTGCGATAGGCAGCTTCTACCTGTAGAATTGTACAATACAACAAATAATATCACGACTGAAGCTCTCATTGTTTTTGCGGGGAAATGCCGTACATTAACAGTTTAGCAGACTCCATAATCATTTCCTGGGGAGTGTCAAACAATTGCAGAATTTTCTGATCGTTTAATAATTCAATTATTTTTTGAGAGGCGGAAAAGAAGAATTCAATTCTAATATCCTGCCTGAAAATACCTTTTTGCTGGGCATTCTTGAAATCATTAATGAGGTTCATCCAGATTTCATTTAATCGTGTCTGAACATAACCTGCAAGCCCGGGTTCCCTGCTGGAATAAAAATCCATCAGAAACTCCTGACTGATATCATGCGTTCCGTTGAATTTTAAAAGGAGGATTTTTCGGATTTTTTCTTCCGGAGTGTTGATTTCATTTAATATTGACTGAAATTGTACATACCCTTCCCTGGAAACTTTATCGAATACAGCTTTCGCAACTTCGATTTTGTTTGGGAAATAACGGTAAAAAGTCATCTTGCTTATTCCTGACTTTTTGCATATTTCTTCAACTGATACCCGCCTGAAGCCATGTTTCCAGAATAGATCCTTCGCTTTACTCAGGATGATTCCTTTCCTGTCGGTTATTCTATCTTCCATACCGTGAGGCATTACTTAAACAGTACAAATATACGAAATAAATACGATAATACTAAAAAAGTAACATTTATTGTGTATTATAACATTTAAGACCAGGTTTATGGATTCTGACAGAAATCAAATATTTATTTTAGGATCAAACTAAATTATATAGTTTTCCTATTGAGGATTCTTCTTCCGAATTTTGTTATTAAGTAAATGATAAGAAGTATAACAACTGCTGCAAAAACAAGCGGAATAAGTACTGCGAGTACCGATGTTCCGAATGCAGCCGCATGCTCTCCTGTCGCGACCACTGAGTTTCCGGCTCCTGCAGTGAGCTTTGTTGAAGCAAGCCTTGTCAGCACCGTTCCGCCCTGTATTGTTGCAGCTGCTCCGCCGCCAAAAAGAAATCCGGCAGCCCATTTAAGGAATTCATTATCAATCGGAAGAACTGATGTCAGTAAGAGTGTTCCTCCTCCCACAGCCATTGGAGTAGTTATTGTATCCAGCAGATTATCAATAAATGGGATATAATATGCCAGTATTTCTGCTATCGTGGCGGTTCCAAAACTGATAATGGCTGGCCAGCCTGCGAGCCACTGGAATCCTTCATTTACAGGGAATATACCCATCTTTGCGGCAATGCTGGCCACAAGCATCGGCACAAAAACCCTGAAGCCGCAGCTGGCGCTTAATCCAATTCCTATTGCGACGGCCGTAATTAATTCTTTATCCATTATTTTAATTACCTTTTTTTAACTCTAAGCCAGAATAGTGAAATAAAGATATCGATAAAAAAGATATTAAATATTTTGCTAACTTTAGGTATAATTCAAATTTAACGCCAGAATATTATATTATTTAATGCTTATTTAAAACTTTAACCAAATGGAAGAAAATAAACCGCAGGAACCAGTAACACCGAAAAAGGAAAGTTTGCTGGACAAGGCAAAAAAACTTTTTCGCAAAGCCGATGATTTCGTTGATGACAAGGTAGATGACGTTAAAAAGAGTGAAGCCTTTAAGAAAGTAAAGGAAACTTATGAAAAGGCAGAGGATTATGTTGAAGACAAAATTGAAGACATAAAGGAGAGTGGTGTAAAAGAAAAGCTCGAAGCCTTTGCTGACAAAGTTGAGGATAAAGCGGAAGATACTGTAACAAAGATGAAAGAATTCGGGAAGAAGGCAGCAAATAAGACTGCCGATAAACTTGAGGACCTGGCCGAGAACATCAAGAAAAAAACCGCTGACGAAGAAAAGCCGGAAAACCTCTGAGCAGTTGCCGGGAATGCCATAAAAAAAGGGTGATTGTATTCAATTACCCTTTTTTAAATAAATGCAGCTTCCCAGCAAATTGTTTTATTTTATAAGCGGA
>DOTV01000042.1:13818-38300 GCA_003520925.1 Bacteroidales bacterium | reverse complement strand
GGATCCTTTAGCATGGGTTTGTTAGCCTCAAAAATCACATTGTATTTGTTGGCGTTTCCATAAACCTCTTTTGCGATTTTTGAGAGGTAATCGCCTTTCTTAACTGTGTAAAATTGCTTTTCCGGCGGTGGAGGAGTTACAACAGAAGGATGCTTAACAACCAGCCAGTCTTCTACAGAGGCAATGCCGTCAACATTTCCTGCTGTTACAATAATTTTGTTTTTGTTTTCAATTGTATCAACACTGCCCATGAGTGTCACTTTGTCGTCATTGACTTTTACCTGGATATCAGTTGTGTCGACCCCGAATTTTTTAATGTGCGATGAAATCAGGTCAGCTTTTTTCTGAGGATGCCATGACCTCGATCACTTTCAATACAGCCATTTTAAAAAAATTAGTTAATAAATTGATAAATAAACAAATAAAGTTGTCAATATCTTTGTAAGCCCGGTTTATAATTGATAGTAATTTAAGGATTTTTTTTGTACAAACAATTCCTTAATTTGCAGAAGTTAATATTTTGATTGAATCACTTGCGCAAACAACCATTAAACATTTAATTCAGACAATATTTATAACAAATACATTTTTTATGAAGACAAGACTTTTTGCTTTTATACTCATCTTCACTGTGTTGGTTCCCCAGACTTTTGCCCAGAAAAGAAAAAAAGTTGAAACAGGAATTCACTTTGGAATAATAGGCGGGGGTGGGCTGCAGACACTGGCAGGGACTGATTACTGGGGTGAAAAACTGAAAAATAAGTTTAATCCGGGATTCCATGTTGGGGGAAATTTAATACTTTCAATATTTGATGACTTCTGGGTTCAGCCAGGGATCTTTTTCGCCGTGAAGGGTTCAAGGCAGGATATAATTACCGATGATATTACCAAAACGGTAAGCCTTGGCTATGTAGAGGTTCCACTCAATCTGCTTTACAGGCCACAGTTTGGCGACGGACATCTTCTTATTGGGGCCGGGCCTTACGGAGGCTATGGTGTACTTGGTAAGGAAAGGGTCAAATCAGGTACCATTACTACAGAGCTTAAAGTGAAGTTTCTGAGCGACGCTTCGTCAGAACCGACCACCTATGTTTACTACAGGGGAATTGATGCAGGGGCGAATATCTTCATTGGGTACGAGTTTTACAACAATCTCATACTTCAACTTGAGGGCCAGATGGGATTGCTTAAAGTGAACTCTGATTACGGTCTTCCAAATGACCAGACTTCAAAAAAGAATTTCGGGTTCGGGCTTTCGGTTGGGTACAGATTCTGAAATTGCTTCAGTAATTTATATAGGAGGACGTCTCAAAAGCCCTTTGTGTCCTTAGTGATAACCTTTGTGTGCCTTTGTGGTTAGTTTTAAATTATTGAACCACAAAGGATCACAAAGGAAAGCACAAAGTCGCACAAAGGAAAGACAATCAATTTGCTACTTTTTAGACAGCCTATTTGTTATTCTGATAATTCCTATACCAGAAAACCGAAATATCGGCATATGAATAGCTTTCTCCCTTGATGAGATTTGCATAAAAGAACTTTTTGCCAGTCATTTTATCTACCTCATCAAAGCTTTTCAGAAAGCTGTAATTATATGCTGTTGCGAGAAATCTCAGCCTTCTATCCTCATCCATATCTTTCATGGGATATACATTTTCGCAGATCTTTAGAAATGCAATAAGATAAAGGAACTGAGATTCGGGCTGTTCAAGATCCTCAACAACCAATGCTCTGTACTTCCTGATATCTTCGTTTGCTGTTTTTCCCCTGAAATGGTATCTGATCCTTCCCTTCAGAATCGACACTTTTCTTTGGACTGATTCAGCAAATGAAGGTTTCATCTGGAACCGGCCTATTGAAAAGTTCGCATACTCCTCTCCGAGGTTTATATATAATGCTTTAAGCAGAGTAATCTCCATTTTATCTCGGATAGCGGAGTATCTTATCAATTCAGGAAAAACAACAGCAATGGCCAATGGATAAGAAACATCATACTTCTGGCAAATCTGTTTCATCCATGACGCATTCTCCGAAATAAATGATTCTGCTTTTTCCCAGTCGCTGCCAAAAATATTTTTATAATCCGTTTTTTGGGGAAATGCAATAATTCCGGAACAGAAAAGAAAGATAATGATTAAGATTATCCGTAAGAATTTCACTTATGCCGATTATGTATAAATGGGATTATGTCTTTAAGATAAGTAAAACTCAGGTTAAGTATTGGAGGACCCGGACAAAGTATTAATCGTCAGAAAGGTATCGCACATTGCATAACTGCATTCTTCCCGGGCGAGTAATACATGTAGGTCAGAAATACTTTTCCGTCAGTTTTGGCCATGTATGGATTAAAAACTTCCGCCAAAGTAGTATTGTCGCTGAATGTCAGTGCACCCGAATTGTACATTGCATACTTCGTGCCGGATGTGTTTAAAAACATCCCTTTTGAATCATAAGAATTCTGTGGGAGCTTAATCGTTGTCTTTCCGGTCATATCCATAATTCTGTCGGGAGCAATCACAACCAGATCATCGAATTTAGCTGTACCGTTAAGTTTGCCCCCCATCCAGGTAGCCACATCGAAGGTTGCTCCCGGTACATTAGTGATAAGTTGCGGCTGCAACGATTTGCCGCCGTCCTTCATCATCTGACTTTGTGCATTCTGGCTCATTGACATTGCAATATCCATCCTTTCCTGATCGGTTTTTGCATTTTTCATAGCTTCTTCCATCTTCCTGCCCTGAGCTTCAGTAATAAACATATTTTCGGTTACAATAGCAGCAAATTTGCTTTTAGAGTTTGAAAGTGCAAAATCACTTATCATAGCATAGGGACCATAATTCTTACCCCCGAATTTGATCAGGTATTTATCGCCTGACCGGGAAATGAACCCAGGATATTTCTTTACCCAGGCATCGGCTTTTTCATCATTACCACTATCGTTGCTGTCTGAACAAAATCCTTGTATAATGGGATCCCCCTCCTTGTAAGGTCCCTCTGATACCCCATCTTTAACAATATAATACTTACTTCCCATTTTATCGTACACAAGCATGCTCCCGTCATCTTTTGTACAGATTGTAAACTCATTATAGGCAATCTTATATTTTGCGAGATCAAGAATCATTTTAGCGTCATCACAGGCACATGCAGGCTCAGGACCAGGTTTTGAGGTATTTGTACCACTGTCTTCATTTATTACTCCTGAGATTTCTTTCGAAACGGCTTTCCTCACCTTATTCAATAATCCTTGAGAATCAACAGGGTTTGAAATAATCAAAAATATTGCAGAGAGAACCAATAAGAATTTTTTCATAATGACAGATATTTAATAACTAATAAACCTTTAAATCAAAGCAATTGTTCAGGTTCGCCGGATAATTGATTTACTCTTTTTTCTTTTTCATTTCAGCCACACCCTGCCGGAACAGCAAAACAGCTGCAACACCGAAAATCAGAAAAAGCAATGCTTTTATATCAAGGCCACGGAAAAAAATGATCAGTGCTATAATCACTGAAATCAACCCTGATCCGAAATAGATAATTGATTTTGTATTCATTGGTTAACTCTTAGAATGTAAATATGAAAAATTCTACGGAAAAAGTCAGTTCACTGATCGATATCCGGTTGAAATTAAATAAATCTGAGAAGACAACCAAATTTTCTCATATCCGGTGGCACCTGTTTTTATTTATGGTACTGAAATTTTGCCGGAATATTAGTCGGATTGTCAGCATTTGGTATTAAGTAAACCAGGCTAAAGCTGAAGCTTTCATCTTTCTGAAAGTATTCAATACGTAACGGATAAAATCCTTTTTGCAAAGGCAGAAGAAATGACATCATGCTTTCTTCTTTTTTTAGCCCGTCATTATCAATTACAAGCTTGTTTCCCAGATAAAGCCTGGAGCCATCATTTGAACCCAATGCAAAAAGGTAGTAACCATCGGATACTATTTCAATGTACCCTTCAAACAGACATGCAAAATTGGTTTTTGATGGGAGTTTGTTAATTTGAAAGAGAGAGTCGGTGACCCCTGTACTGACAGGTTTCAGGTTTTTAAAATCGGGGAGCTTGTCCCAGCTACCCTCATAATATGAATACTTTAATCCTCCGGCTGAAACCTTTTTAGGCATTGGAATGGATGGAAGCACATCTCCCAGCTCAAAAATGCCTTTTGCCACACCGTCAAATTTACCACTCGATGAAAATGATTTTAATACTAATTGAGCAGGACCTGTTATTGTAAATTTCTGACCCGCTTTAGGGGATTTGTCATCAGGATCAGTACCATCAATACTGTATCTGAGATCGGAGTACTGATTCATAATATAAATCATTGCCGGTTTGTCTTTCAACAGGATGCCATTCATCGGGTGATAAACTGGTGGTGTCCCCGGATAACCTGAATATGAGAATTTCAATCCGTCATAAATAGCTTTAAATCTGACGGAATTATGGGTTTCATTGGGAAAAAGGCCAATCTTCCATTTGAGACTTTTAGGGGCTTTGAGCTTAAGCACTGAATCCATCCGGTTTATTCCCATGCCCTTATAAGTCGATTCTATCCCGGCAATCCAGAGGAGCTTGTCTGGAGGAAGAGTTTCCAGTCTTTCGGATGCAAGTCTTATTACAAAATCCTTATTCCACCAGAAAGAGGGATCAGTTGCCAGATAGGATTCAAACAATTGAGGCTCTGTAAGCAAAGCATACATGCAAAACAATCCTCCGTATGAATGACCATAGAGTGCATTGGTTCCGTTAGCCGGATATGTTTTGTTGATATAAGGGATAAGCTCATTTTTTAAAAAGGAGAGATACTTGTCAGCACCTCCTGAAAGAGTGTTGTCGGCAACGTGAACAGGCAAAAGATCTCTGTCGCGCTGATTTGCTTTTTCTATATACCTGTTCGGCAGAGCCACGAGCATAACATGGGGAATGAATTTCTCATTTCTTGCGAAATTGTTAATGAAAGGGAATACTCCTGCAGCCCATTCTCCGTCGGTCAGATATATGGTCTCATATTTCTCCCCTGTTCCAGGTTTATAAGTCTCCGGGAGAAATACTCTGATTGACCTCTGTTCTTTTAGAATGTCAGAATAGATTGAGTCTTTTACTTCATTCAGATTTTGTCCTAAAACAAAATTGAATTGAATTCCGAAAATTATTATTAATGTCAGAAGTCTGAGTAGGGTATTTTTTTTCATTTGTTCAGGTTAGTTAATTGACTGATAAACAAAATACGGATTGAATTCTGAAATGCTGCATAGTTAATTATTAGTTCAGCGCTTTTAAAATTGTTTTATAGATAAATTTGTTTTTTGAGCCTGCTCTGATAACAGTATTCAGCCTCCACGGATATTTGAAAACATGATCTCGTATAAATAAGTAATTTCTATTTTCATGCCATATTTTATCATATACAGTATTATCATAAGAACTTATAAATCCTGCAGTGAAGTCATTCTTTTCAAAGCATTTAAGCGCCTGCCAGCCAGCAAACCTTCCTGATTGCATTGCCTGCCCGATTCCGGATCCGGTCGCAGGATTTATCAGTGAAGCTGCATCACCGCAAAGAATGAATCGCTCACCGGAAATTCCATTTTTGCGGGTTAGAAGAGGCAGATGATGTCCTCTGATCTCACCTGTAATTTCTGCATCTGAAAACCTGGGACTCAGAAAAGGATCTCTTTCAATGATCCGTAAAATCTCTTTCCTGAGATTAATCTTCTTTTCAGAAATAGTTATTGAAGGCATTCCCAATCCGACGTTATACATGTTACCAGGTAGTGGAAAGATCCAGAAATATCCCGGGCGCAGCTCCTTCAGAAAATGAAACTCAAGAGTACCGGGCGGATTATCCTTTACATCCCTGAAATAAGCACGAGCAGCAACAGAACCTTCTCCAGAATTGATTTTAGTCACGGCAAGTCTTTTTCTTATAATGCTTCCGGAGCCATCGCAACCTATAGCCAGCTTTGCCGTCACCAAAATATCATTCCCGGCCAGAATTAATGCATGGTTCTCTTTTATTGTTATATCTCTTATTGCAGTTTCCTGAAAAACTGTAACATTGGAAAGCCCCGATACAAGGTCAAGAAGAAAATTATCAAAAACCTGACGTTTGCAAATGAATCCGTTCTCTGAGAATTTCAGGTCGATTGCTTTTCTGTCGGGAGCAATAATACGGCAGACGTCAGCCTCTGCCTTTTCAGCCAGTCCCTTAAAAGCTTCAGCATATTCGCTATTTATAGTGTCCAGGACTTTCGGGACATAAGCAGGGATGGCATCTCCGCATACCTTTTCCCGTGGGAACTTTTCCTTTTCCATTAATGCAATCCTGAGCCCTGATGAACTAAGAGCAAGGGCAGCAGTACATCCTGCAGGACCAGCCCCGGAAATTATCACATCAAAATCGCAGGTCATTCCACAGTTCCCCACATTTTATTTGGCTTGCTTCCCATTTCCAGGATAAGTGTCCCGCCTTCGGTTAGATCTGTATGACTGAAAACGGGCTCTGTCAATTCCTTTCCGTTTAGCTTTGCTGACCGTATATACTTATTGACTGAATTGTTATTTTTCGCAACGACAATAAATGATTTTCCATTCTGAAGCCTGATCTTCACTTTTCTGAAGAGCGGACTCCCGATCTGGTATTCGGGAATTCCGGGGGTTATCGGGTAGAAACCCATTGCTGAAAACACATAAAATGCCGATAAGCCTCCTCCATCCTCATCACCCGGAACCCCCATTAAGTCATTTCTGAACCAGGAATCCATCAGCATCCTGACCCTTTTCTGAGTCTTCCATGGCTTACCTGCAAGGTTATACAGGTAGGCTATATGCATCGAAGGTTCATTACCCATTACAAACTGCCCTACATTTCCTGTGGCATCGGGCATAGTAGAATAATACTGCCATTTTGATTTTCCTATACCCTCGCTGAAAAGTCTGTCGAGCTTATTCTCAAACTTATCTGGTCCTCCCATCATTTTTATAAGATCATTGAATGCATGATAAGGTTGCCAGATATAAGTCCAGCCATTATTTTCATCATAGTAATCGCGCGCACCCATACCCCCGTCATAACGGTAATCAAAAGGCTCAATCCAGTTTCCGGTACTGTCTTTTGGATGATAAAATCCCGTATCATTCTTAAACAGGTTTCTGTAATTAAGGCTCCTTTTAGTAAAGAATTTGTAATCACCATCTTTACCGAGCTCTTTTGCCATTTGGGCCATACACCAGTCGTCGTAGGACGATGCAAGTGTTATGGCTACTGCCTGCCGTTTCTCAAAGGAGTGGACCTTTGGGCATGTTTCAGGTTCTTCTTTTCTGAGGGCAGGGAAGTATCCTTTTTTATCATAAAATGCATCAAGCCATGTCGAGCTGTCCCTTACCCAGGGAAGCTTAGTTTCATAAAGGATCGTGTTTTTAAGATGATCATAAGCTTCTTCAAGATTAAAACTGCGGATCCCCTTGTTCCAGGCATCAAGGAAAACTGCTGCTGAATGATTCCCGTTCATTGCATGGTTATCTCCCGAGATTGTCGGGAATGTAGGCATCCAGCCAGATTGCCTTGCCATCCGGATATATGAAGAGATCTTTTCATCCTGTTTTTCAGGATTCAGAATAACCTGCAGGGGATGCAAAGCCAGATGGGTGTCCCATACCCAGTCGTCAGTATAAAATGCAGTATCATCGGCAGGCTCCACTTTTTTACTCCAGATGCTGAAATATTGTCCGTCCTCGGTAATATCAACCATTCTTTCATAACAGCGGTAAAGAGAAGTATAAAAGACGCTTCTCTGGTTTTCGGAGCCTCCTTCTGTCTTTATTTTGGAAAGAACAGTATTCCATTTTGCCCTTGCCTTTTCAGACAGTTCATTAACGTCCCATCCCTGTATATCATTCTGCAGATTTTTTTGAGCCTGTTCCGGGCTGATATAGGATAAACCGTACCGTATTTTTATTTCGGAATTGTTATTGCTAAAACCTGCAATAAGAGCTATCCTGCTGCCACTTATTGAATTGTTATCAGAAAGACCATCCCTGTCGCGGACCTTAACATAATCGGGTTTACTCTCAAATTCAAGGAACAGGTAAGCTTTGACTCCATCAAATGTATCATATCCTGCCACACTTGAATTTTCAAAAGAAAGCTCTCCCTGATTTATTGTTTTCAGAATAATTCCCCGATCGCTTCCCTCATTGAAATGAAAGGAAAAAACACCTGATTTTTCAGCCGGGACGAATTTTACATCAATGTCATATTCGTCAAGCGATACTGAATAGTAGTACGGTTTTACTATCTCATTATCATATGTATACGATATATTTCCATTTATTTCTCTTATATCTTCCTCAAATGGGCTCAGGTTAAATACTTTTCCTGAACGGTGCGATACTACGTTAAGGGGAAATCCCTGGATCTGGTTAGAAGTGTAGTTATCCCTGTTCGGATAGAATCGCAGCATGCTGTTTGGCAGATGAACCGTGGGATAGGTCGGCACAAGGAGATGACTGATGTTGCCCATATACGGGTTTACATAGTCAACAGGTTCAATCTTTTTATCAGAGCAGGAGATCAGACCCGCATAAAAGAGCAGCATAGGAAACAATACAAGTTTTGACTTCATAGGGTCAGTAATTATTTTGTGCAGGTTAAAATAAACTCCTTTGAATCACTTTTCAGCTCATTTCCATTAAAATCACCCGTGATATTGAATTTTTTAAATTTAGAACGCTCGATAAGGTGTTCCAGCTCAAATCTGAAAAAGAATCTCATCGGAGTTTTCCATTCACGGCTGTAGATTGAGGAACCTTCGTTCCATTCGAACCTGAAGGTTATATTGATTAGCTGGTTTATAAGATCGGGATTTGTTGAGACAATTCTCTTCACCCTGTTGCCGGGTTCATATTCCCCTTCGAAATCAATGACATTCTCAAGTCCTTCAATGAGAGGCCTGAGGGCCGGAACAAACACATCAAAAATGAATTGTCCCTCATTGTTTAAATGATCATAAACATTATTAAGTGCCTTCAGCTGGTCCTCTTTTTCAGTCAGGTGCATGAAGACTCTGAAAGGGGCAATTATCAGATCAAATTTTGTATCAAGCTTAAAATCAATTATATTCTGAACGCTTATTCTGTTCTGATGTTCAGGTGGAAGTTTTGCTTTCAGGAAATTGAGCATTGAAGGACTGATGTCAATACCATAAATATCAGCACCATTCTGCAGTGCTTCAGTAAGGAGCCGGCCGGTTCCTGTACCGACTTCAAGGACTTTCCCTTTTGTATATTTTATTTTCCCGAGGTAGAACCCGTTATCCACACCATCGCGGATCTGATGATAGATCAGATCATAAAACCTTGCAAAATATCCGGGGTATTCTTCAGCCATTTTTCACCATGGTTTTGAAAGAGAGTAAATTTACAATTCTTTTTCAATCTGCTGAAATCAGTTAACCGCAAAGAACGCAAAGTAATCGCATAGAACGCAAAGACAAATTATTATTAATGAACTCCTTGCGATAAAACTTTGCGACCTTGGCGGTTAAAAAGTTTTTAATCACATTATCCGATTTTAATTGAAGTCATCGTAAGTGATCCGCCAACAGGTTTGTCATTGAAGATGGTTATTGCATCTTCCTTTTCCTGCAATGCAAGTGCATAAAGCAATGGCAAAAAATGGTCAGGGGTAGGTATTGCAAGGTCAAACGAACGGCCCTGCGATTTATAATTTATCAGTTGCTTATGGTCAGCGTTCAGAATAAATTGCTTCATCTTTTCATTTGCTTCGATTGCCCAATCGTAACCGTAGTTATCGTTTAATCTGTTCCAGGCAACCATTTCGAGGTTATGAACAATATTCCCGCTTGCGACGATCAATATCCCTTTATTCCGGAATACCGCGAGTTCCTTTGACAGTTCATAATGCTGCTGTGCACTCATATTGTAATCCATGCTCATCTGGATCACAGGAATTCCTGCATCAGGATAAAGATGTTTTATAACGCTCCAGCATCCATGATCCAGCCCCCATTTTTCATCAAGTCCAACAGGGGTATTCGTTACAATGCTTTTTATTTCCATTGCCAGTTCAGGACTCCCGGAGGCAGGATATTGCACTTCGTACAGCTCATCGGGAAAACCTCCAAAGTCATGAATTGTCATTGGCCTATCCATAGCTGTCACATAGGTACCCCTTGTTTCCCAGTGAGCTGAGATACATAAAACAGCCGCTGGCTTTGGTATTGTTTTTCCAATATTTCTCCAGCCCTTTACAAATTCATTTTCCCCGATGGCATTCATGGGGCTGCCATGACCAAGAAACAGCACAGGCATTTTTGCAATGCTGCTTACCGGTTCTCTGATTTTATTCATTACTGAAATCTATGTTAGAAATATCGGATGTTTTTACATAGATCAAATATAACTCAAAAAAAACTGGATTATATTTACCCGGTTAATGCATTAAATCCAATTATCACTGACAATGAAAAGACTTATTAAGTTGCTGCTCCTGACAACAGGTTCACTAATAGGGTTGATCCTGCTGATTCTCATCATTGCTGTTCTGTGGATTTCTATTTCCGGGAACAGGAGTGCAAGAGTAAATATGGCACTTGCCGGTCCGGAAGTAAAAACCCTGACTATTGACAGCCTGACTTTTCGGGATCTGAACAAAAACGGGAGACCCGACATATATGAAAATCGCGGGAAATCAACTGAAGAAAGAGTAAAGGATCTTCTATCGCAGATGAATCTTGAAGAAAAAGCCGGACTGATGTTTATTCCACCTGTCAGCATGAAAAAAGACGGCTCAATATCTGAGAAACCCTCTCTGAGTGATGTATTTTCGCTTATGGCTGGGGGGACATCCGAAATGCTTTTTGGCAAACATATAAATCATTTTAACATTTTCACAGGTACCGACAAAAAAGGAATGGCGATATGGTACAATAATCTCCAGAAACTTGCTGAAAGGACAAGGCTTGGCATTCCTGTTACAATAGCTTCTGATCCGAGGAACAGTTTCAGCAACAATCCGCTTGCCTCAGCGTTCGCCGGAGATTTCTCATCCTGGCCCGAGCCAATAGGACTGGCTGCCATAGGGGATTCGCTTACCACATGGGAGTTTGCAAATATTGCCAGACAGGAATATCTTGCCGCCGGCATCAGGGTTTCGCTGCATCCTGCCATTGATCTCGCCACCGAACCACGATGGGGAAGGATAAACGGTACTTTTGGTGAAGATGCTTCTCTTTCGGCAAAGCTGACTTATGCCTATATAAGGGGATTTCAGGGCGACACTCTGAGTAAAACGAGCGTTGCTTGCATGACAAAGCATTTTGCAGGAGGAGGACCGCAGAAAGAGGGCATCGATCCTCATTTTCCGGTAGCCAAAGGCCAGGTTTATCCCGGTAAAAATTTCAATTATCACCTGATACCTTTTGAAGCAGCATTCAAAGCCGGTACTGCCGAAATAATGCCATATTATGGAATACCAATGGATATGACCAGTGAAAACGTCGGGTTCAGTTTCAATAAGGAGATGATAACCGGTCTGTTGCGTAACAAATATCATTTTGATGGAGTAGTTTGCACAGACTGGGGCTTGCTGACCGACGTTAAATTCCTGGGTTTAATGATCCTGCAGGCACGGGCCAGGGGAATGGAAAAAGCATCGGTGGAAGACAGAATGTTGAAAATAATCAATGCAGGAGTAGATCAGTTTGGGGGAGAGATGATTCCCGGAATGCTTGTCAAGCTCGTGAAGGAGGGAAAAATAAGTGAAACAAGAATTGATAGCTCTGTCAGAAGATTGCTTAAAGTAAAATTTGAGCTGGGACTGTTCGATAATCCTTTTACTGATGTTGATAATGCTGTAAAGACAATTGGAAACCCTGAATTTATGGCGGCAGGTGAGCTGGCGCAAAGAAAATCGATAGTATTGCTGAAAAATGAAACAACAAGTTCAGGGAAAACTCTTCCTCTGAAAGCCGGGGCAAAGATTTTTCTGATAAACGTTGACCCTGATAAAGCAGCTAAATACGCCACTGTAGTAATGAAGCCTGAAGAGGCTGATTTTGCGGTTTTACGCATAAAGTCTCCATCACAGCATATAAAGGGTACAGGATTATTGGGAAGATTATTCAGTTCCGGTGATCTTGATTTTAAAGGGAAGGAGTTGAAAAAAATAATGAAAATAATTAAACTGGTACCTTCGGTTGTTGATATCTATCTTGACAGGCCAGCCGTTATCCCGGAAATTACTGAAGCATCAAAAGGGTTGATTGCAAATTTCGGAGTAAACGATGACGCGTTGCTTGATGTCATTTTCGGGAAAGTAAACCCTTCTGCAAGACTGCCGTTCGAAATGCCTTCATCAATGCTGGCTGTAAGGAACCAGAAAGAAGATCTTCCCTATGATTCAGGGAATCCGTTATTCCCGTTTGGGTTCGGACTTAGTTATTAAGAGAATAGGGGCATCTGTATTATTAAATGAAATAATTTCCGAGATATTCATTTATATTTGTAACCTTTTAATGGGAAACTGTTTGTAATTTGTATTAGTCTATGCCGAAACAATACTCTCTCGAAAAAGATAAGATAAAAGTAATTTTGCTTGAAGGAATTCACAATAGTGCGGCTGACTTTTTCAAAGCAAACGGATATAACAATATTGAATCCTTCCCTGGTGCTCTTGATGAGGCACTACTGAAAGAAAAAATAAAAAGTGCAAATATTATCGGTATCCGTTCCCGCACTCTGATTACACAGGATTTATTGAGCAACGCGGGAAAGCTTCTGGCAATAGGATGCTTCAGTATTGGCACAAACCAGGTAGATGGTCATGCTGCGAGATTGATGGGAATTCCTGTCTTCAATGCTCCATTCTCAAATACCCGTTCTGTTGCCGAACTTGTTATAGCTGAGGCTATCCTTCTCATGCGGAATATTCCGGGTAAGAACGCCGCGGCTCACAGGGGTAAGTGGCTGAAATCTGCGACGAATTGTTTTGAGGTGCGTGATAAAAATCTTGGAATTGTTGGCTACGGACATATTGGTTCTCAGGTCTCAATTCTTGCCGAAGCGCTGGGGATGAACGTTTATTACTACGACATTGTAAAGAAACTCAGTCTCGGAAAAGCTGTAGCCTGCTCCTCGCTTGAGGAACTTCTTTCAGTTTCACATGTAGTTACTCTCCATGTACCGGAAACACCTCTTACGATGAATCTTATAAGTGAAAAAGAGTTGTCGTTAATGAGAAAGGGCTCATGCCTTGTTAATGCCTCAAGGGGCTCCGTTGTAAATATTCAGGCTTTGACATCTGCATTGAAATCCGGACATATTCTGGGTGCTGCCCTCGATGTGTTTCCTGATGAACCTGCTTCAAACGGTGATCCCTTCATTTCAGAACTTCAGCAATTCGACAATGTGATTTTATCGCCTCATGTTGGAGGAAGTACTGTTGAAGCACAGGAAAACATAGGTACGGAAGTTGCAGAGAAACTTGTAAAATACAGCGATACCGGAGCAACTATCGGTGCAACCAATTTCGTTCAGATCTCGCTCCAGCCAAACAACAATGCACAAAGGTTTCTCCATATCCATAAAAATGAACCCGGCATTCTGAAAGAGGTCAACTATGTTTTTACTTCAAAGGGAATTAATATTGCAGGAGAGTATCTGCAGACAGATCCCGAAATAGGTTATGTAATCGTTGATACTGAAAGCTGTCTTGGTTCAGCTATACTGGATGAACTTAAGGCTATTGAGGGAACAATCAGGGTAAGGATGCTGTATTGAAAAACCGGATGGTACAAAAAGGTTCACCTCTCGCACTTGGAAACGAAAGTGTATGGATTCTGCTTATGCAGTATGCCATACCCTCGGTTATTGCCATGACAGCCATGTCGCTCTACAATATTACCGATAGCATCTTTATCGGTCATGGGGTTGGAGCGCTCGCAATTTCAGGACTTGCCATTACTTTCCCTCTTATGAATCTTTCAGCTGCCTTCGGAACACTGGTTGGTGTAGGTGCATCAGCACTTATGTCACTCCGGCTTGGGCAGAGGGACTATACCACTGCAAATAAAATTCTCGGAAATGTTCTGGTACTGAACCTGATCTTCGGATCAGCCTACACTTTTGCCATTCTTCTGTTCCTTGACAAGATCCTCTTATTTTTCGGGGCAAGCTCTGAAACTTTACCCTATGCCCGCGATTTTATGACTATAATAACGCTTGGCAATGTTATAACTCATATGTATTTCGGTCTGAATGCACTGATGCGTGCAACCGGCAATCCGAAAAGATCAATGTATGCCACGATCATATCGGTAATAATAAATGTAATACTAGCCCCGGTCTTTATTTTTGGATTTAAATGGGGTATCCGCGGTGCTGCCCTTGCTACAGTCATAGCACAGACTTTAATGCTGATCTGGCAGCTCAGTTATTTCAGGAACAAGCATAATTATATTCATTATGAGAAAGGATCATTCAGATTACAGCGCAAAATAGTAACAGATTCCATGTCAATCGGGCTGGCTCCTTTCCTTATGAATTCAGCCGGAAGCATCATAATAATAATTATAAATCAAAACCTCATCAGACATGGAGGTGATCTGGCTGTTGGAGCTTACGGAGTAATAAACCGTGTGGCCTCTCTTTTTGCAATGGTGGTATTCGGATTGACACAGGGAATGCAGCCAATAGCAGGTTATAACTTCGGTGCGAAGCAGTTCGATAGGGTAAACAAAGTGATGAAATTAACAGTCTTACTCGCCACAGGTGTCATGTCGGCAGGGTTCCTGATTAGCGAAATATTTCCTCATGCAGTGGCGGCAGCATTTACCACTGATGAAGAATTGGTAAATATTGTTGTGCCGGGATTGCGGATCGTTATGATATTTTTCCCAATTGTAGGTTTTCAGATGGTCGCATCCACTTTCTTTCAAAGTATCGGTATGGCAGGGAAAGCTATATTTATGTCCCTTACCAGGCAGGTACTATTCCTGTTGCCTTGCCTGCTCATCCTGCCCTCAATTTTCGGGGTAAGGGGTGTCTGGTACAGTATGCCCGCGGCTGATCTGCTTGCCAGCATTATAGCTGCGTATTTGCTTGTATCACAGTACCGTAGATCTTATGTAAAACAGCAAATCTGATTTTAATCTATCAGTAAATGAAGAAAGATTATTTTATTACAATTGGACGGCAGTTGGGAAGCGGCGGCCGGATAATTGGGGAGAAGCTGGCTGCCCGGCTTGGCATTTCCTTTTACGATAAGGAGCTGATTCAGATTGCCGCCCAGGAGAGCGGACTTGGAAAAGAGTATTTTGAGCAGGCTGATGAGCAGAAAGGGTACTCTATTTTCGGTGGACTTTTTGGTCTGCGCGGAGGCATATCTGAGGAACCCTTTTCCACATATTATCTTAACAATGAAACATTGTTCAAGATACAAAGCGATGTCATACGCCGGCTTGCGGAAAAAGGATCATGTCTTTTTGTGGGGCGTTGCGCCGATTATGTACTTGCCGATAATCCGCGGTGCCTTAACATATTTATTTATGCGGATATGAATGACCGGATCAAGAGGATTGCCGAACTGCAAAAAAATAGCCCCGAGAAGGCAAGGGATTATGCTGAAAAATCCGACAAAAAAAGAGCCGGGTATTATAATTATTTCAGTAATAAAGAGTGGGGAGTAGCTGAATCATATCATTTATGTATAAATTCCTCAGTTCTCGGAATAGAAGAGACAGTAGATTTAATCTATCAGCTTGCCTCGAAAAGATTTGATCTGTGATCTGATCAGACTATTCACTTTGGAACCGCTCCGTGGTTCATAAAGCAGATCCAGTTCCATCATCTAGAAACCCAACTGTCATTGTTAGCCGGATAAAGCGGATTGAATAATCCAGTACTTAGCTTTGAATCTTTTCAAACTTCTCCTTGACCTTTTTAATATCCTCAAACTGAAGGTTTTCAAGATTAAGGGTTCTTACTCCGGTATTCATTTTAAGCTCAATTTCAAAAAGCTTTATTCTGACAGATTCTATTTCATCAATTTTTATTGCTTCCACTCTCTTGTTATCAGGAAGCAGAAATCTTAATTCTTTCTCATCCCATTCAATGAAATACTTCCTGCTTTTCAGATAAGCGCCGCCCATTATGATGAACAGGATTCCCTGAATGGTAAACATGACCGAGTTCCAGTCCCCTGAAGGGAATTTAAAATTGAATCCGGCAATCGCATATTTGGTAAACAGTACCAGTCCCAGCAGTGTAAAAATGCTTCCAAATATCACCAAAAACTTGGCTAGTCCGCTCTTCCCTTTAAAAACTTTGATTTTTTCCATAAAATAAACTTGATTTTGAACGCTTCTTGATTTTAACTTTGCCGGTAAGTAAAAATAAAAAAAATTAATTCGTAATATAACCTTTTGGAATCATAATTGTTTAGTTAATTGGAGTTTAAAAAATGTAATAAAGAATGAAAAAGATCTTTATTTTGGTTTTTGTTATGTCTGTTACAACAGCATCCTGTATTAAAGATATTAATTGTATTAACGGGAATGGGATCCTTGAGACTCAGCCGCGAAATACATCGGCATTCAATCATATAGAAAATTCAACAGTAGCCGATGTTATATATAAAAAAGCTGATTCACCAGGTTTAACAGTTGTTGCTGAATCAAACCTGCTTGAACATATTGTTACTGAAATTGTCAATGGCAGACTTGAGATCAGAACAGATCCCCGGACTATATGTCTGGATTACACTAAACAACCTGTCATTACAGTTACATCTCCTGAATTGAAAGACATAGAACTAAGCGGTTCAGGGGCATTTATTGCAGATACATTGTCGGGAAATTCAAATAGCATAAAACTGAGCGGATCAGGTGATATCTTTATAAGCAGTATCTCCTGCAACGACCTTTCAGTTACACTTTATGGTTCGGGTAATGTTGAAATAACCAGGGCATTATGTAAGGTTGCGGATTTCCTCATTGCAGGATCAGGCGACATAGACATAAAGGGGAGCAGTAATAATGGAAATTTGAGAATTACGGGCAGCGGAAATATTAATTCCGGTCAGTTCATGCTGGTTACAGCCAATGAGACGATCTCGGGTTCAGGAAATATCTTTACCTGGGTCGAGAACAACCTGACTGCAGCTATATCAGGAAGCGGGAATATTTACCTGAAAGGAAATCCGGCAATAAACCAGACTATTACAGGCTCGGGTAAGATTGTCAAAAATTGAGAAAATTGAAATTAGTTAATCAATGAGTCTGGTCAGAGCTTCATCAATCGACCCAACAAAATATATTGTTCCTGTTCTGTTGCTTTCTCTTATAAAATCCCTGAGACTCTTGCTTTTATATTCTAAGAAATCTCCCACTATAGCCAGCTTCATCCTGTAGTTTGAGAACTTTTGCAGAATCTCTCCAGCCACTTTTGTTTTGAGATCAAAGAAGTCAGGGTGAAGATTTTTTTTATGAATGATCATGCTTCCGCTATCATAAAGCCGGGCTTCAGCCATAAGATCAAGAACATCATCCGGACCGGTAATTATTTCAGCTCCGGGAATAATCTCAGCTATTTTCCTGCCCCCGGCGGTTAAATGGTATTTAATTTCAGTTGCCATTAACTAAATGCATTTTAAAAACTATTGTGTTAATTCAAGGATATAGTCAAGTTTCAGATTTGCCTTAAAAAACTCTGCAATTTTTATTGCTCTGTTGCAATCAGTATTCAGCAGTCTGACCACTCCTTTATCTGAATGAAAGAACATATCATACGATTTAAACTTGTAGTTCACAGGCAGAACTGCCCTGTAATAGCCGGTTCCGGTTTTGTTCTTTTCCTTTATGAAGATCTTATCACAACCATGAGGGATCTGGATTTTTTCATTTGACAGTGATATACCTAAAAGATCCGATTCCCTGATTACAATATCCGATTTATAATTGATAACTATTCTTGATCGGAATGAAATTAGAACCAATCCGATAAAAACAATTGCAATTGAAGAGACAAGCTCATTCGGGAGATCTTCACTTTTACCCGAATTCAGGTTCACAATCAGTAAAACAAACGCTAGTATTATCAGGCCATACCCGGTCACTACCAGCGGTTTAGGGAAAAGGTTATACGAATATGTTTTCATAAGCGGGTAACTGTTTTTTCGATTACTTCAACTGTTATGTCAACCCCATTTGCATCTTTAAGCCGTTCTGACATTTCAAGTGCGTTTTTCTTATAATTATCATTTGTTAAACATTCCCGGATCGCACCTGAAATTGATTCTGCTGTAATTTCCTTGAAATTGCATGTTTTGGGACCTAACCCAAGTTTAACAATCTGATCGCGGTTCATAAACTGATCTCCCATGAAGGGGAATGCGGCCTGGGGGATACCTGCCCTGAGTAATGCGGCCATGGTTCCTGTTCCGCCATGATAGACTGCAGCTGTCATTTTCGGAAACAGGAATTCAAACGGCATCTCATCGACGAACATGATATCCCTGGAATCAGTATCCGGGAAGCTTGCCCATCCTTTAGATATAATGAACCTCTGACCTGTTAATTCCCTCACCTTCTCAAACATCTTGCTGTATTTATCCCTGTCGGCGATAGGATTACTTCCAAATCCTATATAAACAGGAGGCTTCCCTGAATTTATAAAAGTATTAACATTTTCAGGCAGATTGTTCTTTGACGGCAAAAGCATAAAACCGGTTTGAGTAAAAGGGAATGCCACCCTTTTGCGGGCAGCAATTATTTCCTTATCGCAGGCTAGAATGACATTTTCACCAAGCCAGTGCGACCAGACATCCTTTATTGGCTGTAACCCCAGCTTATTCCTTTTTCTATTTATGAAGCCTCTGATTAGTATATTCATCATTGATCTTCCGAAACCGAACATAATGCGGTTTTTCAAAGGATCATCATGAGTTGTCCCCAGAATAATTGGATAAAGAGCCACAAAACGGTACGGGACTTTCAGAACATCTGCCGCAGTCGCAACTCCAATTACTATTCCTGCACCCAATACGAGATCTGTATTTTTAATTAAACCGGGAAGAAGGTTTATCTGATCTCCGATAAGCTTTTTCCCTTCTTTTAGAGAAATTGTAGCTGCAACGCCTCCCTTCTGTTTTTCAGGCTTTTCACCGACAGCCTTTTTAATACCTGGTCCGAATGAAACGAACCTGCAATTATTTAACCTGACCAGCTCTTCATTTTCAGGCGGAGCAAATATTGTAACATCATGGCCTTTTTTCATAAGACCTTTTGAAAGGGCTACCATTGGTTGAACATCGCCTCTTGTACCAAGAACAACACATGCGATTTTCATGGGATCGGATTAAGTGCGGTTGAAATCTTTCTGTATAACTCAATTGTTCTGGAAGAATCTTTAAAATTTAAATAGAGTTCCGTCTCATCAGTCTTAATATTAATATACGGAGGTCTACCCGCCTCAACAAAAAGTTTGACTTTAGTCTGATCAAAGAGTTTAAAATTACCTTTTAAAGTATTCCCAAGAGCAAATCCGTTTGTTCTGACCCTGATCCGTGGGAGAGACCTTATTGTGTCAATCCTGATGATCTTTGAATAATCGACAGTCAGACCATAAATACCATTTATCGTAAAGGATGAATCAGTGAAATCAAGATTTGTTTCCTTCCTTCCTGATATTATGAGGACTATTGGCATGATCAGTCCCAAAAGAATAATCACGGCAAAAATATAGTAACCTGAACGACTTGAAGATTCATAAGCTTTATCATAAGCTGGTGCCAGACCAGGCTTATTCAATAATTTATTTATTTCTTCTGCTACTTCTTCAGGCTTATCTGTTCCGATCCGGATTCTGGATTTTTTGTTTTTGAAAGTCAGTTCTACCGCAAACCGTCCCGATACATTGTAAAGCCATCCTTCGGGTATCAGACGGATTCCGATCCCGTAAAATGCAGAATTTTTTACCGGTCTGCAGGTTTCTATATCTTTGAGGGCATACTTCTTTTTTACAAGGCCGGTGCCGAGTTTGAATCCGACATAAGAGTTGTCTATTTCGATTGTCAGTTTATAGAAGATCAGCAGGCAGACCAGAAAAGTCACAATTACGAATATGATTACCAATGCCGGCACTATATCATTAAATCCGGTTATAACTAAAAGGATAACCATTAAAACCAATATTGGAAGCAACACTGCTACTGTGAACATCCCAAACTGGGTGTAGGTTCTTGATGTCATGGATTAAGTATTCAGTCTGAAAATAGGTTTGTTCAACCAAAGTTAAGTATAATAAATAAATTGGTCCATTGTGCTATGTGCGGAGTCCGGTATAACTAGTAACAAATTAATATTCAGATAATTGTGTTTCGCTTATTCTATGTTCTGTCACTTTACAGGACTCTTTTTCAAGTATTCCAACCGTTTCTCAATTTTCTCAATATAGGCTGGTGGGAACTTCATTTTTGAACTTTTCTGAGAATTCAGAAACCTCTGATAATATGAAATTGCTCTCCCTTTGTTATTTAATTTTTCATCATAAATATTTGCAATTATCATGTTGATATTCGGATCGGAATTAATTGCAAATGCCTTGAGATAGCTGTCTATTGCATCCTTGTAATTGCCATTATCCCTTTGTGAATCAGCACACAGGTAATGTGTTAAACCCACCTGTGAATATATTGGCCTTAGGATCTCCTGGACTTTCTTATAAAAATAGATACTGCTTTTCATATCCTTTATCTTATAATAACATTGTCCAAGGAAACTGCATGTCTCATAATCGGAAGAATCAGCCTTATATGCCAGCAGAAGATATCTGATCGCTTCTTTAGGCTGGAAATTGTAGCTATAGCCTATACCTGTTCTTTTCAGATATAATTTTGAAGAATCGCCCGATGCCAGAAGAAACAGGTAATCATCCATTGCCCGTTTAGTGTAGTTTTTTGAATAATTGATCTGAGCCCGCCTGATATAAAGATCTTTATCGGTCGAATCTATCTCTATTCCCATTGTAAGAATTTGTATAGCGGTGTCTGGGTTCATTGTAGAGGCATAAAGGAAGGAGAGGTTTTTAATGGCTGTCAGGTTTTTCTTTTTTATCGATAATGACTTGTTATACAGATTAATAGCATCATCATAATAGCCGCCCTTTAAATATGCAAAAGCTGTTTTATCGAGATAAACACAATTGGTGGAATCATTCGACAAGAACCTGTCATAGATGTCCAGCGCATCATCATATTTCTCCGACTGCATGTAAATACTGGATAAGTAGTATGCATACAGCCATTTAGTTGAATCCAGTGAGTTGAGGTTAAGCAAAATGGGTTCAGCCAGACTGAATTTACCCTGGGTATAATATGCTTTTGCCAGGGAGAAATTGTAAACATTGCTTTCGGGGTTAAGCCTGGATGCTTTGTAGTAACAATCGAGCGACTGTTCCTCATCCAGAGAGTTTTGATAAGCAATACCGAGTTTGTAATATATTTCCGGATTTAAGCTATCAGCGGCAAGTATGAGTTTGCAGGTATCTATCGCTCTCTCATATTCACCCCTGACAAGCATCAGGTCAATTCCTGAATTTTTTGCATTTGTCTGCGGTACCAACCGGTTCATCATAAAGAAGAGGCATAACGTAAGCAGCATTGTCTTTTTCATCAGTATCTAAATTTTATTTTATTGGTCCGCAAATAAAATGACCCGGCTAAATGCTCCGTCTAATTCATTATAATCATCATTCCTCCACCACCGCTGTTGCCAAATCTTGGATTTACAACATTGTTGTAAATCGATCCGAAGGTATAGGAGAATCCGAAGCTTGTAAAATACTGGTACTGGCTTGCTATCTCTTTCCTCTGCAACAGGATTTCATCATAGGTAAGATCCTGCTTGACGAGGCTCAGCTGGTCGTGGATCAGTGAAGCACCTACTCCGAAATTAACATTCAATCCTTTGGCGATCCTCAGGTTAAGGTACCCGTCGACTGACAGATTGTTTTTTGACCAGTCGTGGAAATAATTACTGTAAGACATTGTGAAATCAATTGACCCCCATTTTTGTACAATTTCATATGATGCTGAAAGTGTATGAAGCCAGAGGTTTTCTTTTATCTTGTCATAAATTGTTGAATCAGTATAATTTACAAAGCTTAATCCGGCTGAATACAAAATTCTTAATTGCCTCCTTGTCGATTCGGAATATGGGAACAGATCATATTCTATTCCCGGCATAAGATTAAAATACAACCTCTTATTACTGTAACTTGAAGAACCCAATGATGTTGAACCTCCAAATGACCAGTGATCCGATAAACTTTTTACTATAAGTGCAGTAAGGTATTTCGAATCGGAATGACTCTTAATGACATCTTCGTCGATAATATATTTGGAGTTGTTAGTATAATAACTTGCATTTAAATTTATTTTCCATTTTTCGGTGATCCTGCTTCCCGAAATATTTCCTGAAAGATAGCTTGAATTATACGTTTTCTGTCCATTAAGGTAACCGTTGAAAGAACCTTTAAAAACCCAGCTGTTCCATTTATCAGTCGAGACGGTTTCAGATAATGGTTCACTGAAGGAAATGTTCATATATTTTGAAAGCGGGGTTCTGGCAACATATCTCATAAGGCCCATTTTTAGAGTATTGACCATTTTCTGCCTGTACCCTTCAGTTGTTTCATCGGGAGTTGTAAGGAAAACCAATGTGTCGCGCATACCTGCAAACTGATGCTGGCCAACAAGAAAACATGTATTTTCAAAGCCTCCCGATCCGGTCCTCTGCCTTGTTGGAATTATATATACGCCTGCATCCCTGATATCCCTGACATAATTAACATAAGGTATCTCCCTGTGAATATAATCAGTGTGTTGTTCAAAGACATAATCTGAACTTTCCATAAATACATTAAGTGCATCTTTACGCAAAGTATCAGATTTTGTTGGAGTTTCCTGGGCATATCCCCCGATAAAAGGCAATACAAGCAAAACAATAAGAATATATCTTTTCATGGCATAATATGGTTAGTTAAAAATGACTATGAAATTAAGTAAATAACCGGAAACAGGAAAATGATTTCCAATATTTAACACAATATTAACCTAATTAAAAAATCCGGCATCCATTAATGGATACCGGATCGTCATGAAGATATCAGGAATGAAAAACAAGAAACTGGTTAAATCATGTTGCTGGCTTCGGGGTGTCTGATACCGGTTATAAATACATACACATTTTATTTTTCTTTGTCAGACGATCTTTTCAGACCATCTTCTGTCATAATCCATTGATTATTTCCTCTGTTGGATCTGACCATCTCTTTGGACTCTCCATCCCAACTCCAGTTCCAGTCATCGTCATAATAATGCTGTCTGCGGAACATGTTCTCGGTTGTTTTATCGAAATGGACTTCAGTTCCCTCAGGGATGTACAGGTTAACTCTTACATTATCAAAGGACCATTTTGTATTTGCCGGAATAGTGAAATACTCATCAATAAAAATTGTATCACCGGAGATTTTCCAGTTATAAGCCAGACCCTCTGCTTTCCTGGCAGCGTCAATTCTGCTCCGGCCCGCCGAACGCTTTCTGATGTTAACTCTTACCGTATTATCGTCGGAATTGTTTATGTTAAGACCTGATGCGATGAATAATCCCTTGTTATCGTCAATAAAAAAGACGTTATAATCATCCTCGTCGAAGGAGATCTCTTTATCATAATGCAGATCAGCTACTGTACGATCAGCCAGGATATATAGGTTCGCAGGAGCTTTTTCGATTACCTCTTCCGATTCTGTTTTGGCTGTTTCAGCATAGGATATGCCTTCATTAAACAGCAGGAGGGAAAGAGCAGCAACGCAGACCACCCAGATCACAAGACCCGCAAGGCTGAAGATCCCGTCTTTTGCCTTAAACCAGAAAATCATTTTTACACCCCAGTAGATAAGCGCCAGAAGCGGCATAAGAATTACAATAAAGGTGAGCACAAGGATCCAGGGAGCAATTGCAGGATTAACAATATAGTTCAGGAAATCAGGCAAGTAAAATAGATTTACTCCAAAAGAGTGCGTCGAGAAATACCCGGGGTAATGGAAAAAGAATACCATTATGAACGAAACAAGGGCAATGAACCCGCAAAGGACAAAAGTTATTCCTGTCAGGATCAGGAATACGCGAAGTATTATGAACAGTACTTTACCAATAGCCCTGAACACTTCGTTAAAGGCATTCCCTACTCCGGAAACAGCCTGTCCCGGGGATGTATGTGACGGATCACCTGATACGAGGGAATATCCCGGGTTCATTTTCTGTCTTGCTGAACGGAAGTCATCCCTTCCATACATTTCTCTCTTCTGAGGATCTGACTGAGCTGACGGAACTGCAATCCAGAGTGCAACATATACGAAAAATCCAATGCCAAAGAAGCATGTAAAAACTATGAA
>DOTV01000042.1:10724-13450 GCA_003520925.1 Bacteroidales bacterium | reverse complement strand
TGCGTATATTTTTGCCTGGCCTCTGTTGCTTCGCCACCTCCGTCAAAGTCCTCAGGTTTGCCAATAATTGAAATCATCGCTTCGACATTCTCTCTTGAAATAACAGCTGCGATTCCGCCCTGTGACTGGAATATTTCAGCGATTCTCGATTCGATATCCTCAATTGTTTCTGCTCCTCCTGGGGTGTTCTTTAATCTGTCATCAATATCCTGGAGATAGCGGCGCAAGATTTTATAAGCCTCCTCATCAATCTGAAAAAGTGTGCCGCCGAGATTTATTTTGATTGTTTTGTCCATTTTATTCTCAATTAAAAGTTAATATAGGGTTACTTTTTCCTGATGAGTTTGACTGATTCAACAAGCTCTTCCCACGAATTATCAAGGTCAGCAAGATATTCTCTGCCTTCAGTGGTAAGTTCATAGTATTTTCTGGGAGGCCCCTGTTGTGATTCTTCCCAGCGATAGCTCAGAAGGCCTCCATTCTTTTGCCTTGTAAGAAGAGGATAAAGTGTTCCTTCAACTACTATCACTTTGGCCTCCTTAAGTTCTTTAATTATATCGCTGGCATAGCATGAATTCTTCGATAGTACCGACAAAATGCAGTACTCGAGGATTCCCTTCCGCATCTGTGCTTTTGTATTTTCCAGATCCATATTTTTGAGTATTAAAGTTATTAATAATTAGCCCCCCGCTCAGGTGGGATGGGGATTTTAAAGTTTCATATTCTTTCTCACGGTGTCAAACTCTTTTTTCACAGAATCCTTAATGTTATGAATGTTCACGGGATCACCTTTCATTTCAATTTTCTGGGCAGTTGTTTTCGCTTCAGGAAGAACAACATAAAGGATAAGATATACCAGGACGCCAAGGCCTCCTGCCATAACCAGAGCAATGAATATTCCACGGATTATCCATGGTTCGATATCCCAATATGCACCCATCCCTGCACATACACCACCGATTATTCTCTTGTCGGGGTCACGATACATGCGGTGAGCCCCGGGGGTTGAAAATTTCTCCTTTGGTGAAGGTCCATCGTTATCGGAAAAATCCGCCGGATTTCCCATAATCGAAATTACATCACTGACATCACCAATATTTATTACCTGCTTATAGCTTGTCAGTTTCGAGCGGAACAATTCGGACATCCGGCTCTCGATATCCGACAGGATTTCAGAGGAACTCTCTTCACCAGCAAAGTGGAGCTCAAGATTTTTCAGATACCTTTTTAGTTCTGCATATGCATCTTCATCGATGTTGAAGGAAAAACCTCCAAGATTTATACTTACTGTTATTTTCATAGAACCTTACAATATTTACTACTATATAAATTATACAACATTACAATGCAAAGATATAATAAAATAATTATACTATGCAATACATAGTACTGAAATAATTATGTTACAATAATTAAATAGATCGTAATAAACAAATAGTCAATAGTTTACAAAATGTAAATTTTTTTGGTATAATTTGTATTTTTCGAAGTTTTTGTGAAAGAAGTGCACAAAAAGGCCTGCCTGTTGGTGTCTGAAGATAATCGGTGCCTTAAAAGCGTTGGCACAGATTGCAAATCCGCGCCAGCGGCAAAACAAAAATTGGATTCAGGTCCGATCTTTTAAATTCACGGATTTCGACCAGATGATTCAAATGAAGGTTTTCCTTATCTTTATCGAAACAATTCTGAAATGCCGAAACATTACAAATGGGGAATCATGGCACCCGGCAAAATGGCTGCAAAATTCGCAAACGGACTGAAGGTCCTTGAAAATGCCGATTTATATGCCGTAGGTTCACGCGATATTAAAAGAGCGGAGAAATTTGCTCATGATCATGGGTTTAGGAAAGCTTATGGAAGCTATTTGGAGCTTGCCGGTGATCCTGAGGTGGATGTGATATACATTGCTTCGCCGCATTCTCGACATCATGACCAGGCAATACTTTGCCTTGAAAACAAAAAAGCCGTTATCTGTGAAAAGGCGTTTGCGCTGAACAGTGGCGAGGCTGAGGGG
The DNA here is from genome assembly GCA_003520925.1 of Bacteroidales bacterium. Classification (GTDB taxonomy): domain Bacteria; phylum Bacteroidota; class Bacteroidia; order Bacteroidales; family VadinHA17; genus LD21. Next base: position 11,436 of record DOTV01000042.1, on the reverse strand, counting down.
ATGGTCCTGGAAGCCCGTAATCAGAATGTTTTTCTGATGGAGGCCCTGTGGCCCCCTTTCCAACCATTCTATAAAAAAGCAAGTGAAATCCTGAAGAGTGGTGAATTGGGCAAAATAAACCATCTTCACTCGTACTTCTCATTTTATCCGGCTTTTGACCCTGCCGACCGAAAATTTAATGTTGAACTCGGAGGTGGCTCGCTTCTGGACATTGGTATTTACCCTGTGATTGATGCCCTGACATTTATTGGAGTTCCTGATGAGATAAAGGCCACTGCAAAATTTTGCGAAACAGGATCAGAAGAGTCTCTGAGTGCAATCTTTAGCTATAACAATGGTCCGATGGCGACAATTTACAGTTCATTCAGGACGAACATTGGAATAGGGTGCGATATCCTCTGTGAAAAAGGGAACCTTACTGTTTCACGCGGACGGGACATGAACCAGAGGGTTATTCTTGGACTGCATGGCAGAGAAAAGGAAACTTTTGTTTTCAGTCCTCCTGCACTTGGCTATCACTGGGAAGCTGAGGAGGTAATGCGGTGCCTCGATAAAGGTCTGACCGAAAGTCCGATAGTCCCTCTCTCTTTCAGTGTAAGTCTTATGAAGACACTGGATAATATCAGGGAAGCTGCAGGAATAGTATTTCCCGCAGACATACGCAGTTAAATCAGCTTATTTCTAATATTCCAACATATTTCTATATATTTCT
>DOTV01000042.1:4826-10469 GCA_003520925.1 Bacteroidales bacterium | reverse complement strand
ATATTTCTATATATTTCTCTTATTTCATCTATTTCTTCTTCAGACACCAATGGCCACAGAAGATCCCAAAATCAAATACGAAAGAGATTTTTTCAGAAAGAAGTTATTTCTCAGTATGCTGATCCCGGGAGTTTTTGTTTTTCTGATGTGGCTCGCAAAGATGATCGAAGTCTTATTTGACATTGATCTTTCAAGACTTGGCATTTATCCGTTGGCATTCGATGGCCTGCCTGGAATAATATTTTCTCCTTTTATTCATGTAAATTTCGGACATCTGTTCAACAATTCCCTTCCGCTCTTTTTTCTGGGAACCGCCCTTTTTTACTTCTACTCCGAAATAGCCGTGAAAGTATCATTATTGACCTATTTTCTCACAGGAATTCTGGTATGGGTTGCGGGCCGAAGTGCATGGCATATAGGGGCAAGCGGTTTAATTTATGGATTAGCTTCTTTCCTCTTTTTCAGTGGGATCATAAGGAAATACTTCAGGCTTGTGGCACTATCGCTGCTGATAGTGTTCATTTACGGATCAATGGTTTGGGGGATCTTCCCGAACATTTATAAGGAAGTATCCTGGGAATCACATATGCTTGGATTCATTTCCGGTATTATCCTCGCCGTTGCATACAGAAAAGAGGGACCACAGCAACCGGTTTATGAATGGCCCGAGGAAGAAGAGGAGGATGGGGTAGTTAAAAATCCTTAATTTGGGCTGCCTGGTAATTTGTGAACTATACTGCCTGAAATTATATTATGATATTTGCCCAAAGGAAATTGAACGATAACTACATACACATGATATTCGGAATTATGAAAAATTGCACAAAAAATCTGATGATTCTGATTATAGCATTAACCATCCCTTCAATTTTAAAATCTCAGGAAAACATATCTGCAGTTGATTCCACCAGGGCAAAAGCTGTCAAAATATTCCTTGATTGTAATGATTGTGACATGAATTACACCCGCCAGGAGATCCCCTATATTAACTACGTAAGGGATGTCAGAGAGGCTGAAGTATTTATTCTTGTTACTGACCAGGATGCCGGAAGCGGAGGAGAGCAGTTTACATTCACTTTTCAGGGACAAGGTAAATTCAAAGGGCTTAATGATACTCTGACATATACAAGCAGTCCTGATCAGACAAATACTGTAATCAGGGAAAAGAGGACGAACATGCTTAAAATGGGCCTTATGCGATATGTTGCTAAAACACCACTGTTTAATGAGATTGAGATAAAACATAATCAGGAACTTGAGTCGGAGGAGGTTGTCGACAAATGGAACAACTGGGTGTTTGAGTTATCAACTGAACCTCAGTACGAATCGGAGGAAGCAAATAAGCAACTGGAACTCAGGAACTCCATAAATATCAGTAAAATAACTCCTGATATTAAGCTTGAATTCGAAATGGATCATTTCTTTAACCGTGAAAAATTCATTGAAAATGTCAATACCGACTCAGCAACTACAAGTACTTACACTACAAGTGCCCTAATGATCAATAATCTCTTTGTAAAAAGTATAAGTGACCACTGGTCGGCAGGCTTATTATGGGATCTGGGATCTTCAACCCGCGAAAATTTAAATTTCAGGTCTGACTTCCTGCCATCAATCGAGTATGATATTTACCCTTATTCCGAAGCAACGCACCGGCAGCTAAGGATTTTATACAGCGCCGGAGTACAAATCAATAATTACATTGATACAACTGTTTACAATAAGATGAAGGAAACTCTCTATGGGCAGAAATTGAATGTTGCTTTCCAACTTCAAAAAAAATGGGGGTCAATTAATCTTTTATTAATGGGATCTAATTATTTTCATGATTTCTCGAAAAACAGAATTGAATTGATTGGTTCCGTGCGGATCAGAATCTTTAAAGGATTATCAATTGATTTAAATGGAGGAGTAGCGCACATTAACGATCAGCTCAGCCTTAATAAGGGAGATATTTCAGAAGCAGAAAGGTTGTTGCAATTAAGGGAGCTTGCTACAAAATACCGGGTTGAGGGAGGAATTGAACTCACATATATTTTCGGATCAATTTATAACAACATTGTAAATCCACGGTTCAGTTCATCCGATTTCCATTACTAAGATGCACGAACGTTTCAAATACAGGACCAAAGACGAACTTCTGCAGAAGGCAAAGGAACTGAATCTTGACCTTCCTTATTCTGATGATATAACTCCTTTGTTTCAGCCTTATAATCTGGCCGGTTTTTCAATTGCCAACCGTCTTGTTGTTCAGCCTATGGAAGGATACGATTCAGATGATGACGGTTCCCCTTCTGAGCTTGCAAAAAGACGATACATGAGGTACTCATCCGGAGGCAGCGGGATAATATGGTTTGAGGCAGTATCAGTTGTTCACGATGGACGATCTAATCCACACCAGCTCTGGATTCATAAAAAAAATAGTGATAATTACTCCCGGCTGAACGATGAAATCAGAAAAAGTGCAATAAAACAGGGAACCGATCCTTTTCTTGTAATTCAGCTTACCCATTCGGGACGTTACAGCAAGCCGGAAGGCGTTGCAAAACCTAAAGTTGCAGCGCTTAATCCGCTCCTTGATAAAACGATGCCTTACATACTTACCGATGACGACCTGAAAAGAATCATGGACCAGTTTGTCGAAGTTTCAAAGCTGGCCTGTAAATCGGGATTCAACGCAATAGACATAAAAGCCTGCCATGGCTACTTATTAGTGGATCTACTTTCGGCAAAGACAAGAACGAACAGCATTTTCGGTGGAGTTGAGACACCAGGTAGATTCAGGTTCCTGCTTGAAACAATCGACAGAATAAAGTATGAAATTCCGGGCATCGTTGTGACAATCAGGGTTAGTATCTCCGATCTTTACAGTGGAGGGTTCGGGGTTGATGAAAATGGTGAACCTGATTTCAGTGAACCTCTTCATCTTATTGATCAGCTTAAATTAAGGGGCATCAATCTTGTTAATATTACAATGGGAAGTCCCTATTTCAATCCCCATGTCAGCCGGCCTTATGATAATCCGGTTCCCGGGCAGAATAAGCCGGCAGAGCATCCCCTCGAAGGTGTTATGAGGATGATTAACAGCACCGCATTATTTCAGGAAAGATTTCCTGATATTGCAATGGTTGGTTCTGCATGGTCATTCTTAAGGCAATTTGCCCCCAATACAGGTGCCGCAGTTATAAAAAACGGTCAGGCATCATTCATAGGCTTCGGAAGGAATTCGTTTGCCTATCCGTCAATGCCGCTTGATCTTATTAAAAACGGAATGGCCGATCCGCGGAAAGTCTGCATAACGTGTTCCGGATGTTCAAGGCTGATAAGGAGTCTCAGACCGGGAGGATGCGTAATACACGACAGGGAGATTTATGGGAATGAACTAAAAAAACTTATAGCTGATGAAAAGTGAATCCATAAACATTGGCAATTTTAATGTCAGGTATTACGCAGTTAACACACTTATAATCGGAAGCGGAGCGGCATCCCTAAACTCAGCTGTAACTCTGGACTCCATTGGGCAGAAAGACATAATGATTGCCACAACAAAATGGGGTGCCGGTACCTCAAACAATGCTGGATCGGATAAACAGACATATTACAAGCTCTCTCTGTGCGGCAGCGAACCCGATTCGGTAAGGGCAATGGCACAGGATCTTTTCAATGGCAGATGCATGCATGGTGATATTGCTCTGTGCGAGGCCCAGGGTTCTGTTCAGGCTTTTATGAAACTAGTGGACCTGGGAGTTCCTTTTCCGCAGGATAAATTCGGTTCGTGGGCGGGTTACCGGACAGATAATGATCCGAGGGCAAGAGCCACCTCAGCAGGACCTTATACATCAAAAATGATGTTCACTGCTCTTTCGGAAGAGTTAAAAAAGAGATCGATTAAAGTGCTTGATAATCACCATGTTGTTGAACTTCTGACTGATAAGGCAAAGACAAAGGTGATCGGAGCACTGGCTGTCGACACAAGTATTGTAAATCCACATAACGCTTTTGTGCTTTTTAATTCGGTCAACATAATCCTGGGTACCGGTGGACCGGGCGATATTTATGAAAATAGTGTTTATCCATTATCGCAGACAGGTTCAACAGGAATGGCTTTCCGCGCCGGAGCCACGGGGCAGAATCTGACTGAAACTCAATTTGGCATTGCCTCCCTGAAGTTCAGGTGGAACCTTTCGGGAAGCTATCAGCAGGTAATACCACGGTATGTTTCGACAGACAGACGTGGAAATGATGAAAAGGAATTCCTGAATGAACATTTCCCGGATTATATAAGTCTGACAAAGGCAATTTTTATGAAGGGCTATCAGTGGCCTTTCGATTCTGCAAAAGTTTCAGGTTTAGGATCTTCAATGATCGATCTACTTGTCTGGAGGGAAATATCTGAGAAAGGAAGAAGGGTTTTTATTGACTACAGGAAAAATGTTTCATGGGACAGAAAGGACAAATTTCGTCCGGAAGAACTCGATCCTGAAGTCAGACATTACCTGGTAAGCTCTGATGCAATGCAGCTTATTCCAATTGAAAGGTTGATCTCAATGAATTCACCTGCAGTTGAACTTTACAGGCAGCATAACATTGATCTGGCATCTGAGCCTCTTGAGATAGGAGTTTGTGCTCAGCACTGCAATGGAGGCCTGAAAAGCAATATCTGGTGGGAATCAGATATTGGGCATCTTTTTCCTGTGGGTGAGGTGAACGGATCGCATGGCGTTTACCGGCCGGGAGGATCAGCACTAAATTCAGGACAGGTCGGGAGCAGAAGGGCTGCTGTATTTATTAATCGGCGATACAACCTTCCGGTACCTTCCAGGTCCGAGTTCCTGTCTGTAGCAGCTGATCATTTAATCCTGGTCACGGATCAGGCAGATTCCTGGTTGTCATCAGGGGAGAAATCTATCAAGAAAGATGTTCTTGCTGACATCCGTAAAAGAATGTCAGGCGCAGGAAGCATAGTCCGTGACCGGAACAAGGTTGCATCAGCAGCAGCTGAAGCATTTTCACTTTACAGAGAAATTAAAGAGAAAATCGGAGCTTCGACAACAATTGAACTTGCCGGATGTTTTAAGATCACAGATGCCTGCCTCACTCACCTTATTTGGCTTGAAGCAATAAAATCATATATTGAAAATAATGGCCGCAGTCGTGGGTCATTCATAATTACAAATCATAAAATTCCTGAAACATCTGAATTCTCATCTCCTTTTAAAGATATTGACCTTTGCAGGTATGACAGAGAGGTTGAGAAAAATATCCAGGAGGTAAGCTTCAGGAAAGGTAAAATAAAAATATCGGGTGTGAAAGTCCGTGAGATTCCTGTTCAGGATCTTTGGTTTGAAAAGGTCTGGAAAGATTATCTTGAAGATAATTACCTCGAAAGTTGAACTAATCAGACAAATTATTACCTTTACCGCCACTAACCAAACCTGAAAAAAACTTCTTTCTCATGAACGGGAAACCTGTAGCTGTTATTACAGGAGCCTCCAGAGGGATAGGGAGGGCTGTGGCAATTGCGCTGGCAAGTGAGGGTTTTGACATTGCAGCCATAGCCAGGTCAGTCGACAGCGAGGGTATGGAAATCCTTGGTCCGGAAGTTGAAAAGCACGGAGGACAGTTTTTCCCTATAGGTCTCGA
>DOTV01000042.1:0-4560 GCA_003520925.1 Bacteroidales bacterium | reverse complement strand
ATTTCCTGTACAAAATGCCATAAAGAGGTTGTCTCCAACATACTTGACCGGTACGGACGTATTGATTTTCTTGTAAACAATGCAGGTGTTGCACCTCTTCAGAGGAGCGATCTGCTTGAAATGACTGAAGAAAGCTACGACAGGGTCATAAATATAAATCTGAAGGGGCCTGTCTTCTTCGCCCAGAAAATTGCAAAAGAGATGATCTGGATGAAAAGCCAGATATCTTCATATAATCCCGTTATAATTTTTATCACTTCCGTTTCAGCTGTTCTGACATCGGTCAACAGGACAGAATATTGTATCTCGAAGGCCGGACTAAGCATGGCCACTTCAGTATTTGCCGACCGTCTTTCGAAAGAAGGTATCCTAGTCTGTGAGGTGAGACCAGGGATAATTCAGACTGATATGACAATCAAAGTTAAGGACAAATACACCAAAATGATCAATGATGGATTTGTTCCCCAAAAGAGATGGGGCCTTCCTGAAGATATCGGCAAAGCGGTCGGGTCGATAGCCCGTGGTGACTGGAATTTTTCAACCGGAATGGTATTCGAGATCAGCGGCGGGCTAAATATTCATAAACTATAATCCTTAACTCTCTTTTTCTGTTCATTGTCTTTTTAGATTGAACAAAACATAACCTTGTTCTGTTTATCTGGAAATTTAAAACAAAACAGATATGAAAAGAGTATTATTCCTTTTAACATTAACATTAGTATTATCAGGTCTGACAAACGGGCAGGTAAAGCTTACTGCCGTTAAGGAGAAATCAAAACTATCGTGGCTCGGCGAGAAAGTAACCGGTCAGCATACAGGAAGTGTCAGTCTTCAGTCGGGCTGGCTGGACTGGCAGGATAATAAAATTGTCTCAGGTGAATTCAACATAGATATGTCCAGCATAAAAGATGCTGAAGGAAGCGAAAGGCTTGAGGGTCATCTGAAGTCGGAAGATTTTTTTGGGGTCGAAAAATATCCGACTTCGAAGCTTGTAATTACCGGAAGCACACCTTTTGAAAAGGGGACTGGAATGGTCAAAGGAAATCTTACGATAAAGGGCGTAACAAATCCAGTCGAATTTAAAGCAACTATGCAAAAGGTTGAAGAGGGAACGTGGTTTTATTCAAATATAGTTATTGACAGATCCAAATATAATGTGCGTTACGGATCTGGCTCTTTCTTCGATAATCTCGGAGATAAAACTATCTATGATGAGTTCAAGCTAAAGGTCAATCTGCTGGTAACAAAGTCATAAATTTAAGCATTCTTTATACACTCTCAGTGTTCCTCTGTGCATCTCTGTGTTATTTCTTAAAATCTTATTATTACGCAGAGCGCCACAGAGGAGACACTGAGTTCCACGGAGTTTTAATTTTTTCATACCAGGTATTGGAAAAGTCGTAAATCATAACAATCTTGTGTTTATAAAAACAAGTTGTAAATGGATAACGGCATTTCTGTAAATGGTAACAGGCAGAAGCTTGTATACCAGGGATTTCTGGTCCCCTTTATTTTGGTGACAAGTCTTTTCTTCCTGTGGGGGTTTGCTCACGGCTGTATTGATGTGCTCAATAAGCATTTCCAGGAATTACTGAGCATGTCAAAAGCCAGATCGGCATTCATTCAATTTGTTTTTTACGGCGGTTATTTTCTTATGGCTCTACCGGCTGGATTGCTGATGCAGAAGGTCGGTTACAAGAAAGGGATAATCTTCGGACTTCTTCTTTTTGCATGTGGAGCATTTCTGATGTTCCCGGCCACGTTTATTCAGACATTCGGAAGTTTCCTGTTCTGTCTTTTCATTATTGCCTGCGGATTGACATGTCTCGAAACGGCAGCGAATCCGTATACGACAGTTCTGGGCCCGCCGGAATTCGCTGCAAGAAGAATTAATTTCTCACAATCTTTCAATGGGTTAGGCTGGATAGCAGGACCGCTGGTGGGAGGGATGCTGATCTTTTCCGGCAGCAGTAACAACAATAAATTTGCCACTATAGCCCTTCCATACATGTTAATAGGCATCCTGGTTCTGATTGTTGCAGTTTTTTTCTGGCGGATTAAGTTTCCGGCCGTCCGAGAAGAATCTCCGGAAGCTGAAAACGCTTCTGGCGGAAGTCTTAAGGATCTGCTTAAATACCCGCACTTTATTCTGGCAGTTGTGGCGCAGTTTCTTTATGTGGCTGCACAGACAGGAATAAACAGCTTTTTCATAAATTATGTCACTGAAGAAATCCCTTCACTGTCGAACCAGCAGGCATCTCTTATACTTGGATTCGGGGGAATGGGATTATTCTGGCTCGGACGTTTTACCGGGAGCACAGTTTTTATGAGAATTGTCCGTCCTAACAGGCTCCTTGCTTTTTATGCAGTAGCAAATGTTATTACAATGGCACTTGTGGTTGCCGGACTTGGATGGACATCGGTAGTTGCGCTCTTTTCAACATATTTCTTCATGTCGGTAATGTTCCCTACAATTTTTGCTTTAGGCATAAAGGATCTTGGCCCGCTGACAAAGAAAGCATCATCATTTCTTGTAATGGCAATTGTCGGAGGTGCGATCATACCTGTCATCATGGGTTATATTGCAGATGTATCAACAATGGCGCTTGGATTTATCGTTCCCCTGATCTGCTTTGCATTTATTGTTTACTACGGAATCAGCGGCTACAGGGTCAGGCAGGCTGTATCATAGAATCTTTCATCCAAAGATCGATTCAACATCAATTACGCCGATATAGAAGTATCCCTGGATCAGGAATCGTGCAATCCTTGCGACTCCATAGAGCAGATAGAGTTTAAAAGGATATTTAAAAAGACTCACGGCAATTACAACGATTGAAAAAGGGGAAAATGGAAACAGAGCTGATATAACGATAAATGCTCCACCCCATTTTCTGACCATTCCGATATACTTGCTAAGCACTCGTTCTGACCAGGCCTTTATTCTTTTCCCTTTTAAGAGAAGGACTCCGAGATAATACGAAATAGCACCGCCAGCATACGAAAGTACACCCAGGATGCTCAGGAACAACAAAGGAGAATTGAATTTGGTACTCCAGATGACAAAAAAATCGGGTGGGATCATCCCAAGGAAAACCTCTGAAATAAAAAATACTGTCAATACCACCCAGTCCTTAAACCGGGTTGTAATAAAATCAAATACGGCATTCAGATCAAGGAGGTAATTGCTGATCAGAAGAGCAGGGATCATAATGGCCAGATAAATAAGGATTATCTTAAGACTGGTCTTCCACATATAACCATAGAGACCCTTCTTAATATTCCTGTCATGTCTTATTTTAAGCCTGTTCCAGAAGCTTCTCTGCACTTTGTCATTCATTTCTCAGCTATGATTTCTTCAATTTCCTTTTTAATCTCCCTGAACTTTTCCTTATCCATTCTTGCACCGACTATCTCAATCACCTTTCCTGCCATTAACGAACCAATAATTCCGCATCTCTCAAGATTCTGATCTTTTGCCAGACCATAGAGGAATCCTGCAGCATAAAGATCCCCTGCACCTGTCGTATCAATACATTTGACAGGGAATGCAGTGACTTTAATCAACTCATCTGTTCTTTTCAGCCACGATCCATCAGCTCCGGCTTTAAGAATTACGGTGTCAGCCATAACTGACAAAACAGCCAAAGCTTCTTTTGGTTCAAATCCTGTGAACGCTTTTGATTCCTGTTCATTTGCAAAGAGGATATCGACGTATCCGGAAACAATTTTTTTGAATGATTCGAGATTCTCTTCAACAACATTATAGCTAGCAAGGTCAAGGGCGACCATCATTTTGTTTTCTTTGGCAATCTTACAGGCCATTTCTATCAGTGGGAAGTCATTTATAAGATAGCCTTCAAGGTAAAGAATGTCATATCCTTCGAAGAGCATGGGCTTAAGGTCATCTGTTGTAAGTTCCACAGCAGCACCAAGATGGGTTGCAAAGGTCCGTTCCGAATCATGGGTTATAAGAGCCACTGCAGTGCCGGTCACTGAGTTTCTGCGAATAAGAAGCGTATTTACGCCAGCTTTCTTCATGTCATTTTCAAAGAAATTTCCGGTGTCATCTCTTCCGATCGACCCTATGAATCCGGTATCAGCCCCGAGCATCGCAAGTCCGTGTATTGTATTGGCAGCCGAACCGCCTGATGTCCAGGTCCTGGGAAAAATCTCAGTAGCGGCTTTTATTCCTTCCGATGTTTCCCTGTCGACAAGCTGCATGCTTCCTTTTGGCAGTTTGAATTCCTCCAGAATATAATCGCCTTCAACAAGTGTCATAACATCTACCAGGGCATTGCCGATTCCCAATATTCGTTTCATTTAAAAATTTTCGGTAAAGATATTGCTTAATTCACATAAAGCCCTTATTTTTGCCACGCCAAATTTAGGCATAAAAATACTTTCCTCAGTAGCTCAGTTGGTTAGAGCAACGGACTGTTAATCCGTGGGTCGCCGGTTCGAGTCCAGCCTGGGGAGCAGAAAAAAGAGTGAGAGTGAGAGCGAGAGCGAGCACTCTCATTCTTTTTTCCTCAAAACCCGCACTCACACTCACACTCA
>DOTV01000212.1:6078-17682 GCA_003520925.1 Bacteroidales bacterium | reverse complement strand
TTTGTTTTGTTTTTTGGTCTCAGACAGCTCTACATGTTTGATTAATTAAACCTTTTCGGGCCCTCGGATAGCGCCCTTTGCGCCTACCTGCCGTCAGGCAGGATTAATGGATTTCGACTTTTTAAACAACCCCAAGAAGGAGGATGAATCACGAAAAGAAGAAAAGGAAAATGTTTCACTATAAAACAGTTTATCATTTCAGTAACCTTATTATTTCCTCCATCTTTTGTACTTTTAAAGAAAAAAAAGATGGATTTTAACATAAAACTCTCTAACGGTCAGATTCTCAGAGGTTACATTAAAAGTCCCGGCGAAAAGCTACGTGCAGTGGTAATACTTGTTCACGGGCTGGGTGAACATATTCAGCGGTACAGCAACTGGGCTGGTTTATTTAACGAGTCAATGATAGCATTGGCTGGAGTGGACCTGCCAGGCCATGGACGATCGGACGGCAAGAGAGGGCACATAAGAAGTTTCAGCCAGACCGATGAAATGATTGCTATCCTGCTTAATGAATGCCGCAAGACTTTTCCGCGTGTACCTCTTTTCCTTTATGGCCACAGTCTTGGAGGTGGAATCGTTCTGGATTACATTATTCGCAAGGATCCAGCTATAAACGGTGCGATTGTCACATCCCCGTGGCTTAAACTTTCGTTTGAACCTGATCCATTAAAGGTGAAGCTTGCCAGGACCATGAAGTATATTTTTCCCGAACTTATCCAGCCTTCAGGACTGGTGGTGGACCATATTTCACACGATCAGGAGGTTGTGAAGGCTTACAGGAATGATCCGCTCATACACGACAAAATTTCGGTAAGTTTGTTCCACTCGGCAATGTCGGCCGGAAAAAATTCGCTGGTCAATGCCGGCAGCCTGAAAAAGCCGCTGCTCCTTATGCATGGAACAGATGACCATATATGTTCACCCGAGGGAAGCCGTGAATTTGCAGCTAAAACCGTTATGGCCGAACTGAAATTGTGGGATGGGGGATACCATGAGCTTCATAATGACCTCTACAGACATGAAATGTTTAGTTATATTATTACATGGCTTGACACAAGGTTATCATGAGATATCATTTTTCAGAGGATGGAACTTAGAACGACATTTAACATTGAGCCTTCACCTGATAAAATAACCTACAAAGATCCGGTTTTATTCATAGGGTCATGCTTTGCCACATCAATGGGCAACCAACTTGAACTTGGGCGGATGCCTGTGATGATAAACCCTTCAGGAACGGTCTATAACCCTGCTTCGGTCTGCAACACAATAAACACGATAACAGGTAAAAAAACATATGATCGGTCCGATCTCGTTAAATTTGATGACATATGGATCTCCTTTGACCATTATACCGATTTCTCATCCTCCGATCCACAAAAGATACTCGAAAAAATAAACAAAACATCAGCAGAAGCTCTTACTTTTCTGGCACATGCAAAATTTCTATTTATAACCTTTGGCACTGCGAGGGTCTTCAGATGGAAAGATACGGGTAAAATTGTCTCAAACTGTCATAAAATTCCTTCAATCAGGTTCACTCATGAGCTTTTATCTCCCGACTTCATAGCTAATTTTTGGGCAGACCAGCTTGACAACCTGAAATCACTTTTTCCTGATTTGAAAGTTGTTTTTACAATAAGTCCGGTTCGTCACCTGAAGGATGGTGCCCATGGAAACCAGGTAAGCAAATCGGTCCTCTTCCTGGCTGTTGAAAAGCTGCTTGAACATACATCAAGACCTTCATATTTTCCGGCTTATGAACTTGTTATGGATGACCTGCGTGATTACAGGTTCTATGATGATGATATGCTTCATATTTCAGATATGGCGGTTGATTATATTTGGAAGGCATTCACCGACTGTTATCTGGATAAAAAGACAGCAGGTCTTTGGAAAGAAGTTGCCAGTATTTCAAAAGCTGTATTACACCGGATACAAACTTATGATAAAAAACAGATAGTGAAGTTTTCTGAAACTATATTGTCAAGGATTGATCTGATAACCCAAAAGAATCCGTTTGTAAACCTGGAAAAGGAAAGAGAGTATTTTACTGGCCTTTTAAAAATTTAATAGATGAGGTCAGATATTTAATTTATTACAGATTTACGATGAGACTCCTGACAAAACAGCTGGTATGAAACCTATTTCAATGTTGAGATCGCTTTCCTGAATTCTTCCGGGTTCCTTGTTATCATAATATTTTCAGGTATCCTTTTTTCATGAGAATCCGGATAATCTGTCAGTATAATCTTTTTTATCAGAAGTGATTTGCCGATACTGCTGAAATAACCGATCTTTTTCCTGGCAAAATCAAATGACCCCGAGTTGACAACAAGATAATCGAAAGATTTTATTTTATGAATTTCAATAACCTCAGAGGCGGGGAGAACGCCTCCGGTGAAAATAACGTCAAAACCTCTTTTCTTCAGGATATATTTATAAAACAGGAAATTGCTGTCTGACAGGTTGTCAGATGTGTTAATCATTGCAAATGAACCTTTTGATCTGTTGGCAGGGGGTTTGAGGTTGTAGTCTTCTACAATCATTATCTGTCTTACAGAGTTCCGGACAAACTGTTCCTGTGCGCGCGACATGCTTCCGGTCTGCCAGAGGATCCTTGATTTTTCGAGCAGGGGATAAAAAAACCTGATATAGGCATCTTCAATCCCATTATATTTTATGAACGGGATAAGGGCTTCATTGAACTGACTTTCGTCGAACCTTATGGCAGTCATAAGTATTTTACCCGGTTGGAAACTTTTGTCAGGACTTTCGGCACGGCCGCTTACTGCCATCACCTTTTGTGTAAGTTCATCTTCACTAAGGCCTGCAATTTTTGAGATTTTCAGTCCATTCCTGTTAAGGTAAGCGACATTAAGGATCTTTTTCAGTTCCGTTTCGCTATAAGTTCTTATGTTTGAATCTGTTCTGTCAGGCTCCAGTACCCTGTACCTTTTTTCCCATATTCTGATAGTGTGAGCCTTTATTCCGGAGAAATTTTCGAGATCCTTTATCGAGAAAACATTTATTGCTTCTTCCATGGCAGTCTCAATAATTCAATTTTAACTATTTAAAGTCCCCCAATAGTAAACAATCAAAGAAACGTATTGTTCCATCGATTCTGAAAAATATAATGTTACGGATTTGCGGAATTTCCCCTTATCGGCTAAAACAGGTTTGAGAGACTGCTTTATTCAGGATTCTCAATCATGACTTTTCTGACAATCCTTGTGCCATCTGTAAAAGCGATAGTAACCAGATACATACCTCTTGTAGGTTTTTTAAGCAGTACTTTTGTCACTGGGACAGGATTACTGTATTCAGCTCTGAAAATATCCTGGCCGATCATATTGGTTACCTTAACTGAAGTCATATCCCTGTCGGTTTTTATCGTAAAACTGTTTTCTCTGACAGGAACCGGAAAAATATTGATGTTCGATGGAGCAGCTTCCCTGGCGAAGGTTTTCTGGGGATAATTTCTGACAATATTAACTGTATCCCTCTGGGAATGAAGGCATAATGGGATTAATAGTAATATAATTAAGAGTAGAGTTTGCTTCATAAGCACTCTTTTCTAAATGGCCAACAAAAACTGTGCTAAAGGTACGGATTTTTATTTAAATTTATTAAAGAAAATTTCTGCTTTTTCCAGGTCGCCGGGTGTGTCGATGCAGATGCTTTCCCATATTGTTACAGCAGTTCTTATTTTATAGCAGTTTTCCAGCCATCTGTTCTGTTCCAGCGATTCAGCTTTTTCAAGCGAACTGCTTGATAATGACGTGATTTTATTCAGGGTTTCTGTTCGGTAAGCATAGAGGCCAATATGTTTGTAATAGGTGTGCATGCTGGTCCATTCACTAATTTCAGCACCACGCAGATACGGAATAACAGACCTGCTGAAATAGATAGCATTTCCCGACGAATCGAGTATAACTTTGGGATGATTTGGATTGGTTATGTCCTCACCTGGTTCAGCTTTCCTGACAAGTGTCGATATCTCAACCGATTTATCGGTGAAGCATGAAATAAGGAGTTCGATCTGCTCCGGTCTGATAAATGGTTCATCGCCCTGAATGTTTATAACTACATCAGCTGTCTTATCTTTCACAGATGCAATTTTAGCTGCAGCTTCAGCACACCTGTCGGTTCCGCTCTGATGTCTGTCAGAGGTCATAATGACTCTCCCCCCGAAACTCATAACCGTGTCATGAATCCTTTGATCGTCTGTAGCAACATACAATTCATCAAGAACCAGGGAGGCCTGTTCATAAACCCTTTGGATCATAGGTTTGCCCATGATGATTGCAAGAGGTTTTCCCGGAAACCGGGTTGATGCATATCGCGCAGGAATAATGCCAGTTAAGTGATATCCGTTAAATGTTTTCATTCTGCGAATTTACGAAAATTGAATTTCCCAATGTTTTAAAAATATCTTAAATTCGCACCAGCGAAAAACAGCAATGAAAGATCTTCAGGGTATTAAACAGAGATTCGGAATAATAGGTAATCATGCAGGGCTTAACCATGCAATAGATATCGCTGTGCAGGTAGCGCCTACAGATCTTTCCGTTCTTATAACCGGGGAAAGCGGGACAGGCAAGGAAGTATTTCCTCAGGTGATACATAGTTTCAGCGCCAGGAAGCACGGTCAGTATATAGCTGTAAACTGTGGTGCTATACCTGAAGGTACTATCGATTCGGAGCTGTTTGGTCACGAAAAAGGCTCCTTCACCGGGGCAACTGAAAGCAGAAAAGGTTACTTTGAAGTAGCCGACGGTGGTACCATATTTCTTGATGAAGTTGCAGAGCTGCCTCTTTCAACACAGGTTCGCCTGCTGAGGGTTCTTGAAACCGGCGAATTCATAAGAGTTGGTTCTTCGAAAGTCCAGAAAACAAATGTCCGTGTGATTGCAGCCAGCAATGTTGATGTAGTAACAGCTATCAATAATGACAAATTCAGGGAGGACCTGTTTTACAGGCTGAATACAGTTCCAATAAAGATTCCGCCATTAAAAGAAAGGGGTGAGGATATATTTTTACTTTTCAGGAAATTTGCGGTCGACTTTGCTGAAAGATACAGGATGCCTTCAATCAGGCTTAGCAACGAAGCCAAAAATATACTTATAAATTATTCATGGCCTGGGAATGTGCGCCAGCTAAAGAACATAACGGAGCAGATTTCAATTATAGAAAAGGAAAGGGAAATAAGTGCCGAGGTACTTCAGACATATCTTCCCGATTACACCGGAGTGAAGCTTCCAGCTGTTATAAAACGGGATGAAGAGAGATCGTTTTCTTCAGAAAGGGAGATATTGTACAAAATTCTCTTCGATATGAAGAGTGATATGAACGACCTTAAGAAACTGGTTCTCGAACTCATTAAAACCGGTGAAATTGATGTTAATTTTCATGAGAACAACTCTGTAGTCATCAGGAATCTCTTAAGGGATGCAGGCCGCCAGGAGCCAATCGAATCCGTTCCTGAGACACATCCGGCTGATTTCACGGTTGCCCGCGCAAGAGGTACTATACAGGATACCGAGGAGGTTGTGGAAGAATCATTATCCCTTGCCGGCAAGGAGATTGAGATGATAAAGAAAGCTCTGGAAAAGTACAATGGCAAAAGAAAGATGGCCGCACATGAGCTTGGAATATCCGAAAGAACTCTTTACAGAAAAATAAAAGAGTATGAAATTGAAATGTAAAATCCCCGTTCCCGTGTCAGTAAGGAACATTCTCATGATTTTTTTCGCAATTTTCCTGGTTGTAAACGGCGGATGCGGTATCTATTCATTTTCGGGAGCTAGCACTGAAGGGTTGAAATCGGTAAGTATTCAGTATTTCCAGAACAGGGCAAGTCTTGTTCAGCCGGGATTAAGCCAGACGCTTACAGATGCTCTCAGTGACAAATGCAAAGCTCAGACCAGCCTGAATATTATCAATGGTCTGGGTGATGCAAATTTTGAAGGTGAGATATCTGATTACAGTACCAGGCCGCTAACTGTTTCGGCTGATGCAACTGCTGCAATGAACAGGTTTACCATTACTGTGAAGGTTAAATTCACAAATTCTGCCGATCCCGAAAAGAGCTTCGAAGAATCATTCTCAAGGTATGAAGATTACCCAAGTACCAGCGACCTTACTGATGTGGAAGCGGAGCTCTCCCGAAAAATAACTGAAATGATTGTTGAAGATATCTTTAACAGGGCATTCGTAAACTGGTGACCAGCCATGAATAAGAACGACTTTTTAAGTCTGATGGGAAGAAATGAGCCTGTCGACAGGCAGGTTCTCGCAGAATTAAACGAGCTCGTCAATATTTTTCCATATTTTCAGACTGCACATCTTCTGCTTCTTAAGGGTCTTAAGGATAATTCTGATATAAGATTTGAAAATCAGCTTAGAAATTCAGCTATTCATATTGCTGACAGGGAGGTTTTGTTCAATCTCATTAAAATAGAACCGGTCCGGTTTGAAAATGAAATTTTTGAGGAGCAGCAGGAAAAACCTGTAATACCGGAATTGATTAAGGAAGAAATAAAGATCGGAGAAGCTCCAACGGAAGAATCACGTATACCTGAACCCATAATAAATGAAGAAGCAGTTCGGGGAGATATTGAACAGACTGTGATTGAGTCGGCCAGGAACAGTGAAGATCTTATTATTGAAATTGAAAGGGACCTGGAGCAAAAACGTGAAGAAGACCAGTCAGAAAGTACTGATAAGTTACTGGAGCGTACAATTATGGGGTCATTTGAGCCGGAAACTGATGAACCTGATATTGATGAACCTTTAAGGGGCGCT
Source organism: Bacteroidales bacterium (assembly GCA_003520925.1). GTDB lineage: Bacteria > Bacteroidota > Bacteroidia > Bacteroidales > VadinHA17 > LD21. The sequence continues at coordinate 10,872 of DOTV01000212.1, read as the reverse complement.
CTTGTAATTGATGAAGTGCCTGATGAAGCTGAAGAAAAAGTCTTTTATATGGATCCAGGATTCTCTGTTCCAGTCAGTGAAGAAAAGCTGGTTTCTGATGGAGCTGTCACAACTTCCGAACCCGAAAAGCCGGTACCTGATGTAGTCATTACTCCTGCTGAACCCGGAAAACCGGATGTAAATCTGAATAAACAAGCTCAGACGGATCTGATTGATAAATTCATTTCACTCAATCCAAGGATAGAGCCCAGGATGGACAAAACCGAACATCCTGTGGTAGATTTATCCACCCCTCATCTTGAAGAAAAAGGAGGACTCGTTACTGAAACCCTTGCCAGGATTTATGTGAATCAGGGCTATTATTCAAAGGCGATAGAAATTTATGAAAAATTAAGTTTGAAATTTCCGGAAAAAAGTGGTTACTTTGCGACTCAAATTGAAAAAATAAAGGCGATCATCAAATAGTTGACTCATGGGAATATATATTTTTGTTTCGGTTCTTATTATTATAGCCTGCGTTATTCAGGTTATGATAGTTCTTGTTCAGAATTCAAAAGGAGGAGGTCTTGCTGCCAATTTTACATCGGCTGGACAATCGATGGGAATAAGAAAGACAGCTGATTTTCTCGAAAAATCGACATGGACTCTTGCAGCGGCGATACTTATTCTCTGTGTAGTGGCTACGGCTACAATACCACGCGGTGCAACCACCGAGCGTTCAAGAATTGAAAACTCAATTCAGAATGCAGTTGATCCAAGTGCAATTCCGACTCTGCCAACTGCCGTCCCAACTGAGACTCCTGCTCCGCCTTCAGGAAACCAGCAACAACCTCAGAATTAAACGAGAATATCCGGAGATATTAGTTAAGTGTCAGTTTGTCATAAACTGACACTTTGTTTTTTATCTCGTAATGCATTCATATATAATTATATAGACAAAATTGATACAGAATTTACCCGGAAAATGTCAGGACCTGGCCGAAAAAATGTCGGCTTATTGTCGCCGGTGTCACGAATTTGCTGTTTGGCATAAATTATGCTAAATGAAGAGGCAGAAAATAATCATTAACTTTAAAACTAAATAAAATGGCACAATTAAAAGGAAAAGTATTGGCTGGAAAGGTTTTGGTAAAACCTCACGAAGCTGAAGCAAAAACTGCAAGCGGAATAATAATTCCTGATTCAGCAAAGGAAAAACCTCGTCAGGGCACAGTTATTCTCGTAGGCGCTCCCAAAAAAGATGAGGAAATGGAAGTAAAAAAAGGTGACGTTGTTCTTTACGGAAAATATTCCGGTCAGGAACTCTCGATAGACAACGAGGATTATCTTCTTATATCACAGTCAGATATTCTTTTCATTTCATAATTAATGCAAACCAATAAATTTTAAATAATATGGCAAAAGAGATTAAATACAATATCGATGCACGCGCCCTGCTTAAGGAAGGCGTTGACATGCTGGCCGATGCAGTAAAAGTTACACTGGGCCCAAAGGGACGTAATGTTGTTCTTGAGAAAAAATTCGGAGCTCCCCACATTACAAAAGACGGGGTTACCGTGGCAAAGGATATAGAATTATCTGACGCTTATAAGAATATGGGTGCACAGATGGTTAAGGAGGTTGCTTCCAAGACCGGGGATATAGCCGGCGACGGAACAACCACTGCGACCGTTCTTGCACAGTCAATTATAAATGTAGGTTTGAAAAATATTACAGCCGGCGCCAATCCGATGGATGTTAAAAGAGGTATTGACCTTGCAGTTGAGAAAGTTATCAAGCATCTTAAATCGCAGGCACAGGTTGTTGGAAACGATCTGGCTAAAATCGAACAGGTAGCAAGGATCTCAGCTAACGATGATGAGGAAATAGGCAAGCTGATTGCTGAAGCTATGGACAAAGTTCATAAAGAGGGTGTTATAACCGTTGAGGAATCAAAGGGTACCTCCACCTCCGTTGAGGTTGTTGAGGGAATGCAGTTCGACCGCGGTTATATATCTGCATATTTTGTGACCAACGCCGAAAAGATGGAAGCTGATCTCGAGAACCCATATATCCTTATATATGACAAGAAAATATCTTCCATGAAGGATATGCTTCCGATACTCGAAGCAACAGCACAGAATGGCCGTCCGCTTCTTATTATATCAGAAGACGTTGAAGGAGAAGCTCTGGCAACACTTGTTGTTAACAGGTTGCGTGGTTCACTGAAGGTTTGTGCAGTGAAGGCCCCCGGATTCGGCGACAGGAGAAAAGAGATGCTTGAGGATATTGCCATTCTGACAGGCGGAACAGTGATCTCTGAAGAAAAAGGCCTCAAACTCGAACATACGACTCTCGACATGCTTGGCACTTCAGAAAAAGTTACAGTGAACAAGGAAAATACAACTATCGTAAATGGTTATGGCGACAAGACAATGATCAAAGCCAGAGTTGCACAGATCAAACAGCAGATGACAACGACCACTTCAGATTATGATAAGGAAAAACTTCAGGAACGTCTTGCAAAATTATCAGGTGGTGTTGCAGTTCTTTATATAGGTGCTGCTTCGGAGGTTGAAATGAAGAATAAGAAGGACCGCGTTGACGATTCACTCCATGCGACCCGCGCTGCAATTGAGGAAGGTATTGTCCCGGGTGGTGGCGTTGCATATATCCGTTCAATTTCGGCACTTGATAAACTCAAGGGAGGAAATGAAGATCAGAATACCGGTATCGAGATTATCAAGCGTGCTATTGAAGAACCACTCCGCCAGATAGCTCTCAATGCAGGAAAAGAGGGTGCTGTAGTTGCAAATGCAGTAAAAGCAGGTAAGGGCGATTTTGGTTACAATGCCCAGACCGATAAATTCGAAAAGCTGTATGACTGCGGAGTTATTGATCCGGTTAAGGTGGTAAGGGTCGCTCTTGAGAATGCTGCTTCGGTTGCAGGAATGTTCCTGACCACAGAAGCTGTTATTGTTGATGAGAAAGAAGAAAAACAGCCTCCGATGCCTCCACAGGGAATGGGTGGCGGAATGCCTTATTAATCAGGAAAAATATAACGGTTTATAATAATGTAGAGCCAGGTCTGAGACCTGGCTCTTGTTATTTTGCCCCCTTCCCCCTAAAGGGGGTTTAATCATATGTTGAATTAATAAGTCCCCTGCAGGGGATTTAGGGGCATAATTTTATATATTTGCACCTGTTTCCAGAATCTTATCTGATGCACCGGATCCGCAATTTCTGTATAATAGCACATATTGACCATGGTAAAAGCACCCTGGCTGACCGCCTTCTTGAAATAACGAATACTATCACAGAAAGGGAATACCAGGACCAGATCCTTGACAATATGGATCTTGAAAGAGAAAGAGGTATTACAATTAAAAGCCATGCGATCCAGATGGAGTATGATTATAACGGCGAAAGGTATTACCTGAACCTTATTGATACTCCTGGCCATGTTGATTTCTCATATGAGGTATCGAGGTCAATTGCCGCCTGTGAAGGAGCACTACTTGTCATTGATGCCACGCAGGGGATTCAGGCTCAGACAATTTCGAACCTGTATATGGCAATCGACCATAGTCTAGAGATTATCCCGGTGCTCAATAAAATGGATATGACGAATGCAATGCCTGAAGAGGTCAAAGATCAGATAGTCGATCTGGTGGGATGCAACAGGGAGGATATCATAGAGGCAAGCGCGAAAACGGGAATGGGTATAGAAAAGATACTTCATGATATAGTTAATAAAATACCACCACCGGCAGGAAACCCTGATGCTCCATTACAGGCGCTGATCTTTGATTCGATTTTCAATTCATTCCGTGGCATAATAGCATACTTTAAGATTGTGAACGGTACAATCAGAAAAGGCGACCGGGTCAAGTTTTTCAGCACTGGTCATGAATATAATGCCGAAGAAATAGGAGTATTGAAACTGAAGCAGGATCCCCGGGATGAGATGGGAGCAGGCGACGTTGGCTATATAATTTCAGGAATAAAGATATCTTCGGAAGTCAAGGTCGGTGATACGATAACGACTGTCAGGAATCCTTGCGATAAGGCTATTTCCGGATTTGAAGATGTAAAACCGATGGTTTTTGCGGGAATGTATCCTGTTGATGCGGATGAATATGAGGACCTTCGGATTTCAATCGAGAAGCTTCAGCTGAATGATGCTTCCCTTACTTTTATACCGGAGTCATCTGCAGCTCTTGGATTTGGATTCAGATGCGGCTTTCTGGGTCTGCTCCATATGGAGATAATCCAGGAAAGGCTCGATCGTGAATTTGATATGGATGTTATCACAACAGTCCCGAACGTTTCATTTAAAGTTTACACCACAAAGGGGGAATCCATTGACGTCCATAATCCTTCGGGACTCCCAGCCGTAAATTACATTGAAAGAATTGAGGAACCATATATTGTTGCCCAGGTAATCACCCTGTCGGATTATGTCGGATCGATTATGAAGCTGTGCATCGATAAAAGAGGGGTATTAAAAAACCAGATTTATCTTACCCGCGACAGGGTTGAACTGACATTTGAAATGCCACTTTCGGAAATTGTTTTTGATTTTTATGACAAGCTGAAAAGCATTTCAAAGGGATATGCCTCATTTGACTATTATTATACAAATTATCAGAAGGCTGACCTTGTGAGGCTCGATATACTTCTTAACGGGGAGATGGTTGATGCCCTTTCAACCCTTATTTACAGGGGACATGCTTATGATTTCGGAAGGAAAATGTGCGTCAAGCTCAAGGAATTGATTCCCCGTCAGCAATTTGATATAGCTATCCAGGCAGC
>DOTV01000212.1:0-5748 GCA_003520925.1 Bacteroidales bacterium | reverse complement strand
TACGGAGGTGATATTACAAGAAAAAGGAAGCTCCTTGAAAAACAGAAGAAGGGAAAGAAGCGCATGAGACAGATCGGTAATGTTGAGGTACCGCAGCAGGCTTTTCTGGCAGTATTAAAGCTTGATTGAATTCCAGCACAAAACTGACTATTTAGCAAATAAGCCGGTAACCCCTGCCATGGATATTCAGGATTTTAACACCCGGATCCTTTTTCAGGTATTTTCTTAGTCTTGTAATATAAACATCCATACTTCTGGCATTGAAGTAGTTATCATCAATCCAGATACTCTTAAGAGCATAATTACGTTCAAGTATTTCATTTTTATGCCGGAACAGGAGGTCAAGAAGTTCAGATTCCTTTGTAGTAAGGCTGATCTGCTGCTCCCTGAAGGAGAGAAGCTGTCTCCTGTTATCAAAAATATATTCACCAATACGATTTAAATCTTCTCCTTTTACGTTAACAGGGCTTATGGTTCTTCTGAATATTGCTTCAATCCTGTAAAGAAGTTCCTCCATGTTAAAGGGTTTTGTGATATAATCATCGGCTCCGGTCTTAAATCCTTCTATAATATCATCTTCCTGGTTCTTAGCAGTCAGAAATATTATCGGTATAGCTGGGTCAAGGCTTCGAACAGCCTTTGCAAGTGCAAGTCCGTCCATTTCAGGCATCATAATGTCGAGAATGCAGAGGTCGAACATTCCCTGAGAGAATGCTTCAAGGGCTGACCCCCCTGTCATAAACAACGTTGTCTCATAATTCTTGGCATCAAGATAATTCCGTAACAGCAATCCAAGATTTGCGTCATCTTCAGCGAGCAGAATCCTTTTGTTCATTTCAGTCCGTTTTGTGGGATGAATATTATAAATTTTGAACCTTTACCGATCTGGCTTTCCACCTTAATGGTTCCATTATGTTCTTCGGTTATCTTTTTTACATAACTTAATCCGAGGCCGAATCCTTTAACATTATGAATATTACCTGAATGAACACGATAGAACTTATCGAAAATCCTCCTGATGTTCTCTTTGCTGATACCAATTCCATTGTCTTCAACAGAAATGATTATTCCTTTTCTATAATTTCGCGTCGAAATAAGTATCTCAGGCTTTCCTTCACTGTATTTGATGCCATTGTCGATCAGATTTGAAATTGCATTCAGGAAGTGGATCTCATCGATCATTGCAACCGGGTCAGAAGCCTGGAAGTCTTTTTGCATCTTACCATTACGTGCTTCTATCTGAAGAGTGAAGTTATCAGCTGCTCTGTTCAGGATTTTATGAATATCCATACTTACAAGCGAGAGCCTGGTTTTCATTCTTTCAAAAATTGCCATTTGCAAAACCTTTTCCACCTGGAATTTCAGCCTGGTGCTCTCATCGGAAATGATTTTAGCAAGGTGACCTATATTCTTGTCCTTATCGGGTATTGTTTTATCAGATATCATCTGGGAAGCAAGTGAAATAGTGGAAATGGGTGTCTTAAGTTCGTGGGTCATGTTATTTATAAAGTCATTTCTTATTTCCGACATCTTTTTCTGACGGAAAATCACAATGAAGGTGCTTGTGGCAAGAACCAGCAGAAGCAATGTGAAAATCATGGAATAGATACCGAGAATCCCGATCTGCTGGAATTTATAGTGTTTCTCCTGAAGACAGTATAGAACAAGTTGATTCTGACTGGGTACCGGATCATTCGGAAAAAGCTGGATTATGAATTTATTGGTTCCCGGCTTATCCGTGAATCCCGGCGTGCTCCAGATTGTACCCAGCCTTCCCGATCTTATCGAAAATTCATAATCGAGATGTATTCCGACATTGTTAAGGGCTTTCCTCAGCTGTTCATTTATTTTTGCAGGATCTATCCTTTCCCTTATATCAGGTGTTGTCCGGAGTATTTTCTCCATTATGCTTTCGAGATAGACAATTTTGTTGCTCACCCTTTTCGATAACCCGGCGCTTATAGCCTGTTCTGATGGTTCTGTTATTTCCTCTTCCGGTATAGGTGATATATCCTTTGCTGAAATAAATATTTTCTGACCCGCATTTGTAATTATAAATTGTTTTTCAGGGTTGCTCAGGCCATAAAGTTCAGGAAGTTTGGAGTCGGCCTGGTATCCCCTTAATCTGCTGGCAAGCGGTGAATTGGCTGGAATTATGGCCGTCACTGAATCGGACGATTCAGGGTCGATTTCATGAACTATATAATCAATAAGCTCCTGTGCTTCAAGGTCAAGAACGACTGATTCAAGTGCCTTGTTAGCATTGTACCGGAATTGCTGGTCGGTAATTGAGATTGCGTTTCTTATCCAGTACAGCTGTATCAGGATAAGGCCTGAAATAACCAGGAAGAAGAATATGGCAAGCAATACAATTGTCTTACGCTTCATACAGATACAAAAGTACTTGTATATATTTTATTAATCTCTTTATTTAACGTTCTTTAACATGGGGGCTTGTCCTGTTAAAGGTTAAGAATTTTAACAATTCATTAAAGTATTGTTAATTGTAATCGCAAGGGATAAAAACATTTTTTTATTTAAAATAGCCTTCATATCTTTGTAAAGGATTTGGCATGATATTTGTTTCTTAAGATATAGAGGTTTTTTTCATAGGTTAGGTTAGTTTTAGGGTTATCAAGAAGTGAGCCGTCCCGCCCGGGACGGCTCTTCTATTTTATATCAATTTTGAAGATCTTAAATCAGGTATTTCAGATTCTTATCATTGAGAGTACTGATTTCAATATTGAAAACACCGGTAATAGCTTCAATTTCTCTGAGTTGCGACAAAATCCCCTCATAGTTGAAGCCCTTTTCAGGCTTCTGTAGAAGAAGCAGATAATCAATATTTATTAATTTTTTCAGCATAAATTCCTTTTCTGTTCTGTTGGATACAAGCTGATAGTGCCAGTCAGATCCTGAAGAATCAGAGAACCGGCTGAAGTGTAATTTCTTGCCTTTATCGTCCTGAAATTCAACTGCACCGGTATTTTTTAATGAAATATTGAGTTTTTTATTCAACGCAAGTGAAAGCCTGTAATCGGGTTCCGTGGAGACTATCCCTAATACTACAGGTGTGTCCTGTTCATTAACAGATAATTGGATTTTTGTTATCCTTTGCTTTTTCTGCATAGTCAATATACCTTAACTATAAAGTTAAGAAAAGAGATTGTTGTCAGCCCTGAAATGAATGAATTTCTTTCAGTTTAGCCCATGCTTTACCTGCTGCCTCCTGCTCTGCCTCCTTCTTTGATGCTCCCTGGCCCGTTCCGAATTCTTCATTATTAATCAGAAGGGTTGCTGAAAAAACCGATTTCTTCAGATTGCAATCATACTCTTCTTTGTATTCGAAAGTAAGATTTGTTTTATGCTTTTGTATCCATTCGAAAACCAGGCTTTTATAATCAGAATTTTTATCAACTATTTGACTGAGATCGAGATATTTATTGAAAACCCTGTTAATAAACAGGTTTTTTGTCTTTTTAAATCCTTTGTCGACAAAAAGGGCGCCAATAAATGCCTCAAGAGCGTCGCCGTAAAGGTTCCTTGTAGAACTGTTTGAACTCACATTGCTGACGAGGATCTTGTCGATTCCCATCGAAATGGCAAGCTGATTAAGTATTTCCCTGTTAACGATCCTCGAACGGATCTTTGTCATAAAGCCTTCATTTGCATCAGGAAACTTTTCGAAAAGGTAATCGGAAAGAATTGTATCCAATACTGCATCCCCAAGGAATTCAAGTCTTTCATTGTTAATACGCTTTCCGTCAGGAAGTGTGAAAGAGGCTGACCGGTGTATGAATGCGGCTTCATAGATCCGCAGATTAGTTGTCCGGAAACCGGTTATTTTTTTCAGGCGGGAAGCAAATTCCTGCTTATTGACTATATAAGTTCCATTATTTCTTAATGAGAAAATGGACACTAAATCCCGGCTTTTTTAATTACGATTGAAGCATTATGACCCCCGAAACCGAAAGTGTTGCTTATTGCGACGTTCACTTTCCTTTTTTGCGCCGTGTTGGCAGTAAGATTCAAATTCTGGTCAATACCAGGATCGGGGACCTTATAATTTATCGTCGGAGGAACAATATCATTTCCAACAGCCATAATGGCAGCAATTGCTTCAACTGCTCCGGCAGCACCAAGAAGATGGCCTGTCATCGATTTAGTTGAACTAATATTCAGTTTATATGCATGTTCACCAAACACATTTATAATAGCTTTTGATTCAGAGATGTCGCCAAGTGGGGTCGATGTTCCGTGTACATTTATGTAATCTATATCTTCAGGGTTTAAACAAGCGTCAGCTATTGCAAGCTTCATTACATTGCATGCACCTAAACCCTCGGGATGAGGAGCCGTAAGGTGGAATGCATCAGCAGTCATACCCGTACCGATTATTTCAGCATAGATTTTTGCTCCCCTCGAAACTGCATGCTCATATTCCTCAATGATCAGTCCTCCTCCACCTTCGCCCATAACAAATCCGTCGCGGGTCTTATCAAATGGTCTGGATGCTGAAATGTACTCATCATTGTTTGTGGAGAGAGCCTGCATCGAATTAAATCCGCCTATCCCCGGTTCATTTATTGCAGCTTCAGAGCCTCCCGTAACAAATACATCAGCCTTTCCCCAACGGATGTAATTATAAGCATCTATTACCGCATTTGTCGATGATGCGCATGCCGAAACAGTGCTGAAGTTAGGGCCGCTGAAACCATATTTGATTGAGATGGAACCGGCAGCTATGTCACCAATCATTTTGGGAATAAAAAATGGACTGAACCTGGGTATGCTTCCTCCTTCAATATAAGATTTGATTGTAAGATAGAAGGTCTCAATACCTCCTATCCCTGAAGCCCATATTACACCAACCCGCTCTTTATTTATCCTGTCCAGGATCAATCCGGAATCAGCAATGGCTTCATCCGAAGCAATATGAGCATATTGTGCAAACAGGTCGAGCTTGTTGGCTTCTTTTCTGTCGAAATATTTTGAGGAGTCATAGTTCTTGATTTCGCATGCAAATTTGGTCTTGAATTTTGCGGTATCAAATCGCGTGATCATTGCTGATCCGCTTAGACCGTTCTTCAAACCTTCCCAATATTCATGCAAATTATTTCCGACTGGAGTGATCGCTCCGAGCCCAGTGACTACAACCCTTCTCATAAATGGATTATTTTAAATGCAAAACTATTTTGCATTTTCCTCGATATACTTAATAGCATCACCTACTGTACTGATGCTTTCAGCCTGATCGTCAGGAATCCCTATGTTAAATTCTTTTTCAAATTCCATGATTAATTCAACAGTGTCAAGAGAGTCAGCTCCAAGGTCATTTGTGAAACTGGCCTCAGGAGTTACCTCAGATTCGTCAACTCCAAGTTTATCAACTATTATCTCTTTTACTCTGGTAGCAATGTCTGCCATGATTTTAAATTTTAATTAATAATATCAGAAAACCATGCAAAGAAATATATTTGTACTATATTTTTCAAATGATTTCATGTTTTTTCTTTGTCATGAAGGTTAATATGTTGATAATTAGAGAAATAATCTTATGTAGAGATAGTTGTATCAAATTTGAAAATAAAAATCTAATTATCACAAAATGAGAAATATAGCTATTTTTGCCTCAGGATCAGGAACCAATGCTGAGAATATAATAAGATACTTTTCGAACAATAAATCGGCTGTAGTAAGTCTTGTTCTGTCGAACAGGCGTGAAGCTTACGTTTTAAAGCGTGCAGC
>DOTV01000062.1:4154-10350 GCA_003520925.1 Bacteroidales bacterium | reverse complement strand
CGGGTATGTTTGTCTGCTTTGTTTCCCGACTCTGAAGCCACTGCTGTCCAGAGCGTTCCGACTGGTTTCTCTTCTGTTCCCCCGTCGGGACCGGCAATGCCTGAGGTTGCAACTGCAAAATCAGCTTTAAGAAGCCTTCTTGCCCCTTCCGCCATAGAAGTAACAACAGGTTCGCTTACAGCACCGTACTTATCAATAAGTTTTACATCAATTCCCAGCAATTCAGTTTTGATGCTATTGGCATATGCAATTACAGAACCTTTGAAATAATCTGAACTGCCTGGAACGCTTGTAATCAAATGAGCTATATTTCCACCTGTGCAGCTTTCTGCAGTGCAGATTGTTTTCTTCTTAGCCCGTAGAATTTTTCCAATAACCATTTCAAGCGATTCTTCATTTTCCCCGTAAATCAGTTCAGGTATGATCGAATAAAGTTTCTTAACCTGTTCATTAACCGATTCTTCAATTTTACCCCGATCGGCGCCTGTTCCGGTAAGCCTTAATTTTATTATTCCGGAAGAAGGAAGATATGCGAGTTTAACATATTCAGGAAGAACGGCTTCAAAGCTTTCAAGCATTTCAGCAAGCTTTGCCTCGGGAGCTCCGTATGTCATTATATTCCTGTGAATTATAAACTGTGATGTAAATCTTTTTTTAAGTGCAGGCATTACATGTTGGTTCATTATATATTTCATCTCTGCCGGAACTCCCGGCAATGAAATAAAAATTGTCCTTTCATTTTCAAACCACATTCCCGGGGCAGTTCCGGCAGCATTTGTAAGAACCCTGCACGATTCCGGGACTTCTGCCTGCCTTCTGTTATTCTCGTTCATGGGAAAATTTCTCCTTCGCATCATACTCTCCACCATAGCAAGAACCTCATTATTCATTACAAGCCTTGTGTTAAAGAATTCACAAAGAGCTGGTTTTGTAATATCGTCACTGGTGGGACCTAACCCTCCGGTAATTATTACCACATTTGCTTTTCCTGAAGATTCTGCCAAAGCATTCAGGATATCGGTTCTATTATCATGAATAGTTATTTTTTTAAAGATATCGAATCCGGCGAGGCTAAGTACCGAACCTATCCATGCGGAATTAGTGTCAACTGTCTGGCCTATAAGAAGCTCATCCCCGATTGTTATAATTATGGCTTTCATTTTATTTACCCTATGATAGGGCAAATTTAGACAATCTTCAATCAAAAATGAAAATAGGAACTGATCAGAAATGGATACCTGATTCAATTTAGAGTCACGGAATTTGAAAATACGTCATTTATTGTCAGTTAATGTAATAATTTAAATTTAAAAACTCTCCTTTGATTAAAAAACCAAATATATTTGAGAGGGAATGCCAATAACTAAAATCAGTTACTAATATAATCCAGGGTCAGATGATTCCTAAAAAGATTCATTATTGTTGGTTAAGTGGAGAGGATTATCCTTTAAATGTTCAAATGTGTATCGATTCATGGAAAAGGGAGTTACCTGATTATGAACTGGTGTTGTGGGATAAGGAAAAATTTGACCTCGGCTCTGTAACATTTGTAACAGAGGCTGTTAAGGTCAGAAAATGGGCGTTTGCCTCGGATTATATCCGCCTGCATGCCTTATATACTGAAGGAGGCTTATATCTTGATTCAGATGTATATGTAAAGAAAAACTTCGATCATTTTTTAGATAATGATTTTTTTTCTGCTGTATTATATCATAAAAATTATGTGAAAAAGGGGAATACTCTTTCATTATTAAATGAAGACGGAACATCAAAGACTCCATTTACACCTAAACCTGGTTTTGGTATTCAGGCTGCTGTGATTGGTAGTATTAATGGGCACCCTTATCTGGAGGATTGTATGAAATTCTATAGAGAAAACCATTTTATAATGGGTGATGGCAGTTACTTCAGCCGGATGATTGCTCCTGATATTTTTGCCATGTTCGCTGAAAAATATGGTTTCCGTTATAAAAATGAACTTCAGCACTTAGGTAATAAAATGTTAATACTACCGTCCGAAATCTTTGCAGGCAGGATTGATGAGGCAACAGAGAATTCGTATTCGGTACATTTATGTGAAGGGAGTTGGAATGAAGAGGATTCAGATTTAAGAAAAAGATTTATGAAGATATTTGGGAATATTAAAATCTTTAATCCATTAATTGGAATTCTGAAGAAGCCTATCCGGAAATTAAAACTTTATAAAAAGAGACAGCAGATTCGGAATAAAATTATTCTGACAAAGTAACAATTAAAAAAGGTTTGCATTTAAAATATTTACAGCAAAAATCAACCCAGCATTTTATACTGATGGTGCAAAATTTGGTACAAATAAATAGGGACTCACTTGTTATTAACTTGTAAGTCCCTGATTATTAAGAGCGGGAAACGAGACTCGAACTCGCGACCCTTAGCTTGGGAAGCTAATGCTCTACCAACTGAGCTATTCCCGCATTTTGTTAGTTTCAGATTCCGAATTTAAAGAATAAATCCGAAATCTCAAATCCCAGCTTGCCGGCAGGCAGGTGTAAAACGCAATCAGATGAGCCTCCAATGGGACTCGAACCCACGACCTGCTCATTACGAATGAGCTGCTCTACCAACTGAGCTAAGGAGGCAAAATCTGGTGCAAATATAGAAATTCATTCCAATTTTGCCAGCCTTGCCAGAAGCGGAGGATGGGAATAATGGAAAAAAACGTATGCCGGATGAGGAATCATATTTGACAGATTTTTTACAGCCAGCTTTTTCAATGAAGCTGCAAGCATGAGCGGCTCGTAATTATCGCGGACGAATTTATCAGCTTCAAACTCGTTCTTCCTTGAAATATAGTTTGAGATAAGACCTATCAGCAGTGACAACGGACTGTACAAAATACCAAAAACTATCAGTCCGAGATGAAAGCTTGGGGTCTCTGCTCCTATTGCTGCAGATAATAATGGATTTTCTACAACCAGCGAAAAGAGAAACAGCATCAGACCCGTTAGAATAACTGATGAAATAAGGTTTTTAAGAACATGTTTTTTTTTATAATGACCGATCTCGTGTGCCAGAACAGCAACAATCTCCTCATCCGACATCTCCTTAATCAGTGTATCATAAAGCACAATCCTTTTCTTTGATCCAAATCCTGAGAAATATGCATTAGCCTTTGTGCTTCTTTTCGATCCGTCAATAACATAAATATTCTTAAGCTTGAACCCTGTTATTTCTGCAAATGCTTCAATTTTAGTTCTAAGCGGACTATCAATCAGGGGAGTCTGTTTATTGAAAAGAGGTACTATCCATTCTGAATAAAAGAAATTTATGAATACCGAAAAAGCGGTAATCAATCCCCAGGCATAAAGCCAGAATCCACTTCCGGTTTTATAATAGATCCAGGTAATCAATCCAAGGACAGGAATTCCTACAAGCAAAGCAATGAACCATGACTTCAGGTGATCAGTAATAAATATTCTGACAGTCATAGTGTTAAATCCATATTTCTTTTCAATAATAAATGTGTCATACCACCCGAAGGGCAAATTTATGATCTCTGATGCAAAACCGATTATTCCAAAGAAAATAAGTGAAATAACTACGTGGTTTTCGCTTAACGATCGGGCAAAGGAATCGAGAATTGCAAATCCACCTGCAACGATCATTATTATAATAATGGCAAGGTTGAAGGATGATGACCAGAACGATAGTTTAAGATTATCCTTTTCATAAAGTGTTGTCTTCCTGTACTCCTCTTTATCACAAATTCCAACAAGCTGCGATGGGAGTATTTCGGACCGCATCCCTGCATTAAGGTATTCAAGGTACCTTTCAAGCAAAAAGCCGGTTATCGGGAAAAAAAGAATCAGAAAAAAAACGAAGTTATGCATTGAACAGCAAGGTATTATAAAAAAAGAAGCAGGGCGCCTGTTTAAAATAAGTGTGGAATAAATATGTCTCGCTGCATTTCCTCGTGCTATAAGGATAGGCGCCCTGCGGTACTACAAATATAATAAATAATTTTAAGTTAACATACCTCCACAGACATGAATCGTTTGTCCTGTAACATAAGAGGATAACTCTGAGGCAAGGTATAGCGCCGTATTTGCCACATCCTCAGGAGTTCCGCCGCGTTTCAGAGGTATCTTATTTATCCAGTCACTTTTTATATCAGGAGGTAAATTTTCTGTCATTTCAGTGAGAATAAAGCCCGGAGCAATGGCATTGCATCTTATATTTCTCGATCCCAGCTCCTTGGCAACACTTTTTGTAAATCCAAGTATTCCTGCTTTGGATGCTGAATAATTGCTCTGTCCGGCGTTGCCTGAAACTCCGACAACTGAGCTCATATTGATGATCGACCCGTTTTTCTGCTTAAGCATTGTCTGAAGTACGGCCTTGGTCAGATTAAATACCGATTTGAGGTTTACGGAAATTACTGCATCCCATTGGTCCTCATTCATTCTCATTAACAAAGTGTCTCTAGTGATTCCGGCATTGTTGACGAGTATATCTATTTTCCCGAAATCTCTTATGATTTCATTTACAACCCTTTGAGAATCCTCAAAACTGGAGGCATTTGAAATGTATCCCCTGATATTCACATTATGGGCCTTTATCTCATCGATTGTATTAGTGAAAGCTTCATCTTCAATAATATTCGTAATAGCTATCGCTGCCCCTTCCAATGCAAACTTTGCTGCGATTGACTTTCCGATTCCCCTAGATGCTCCGGTTATAAGTGCAGTTTTTCCTTCCAGAAGTTTCATAGATTCAGATTTTAGTTCTATGCAAATATAGAAGATTTAATTATTAAATTATCAGACCAATGTACTCAACACCTTAATCCACCTCCATCCCGCCAGTTAGCGGAAAGAGGGGTAAGTCGCTAATTTACAGGATAATAAGCCCCCTCTTTAAGAATCATAGATGGGGTTGTGGGTGAGTACATCTGAACCAATAACCAGCCTATTTCTCTCTCAGAACGTTCATAACTGTAACCCCTATATCCGCTGGTGATTGCACCATATGAATTCCGCATTTAGTCATGATCTCAATTTTAGCTGCTGCGGTATCAGCCTTCCCTCCTATTATTGCGCCTGCATGACCCATTCTCCTTCCTTTTGGAGCAGTCTGTCCGGCGATAAATCCTATAACCGGTTTGGTCCCATTCTCCTTTATCCATACGGCAGCATCGGTTTCCATTGATCCTCCGATCTCTCCTATTATTACGATTGCTTCGGTTTTATCATCCTGCATCATCAGATTGACTGCATCCAGGGTAGTAGTTCCCACGATTGGATCACCCCCTATTCCAATTCCGGTCGACTGTCCCATTCCAAGTTTTGTTATCTGATCAACGGCTTCATAAGTTAAGGTACCGGAACGTGATATTATTCCAATGGTTCCCTTTTTGTGAATAAAGCCCGGCATGATCCCGACTTTGGCTTCACCAGGGGTGATTATTCCAGGGCAGTTTGGCCCTATCAGCCTGCAATTGAATGATTTAAGGTATTCTTTAACAATTACCATATCTGACACCGGGATTCCTTCAGTTATCGTCACAATCAGACTGATGCCAGCTGCAGCAGCTTCCATTATTGCATCTGCCCCTGCCGCAGGAGGAACAAATATTACGGATACATCTGCTCCGGTCTCCTTTACCGCATCATAAACCGTATTGAAAACCGGAAGACCAATGTGAGTCTGTCCTCCTTTTCCGGGAGTGACTCCTCCGACAACATTTGTACCATACTCAATCATCTGGGAAGCATGGAACGAACCCTCGCTGCCTGTAAATCCCTGTACTATAACTTTTGAATCCTTGTTAACCAGAATACTCATAAGAATCAGATATATAATTAAATATCAAATAATTGTTTTGAGCAGGCGTGCTAAGTAGCTATTCGCCTGAACATCAAATATACCTTATTTTTTATTTGAATTCGTTATCTTTGGTAGTTAGTTATTGTAAGACAGGCGTCAGAGGATAAAATTGTATGGTAAACATTGAACCTGTACTTTATATCGGCATATCGCAATCATTTTTCGCAGGTCTGCTGATCTCGACAAAGAAACCTTATACCACTGCTAACCGGCTCATGGCAGCATGGCTTTACATGATCTGCATAGAAATGATTTTTGCTCTTATAAACAGCAAAGTCATTGAAATGTATTCATTTCCATTCATTACATTCACTTATGGTCCCCTGCTCTA
>DOTV01000062.1:0-3824 GCA_003520925.1 Bacteroidales bacterium | reverse complement strand
CTTCATTTTGTTCCTTTTGTTGCCTTCTTTACTGTTTCAGTAATATTCAGGTCAGAGCCTCTTGTGAGGGACCTCAGGAGCTTTTTCAGACCAGACAAATTAATTTCACTTAGAATTGTCTACTCAATTACATTTTTCTTTTCAATCACAATTTACAGTATCCTTTCCTTTATAGAAATAAAACACCACCAGGAGAATCTAAAGAACCTGGTTTCATACACTTCTCAGCGGATCACGCTGAACTGGCTAAAAATATTATCTATAAGCTTCTATGCTGTTTTCTTAATATTGTTCATTCTCGGAGGTCTGAATATGATCGGTGATTTCATTCCATTCGATCCATATTTTGTAATATTTGGTTTCATTGCTGTTTTTTCTGCAGTATACAGCTTTTATGGCATCAAGCAGCCTGTTATTTTTGGTGAAGTATTTCATGATGGAGAAAACGGTGAAAAGAAGGAAACAGAAAAATACTCTAGAAGCGGATTGAAAGATTCCCACGCTGAAAAATACCTTAAGAAGCTCCTTACCTATATGGAAACAAATAAACCATTTCTGAATGGGGACCTTACAATTCATGACCTTGCGGAAAAAACCGGGATAGCCCGCCATCATATCACCCAGGTATTGAATGAGAAGTACAAAAGAAATTTCTTCACATTCGTAAATGAATACAGGGTCAAGGAAGTCATGGAACGGTTCAGTGAGCCGAAATTCAACAACTTTACTATTCTTGCGATTGCAATGGATGCAGGTTTCAATTCAAAGACAACATTCAATTCCTTTTTCAAGAGCCAGACCGGACTTACCCCCAGTGAATACCGGGAAAAAATGACAGGTGTAACAAAATAGAAGAGTACGGATTCAGCGGGGCGTACCTGTTGTTTACCAGTTACAGGTGCGGACTGAGCGGATAAGACGACCGACATTCGTTATTGCCTTTACTTTGCAGAAAAATGAATAATGAAGGTTCCGGTTATATCAGCAGGGCTCTTTTTGCTGATCAGCATTCCTGTCATATCCCAGGATTCCCTTGTTGTAAAAAGCGACGCTGAATATTCATCAGAAAAGATACCTGGAGGCTTTATAAGAAGCGGATTTTATACATGGGTTGATAAATCCGA
Organism: Bacteroidales bacterium; assembly: GCA_003520925.1. Classification (GTDB taxonomy): domain Bacteria; phylum Bacteroidota; class Bacteroidia; order Bacteroidales; family VadinHA17; genus LD21. The sequence continues at coordinate 2,700 of DOTV01000062.1, read as the reverse complement.
TGAAAAGCTATATTTTCCGGCTGCATTTTCTGATCTGGGTCTGAAGCTTGAGACAGGCAACAGGAAAAACTTCAGGTCATTTGCAGATATTCGCTTCAGATATGGAACCGAATTCCTTAATCCGGTCAGCAAGATTGATATACGTGAAGCCTGGGTAGGTGTAAACGGAAAGAAATGGAACTTTTCAGCCGGGCAGAAGATTATTCAATGGGGCCGGTGCGATTTTACAAATCCTACGTCAAAACTCTCCCCGATAAATATGATTTCGCGATCGCCCGACAGGGAGGATATGAATATGGGGAACCTTCTGGTTTCCGCCAATTATTATCCCTGGACGAAAGTTAAATTTGAAGCAGTCGTTGTCCCTTATTACAGATCTTCAGTGCTCATAATTGAACCTGTCAGACTTCCTGAATATGTTGTTATAAACCAGTTGCCCTCCCTGGTTACTGAAAAGGAAATGTTCAGCTACGCTCTTAAGGCAGATTTCCATCTTAAACTGCTTGACTGGAGTCTCTCGTGGTTCGAAGGTTACGATCCTTTGCCCGGAACAGCCCTCACTAAATTCAGTCTCGATCTTACCCAGCCAATCCCGCAGCCATTTATTGAATTATCTGTCAAGCCTTATAAGACCAGAGTCCTTGGGATTGATTTTGAAACTGCTGTTGGGGCATTCGGACTAAGAGGTGAAGCTGCATGGTCCGATCCGAAACTACTGATTGAAACAAATGAGTATGTTCCTTATCCTGAAATAAAATGGGTCTTAGGAGCTGACTGGTCAACAGGAATCTGGCGGTTTACGGGAGAATACAGCGGAAAATTTGTTGTGGATTACACACCATCCTCGGTCGAACCAGTGATCGGTACTGAAACTGATTTCTCACAGATTGCAGCATTTCTTGCCATCCCTGGATTTAATATTGAAAATTATGTAAAACTACAGGTAGAAGCATTCAACAGGCTATATAATAATCAGTTAAAGGAATATTATAATTCGGCAGGAATGAGAGTGGAGGCTGATATGCTATATGGAAAGCTTCTGCCTTCTGTAATGACGATGTACAACTTTACTTCACATGATATGATATTAATCCCTGAAGTAAAAATTAAGCCGGCTGACGGATTGGCAATAACCATCGGGGCAGAGATATATTCGGGACGAAAGGGTTCACTATATGATCTTGTGGATGATTTCATGAATGGAGCATATGTTTCACTGAGAGTTGATTTTTAATATTATGGCAGAATTTATTTATCGGTACAGATGGATAATTATCCTGTTGTGCATCTCGATTGGAGTCGGATCTGTGTTGTTGATTCCCAAAACGGAAATTGATCCCGAGATGCGTAATTATGTACCCCGGTCAATCAAGTCGAGAATAGCTACCGACAAGATAGAAAGTGAATTCGGAGTTCAAGATATGGTGCTTATCCTTTTCTCCGATAGCTGTATAATCACAAATTATAACCTGAATCAAATAAAGGATATAGATCGTGCTATCTCAAGAATCAGTGGAATAAGCGCAAGTATATCCCCTTTCACGGTTAAAAGCATAACGAGCGATGAAGGAATGATGACAGTGAATCCTCTTATTAAAAAGATCCCTTCCGAAAAGGCTGAGTTGAAACAGCTCGGGAAAGATATTCTTGAAAATAGTTTTGCCCGCGACATTGTTGTCTCTTCTGAATTGACAACAGCATCAATTACGGCTACAATAAACAATTCAAAAACCGAAAAAGAGACTCTTCAGAAGATTGACTCAGTTATCAGTTCGAATCCTGGAAATGCTAAAATAATCAAGGGAGGATTACCTTATATAAGACAGAGTCTGGTAAGGGATGTTGGCAGGGATGCTATCATACTTATACCTGCAGCTCTTATAATTATGCTTCTAGTTCTCAAGATTAACCTCGGAACATGGCGAAGTGTCATACTGCCATTCAGTGTAGTTGTTCTTACAACTGCCTTCAGTCTGGCGCTGATCCCACTCATAGGCTGGAAATTATCGATTATTACCCTGCTGGTGCCTGTTATTCTGATAGCGGTTGCCAATAATTACGGAATATATCTGGTGGCAAGATTCCAGGAGTTAAGTTCCAGATATCCGGATGCTTCAAGAAAAGAGCTGGTAAAGACACTGATCAAGTCACTGAACATGCCGATTCTTTTTAGTGGCCTGACAACAGTTGCAGGTATTCTCGGATTGCTCACCCATTCAATTATTCCTGCAAAACAGGTCGGAGTTCTTGCGGCGGCGGGTGTTTCTCTGGCCCTTCTTATGAGCCTTCTGCTCATTCCTTCCCTGATATTTGTGAGCGGTTCAGGTCTGATCTCAAAGAACAGGAAAAATGACAAAACCAGATTATTTGAGGACATTCTTAACAAGCTCTCGAAGCTTATAATCAAGTACCCGGGAAAGATTCTCCTTATTTCGTCGGTTGTTATCCTGATACTTGCTTCAGGCATTGCATTTCTGAAGATCAATACAAACCAGGAAAACTACTTCGCCCCGAAACATCCTGTCAGGCAGGCTTCAGCACTTATCAATTCTAAATTCGGAGGATCGCAGACTATTTCTGTAATGATAAGGGGAGACATAAAAGATCCTGAAATTATGAAAGGTATCGACAGGGTTACAACAGAGATCGGGCATCAAGAAGGAGTTGGCGGAGTCTTTTCCATATCACAGGTAATAAGAG
>DOTV01000168.1:5923-11252 GCA_003520925.1 Bacteroidales bacterium | reverse complement strand
AAACAGGAAAAGACCAGGATGGCAAGACTTCAGAAACTGTTAAGTGCAAGTGAAAAACTGGAAAGGCTCACGTTTATGTAGGCACCTTAAAATCAGGGGAGTCTGAAGCAGGTTTATATGTTATGCAGTTATGCAGTTATACTTTGTTGGTATTAAATTCTTATCTTAGCTCTCCCGGCAATGGAAGGGATATTCCAGGGGAGGTTTCTAAAAAATTATGAGAAAACTAACCTTTTTACTGCTTGTTGTTTTACCGTTTGCAGCCCTTTTTGCACAGGAAGGGAAGTTTGACAGGGATATCATGGCAGGTGTTTATGCAGATGGCGGAATAAACATCCCAGTCAGACTAACGACAAAGTACATCACCGAGGAGACAAGTCCATGGCATGTCGGGGATTCATGGTTTACAGGCATCAAGGTTTCAGGGATGGTGTCAGATCATTACAGGCTTGAGTTTGCCGCATGCTATTCGGGCCATAGAACCTCTTTCGAATTGTCCCCCCCGATTTATAAAGAAAAGAAGGTTTATTCGGAAACCTTCGAAATGCTGAGTATTCCGGTAACGCTTAAACGATATCTTCAGAACGGATACTTCATCAGTGCCGGCACAATTATTGATTACGCTCCCGTAAGTAAACCTGAATGGCTCGATCTCCAGACAGGAATTGGCCTCACATTGGGGGCAGGCAGGGAGTTCAGTACGAAAGGGATTACAATAGATATTTCACCCGGAGTTGAACTCCATTCTGTTGTACCGTTCACCGAAGACACCTATCATCAGAGATTGTTTGTTGCAGGATTAAAAATAGGATTAAGCTATAATCTTACACATACGGTGATTTCACAGGAGCAGGGAAATCAAAAATGACTCAAAATATTGCCGGCATGTGTATTTTGGAAATGACTCAAAAATTTAAAATACTATTTCTTATTGTTTTCGCAGGTTTATTCAGCCAGTGTGAAAAGAACACTTCTGTTAAGATAATCGATGAAAATTTCCTCGAAGCGCTTATTGAGCGGGGAGTTGATACAGACGGGGACGGAACGATAAGTTTCAGAGAGGCCGCTGATGTTAAGGAACTGAACATTTATTATTGCGATATTTTTGACCTTACAGGCCTGGAATGGTTTATCAATCTTGAAACATTGCGCTGCGGCGATAATGATTTTACCGAGATTGATGTTTCCGGGAATATGGCTTTGAAATACCTTGATATAGAGCATAATAAAGTTTTTTACCTGGATGTTTCAAAAAATATCAATCTCGAAACATTGATAACAATGTATAACCCGCTGACCTCACTTGACATCTCTAAAAATACGGCTCTGAAATCCCTGAATACTGAGGCAAATCCGCTGAAAAGCCTTGATATTTCGAAAAATGCTCTCCTGCAGTTGGTCAATTGCTGGGGAAATGGATTGACAACACTTGATATCTCCAAAAACACTGTCCTTGAAAGACTGAATTGCAATTCCAATCAGCTGAAGGCGCTTGATCTTTCAAAAAATCAAGGACTGAAAATCCTCCAATGCGAATGGAACAACCTTACATCACTTGATCTCTCAGCTAATCCTGCCGTTACCGGATTATATTGTTCAGGCAACAGACTGACCATGCTGAATTTGTCCGGTTCTGATGCCCTGGAGGTATTTGCGTGCACATCTAATCTGCTAAATGACCTCGATGTTTCGGGTAAACCTTTCCTGAAAAGAATATATTGTGAACGGAATAATTTGACATATCTGCAGGTTTCCGCTGATACCAGCCTCCAGGAACTCCATTGTGAGCAAAATCAACTGGTCAGCCTGGATATAACCGACAACAAAAACCTGTTCACCCTTGATTGTTCCCGTAACCGGCTTACAGACCTTAATACCTCGTATAATTCAATACTGGTATATCTGAATTGCTCATATAACCGGATTTCAACGATAGATATCTCCGGGAATAAACTTATTTACCAGTTGTATCTCAACGGGATGCCATCCCTTACAAGGGTATGTGTCTGGCAAACACCATTCCCCACGGTGGGAGTATATGTTGAATATGCGGGTAGTCCGAATGTTTACTTTACAATGGATTGCAGTAAATAAAGACAGGATGTACAGACAGTTGATACATATAACACTGTTCACAAAGGAGTTCCTGATAATTTGCATGGTTGTCATTATTACTATGACTTCAGGTTGCGAGAAAAGTAAGGAAAAGGGAGGCCTTTCCGACATTGACGGCAATGGTTACGACACTGTGCTTATCGGCTCGCACGTCTGGATGGCGGAAAACCTCAGGACCACACATTTGAATGACGGAACGGAGATCCCTCTTGTCGAATCCGACACCGCATGGGCTAACCTGGAAACTCCAGGATATTGCTGGTACGGAAATTATGAGGCATTTTTCAAGCTGAATCATTACGGAGCTTTATATAATTTTTATGCTGTAAGTTCAGGAAAGCTTTGTCCGGCCGGATGGCATGTGCCTGATACGGACGAATGGTATACACTCATAACATTTCTGGGGAATTACTTTGCCGGGGGAAAGATGAAAGAGACCGGAACCAGCGACTGGCTGCCTCCCAACACAGGTGCAACAAATGAGTCGGGATTTAACGCTCTTCCGGGAGGTTTCAGAAATGCATACTACAAAGACTTCCAGCGCTTCAGAATCTCGGGTCATTTCTGGCATTCGAAATCCTACGATGCAATGAGAGTTATATATTCATCAGAAGATGTAATACATGAATCCCTGAGTCAGAATGACGGAGCTTCGGTCAGGTGCGTTAAAGACTAAGTTTGTTATGCGGTTTTGCAGTTTTGCGGTTATGAAGTTTACCGTATGGAATAGATGATTATTTCAAACGTATTTTCTTTACCTTTGAACATTAACCTAAAATCCATCGATATGAAAACAAGATCTTTTATAATCACCCTTTTGTCGGCTCTCTTTATCAGTCTTAACAGCTTTTCCCAGGGGCCTGCATATAAAATCTCACTTGCTGAATGGTCTTTGAACCGTACTTTAAGGAAGGGGACAATCACAAACATGGACTTCCCGAGAATTGCAAAGGAGACCTATGGCCTCGACGCCGTTGAATATGTTAATCAGTTTTTCAAGGATAAAGCTGAGGATACTGAGTATCTTACAAAGCTGAAAAATGAATGCGAAAAATATGGTGTAAAGAGTCTGATAATTATGATCGACGGCGAAGGGAACCTGGCAGACACCTCACTGACAGCAAGGACAAAAGCTGTTGAGAATCACTACAAATGGGTAAAAGCTGCCAAATTCCTGGGTTGTCATTCTATCAGGGTTAATGCCGGCGGCAGGGGGACTATGGGACAGATGCAGGCTGCAGCAATTGATGCTTTAAGCAAGCTATCGGCTTATGCAGCTGATTTTGGAATTAATGTGATTGTTGAAAACCATGGAGGAAATTCTTCTTATGGAAAATGGCTGGCTGAAATTATGAAGGCAGTCAATAAACCGAATTGCGGAACTTTGCCCGATCTGGGGAATTTTTACGAATACGACCGTTATAAAGGTGTAGCAGATCTGATGCCCTTTGCAAAAGGTGTAAGCGCCAAGACGCATGATTTTGATCAAAACGGAAATGAGACTCAGATTGATTACGTGAAAATGATGAAGATAATCTCCGATTCAGGATTTAAAGGTTATATCGATGTTGAATACGAAGGCAACAAGCTGAGCGAGGATGAAGGTATAAAGGCAACAATAGCACTGCTGAAGAAGGTTATTGAACCGTATAACAAATAGAATTTAAATCAGGTACGAGGTCCGGGGTTCGGGGTATGCGGAAATCCTTTGCTTTCGTATGGCCCTTATTTTAATGCAGTGATAAGCTGCCTGTCGCGATCGTAGATATCCTTGCCAAAATAAGCTGTTCCTTTATCGTCGGCCCATGCTGTAAGGTAAAGAATATGAACCGGGACCGGTTTCTTAAGAACAATGGTCCGTTTCTGTCCCTTGTCAATTGCCTCCTGCAAACGTTTCGGTGTCCAGTCAGGATCATCCTTTAAGAGATATCGTGCCAGCTCCAGGGCGTTGTCTATCCTCACGCAGCCTGAGCTGAAGGACCTAATATTCCGGGTGAAAAGCGAACGGGAAGGGGTATCGTGAATGTATACATCATATTCGTTGGCAAACATGAATTTAACCTTCCCGAGGGGATTGCCTTGTCCGGGCTCCTGGCGGATCATGTAAGGGAATCTGTTTTCAGAAACGCTTTTCCAGTCGATCGAGGCCGGCTCCACTTCTGATCCGTCCATCTTTAATATCTTCATGTTCTTTTTAACGAGGTAAGCAGAGTCCTTAATAATATCAGGAATAACATCCAGCTTCATGATTTTTGGCGGGACAACCCATTCGGGATTCAATACCATGTATTTCATGACCGAGCTGAATACCGGTGTTTGTCTTTTACTGGTTCCTACAATAGCGCGTGTCTGAAATTCCTGTTGATTTTTTACAATTGCCCGGAGTTCAAAATCAGCTGCATTAACAAGTATGTAACGGTCTCCAAGATCGCTGCTTATCCATCTCCAGCGTTCAAGATTGGCTTCAATAGTCTCAATCCTGTCCCTTACCGGAATATTTAATACCTCAGCTGTAGCTTTTCCTACCACACCGTCAGCTTCAAGTCCGTTCATCTGCTGAAAAACAATTAACTGGTCATGGAGAGGCTGGTCGAACAGTTCCTCATCTTCAGGTTTAAATTCTGTATTTCCCTGGGTAAATGCAAGCCTTTTCCTCAGTGAAGCAACATCAGGATGTCTCATCCCCATTTCAAGCTTTGGAAGGCTTGTGCTGAAACTCCCCCATCCGCCCATTGTTTCAATCTGCCTGTACAGGGCCAGCGCTTTTTTCAGATTGGCATATTCGCGGTGTGCGGGAGTCAGGTTTTGAAGAATATCGCTAATATTATTTGTGCTCAGCGTACTGTCAATGTAACTGCTCCAGTTTTCTCTGAGGGTTCTCCCTGAGGCTTTCCATTGCGGATCAACACTGACCGGATCGGTTTTACCTGCAGCCAGATGTGAAGACAAAAGAAACAACGCATCCGACAGCAGTACTTCCATCCTTTCAATATCTTCAGGTGCAGGTTCATCGGATGATACTATTCTTTCATTAAGTTTTTCAATATCAGAAAGATGGTAATCATCAGCCATCAGGCCATCAAGGGGAGCATTATAAATAGCAGTTACCATCTGTTCAATTCTGTCTCTGTTGTTCCATTTGGGAGAAAGATGAAATCCCATTTTTTCATATAGCCGTGTAATTATATCAGGGTTAACAGCAGCGGCACTTCCG
>DOTV01000168.1:3243-5564 GCA_003520925.1 Bacteroidales bacterium | reverse complement strand
CAGCAGGACCGTTCCTATCATCAGACCTGAGACCAGGTTTATTGTCTTCGTTACTTCCATAATGGCATTGCCGGAATTTTCTAAATGTATAACAATTTATATACCGACTTGTTCCGGAATGCCAACATGTTGATGAATTGCCGGAGACAGATGCCAAATGGCAGAATTTTTTTGACAAGACCCTGAAGAGAAAGGGGGCTGGCGGGTTTAGTTATTTCCTGATGCAGCGGACAGATTCTCCCCGCTGCTTTGGATTGCTGCTGCTTTTCAGACTTCCGCCAAGCGACAGATAGAAGTCGATTGCAGTTGAAGGTTTGCTTTCGGTGGTACTCCAGAATGTACCAATACTTCCAAGGTTGAGAAATGTTCCGTTCTCAACACGATACCCTGCTGAGAGGCCTGTAAAACCGCTTTCATTGGTCCCGATGTTACCATCAATCCAGCCGGTTGTATTTTTTAGTTTTCTTCCTGAAACTTCAGGACCTCCGAGATAGTACATCAGGGCAGTCCAGTCCTCGTCGCCCGGAAGAGACCAGCCTACCGGGGCCAGCCCTCTCGGGTCATTCACTGCATACCAGTTGTATAGTTTACCGTATTTCGGACCGTTGGCGGGATTATTATTATAGTAGCACCATGCTGGTTTTCCTGATTCACCTGCTGCCACCCATTCTTTATTGGATCTGGCTTCAGGGATTGTATCGCCGTTCAGGAAGGTTATTACATTCAGATTTGCCACTGCCCAGGATTGTGTGCCGATCTTTACAGTTCCTTCATCTTTGGGTTTGGCAGCCGGTACGGGTTTGGTGCTTTTCTGAACCGGCGCTGATTTTGACTGTGCAGGTTTTGTGGTTGTCTGGGTTGACTTTGGTTTCGTCTGAACTTTTGGAGTTGATTTTGGTGCAGTCTGATTAGTCTTTGGTTTGGTCTGTACAGGTTTTGTAACAGTCTGCGATGATTTTGTTTGTGTTTGAGCCGGTTTTGTTTGTGTCGGAACTGATTTTGAAGTTGTCTGGGCTGAAATTATTCCCCAGGAAAATAAAGTTAAAATCACGGCAGTAACTGCAATAATAAGGTTAACTTTTTTCATGTTTATCTCCTTTTATAGTTGCCGGCAGATCTGAAAAGTCTCCGGAATTTTAAATTGCTGATCAACAAGTATTAAACGGTCATGGAATAACTTTAGTATATGAAACTGGCATCAGGCAAGAGGCGACAGGCGACAGGAAAGATTCCGCAAGCATCAAAACACTGAAAAGAAAAAGTGGTTTGAAGAGAATGCTCCAAAGCCATTAAGCAGATAATACCCGGATTATTATTTTTCCACGGGGTTTGCCATTTTCTGCAAGTTCAAAAGCTTCATCTGAATGGTCCAGGGTAAAGTAATTCTCAATTATGGGGTACAGCTTTCTGTCAATGACCAGTTTCTCCATCTCGTCCATGTCTTCAGGCCTTGAACGCATATTAGATGAAGTAAGCTTCTTGCCATAAAAAAGATTAACATAGAAGGAGGAGAAGAAAAGGAAGGGCTTTATCTGGGTTGTTGCATATATACCACCTCTTTTCAAAAGCCTGCAAATATCTCCCAGGTTCATTTTTCCGTAGGCATCCAGAATTGCATCGAATTTCTTTTCACGCTTTGCAAAGTCATCCTTGCTGTACCCCATTGTTTCATCGGCTCCAAGCTTTCGGGCAAGCTCAGCATTAACCTGCCGGCATGTAGCTGTAATATGGGCCCCTTTTGCTCTGGCGATCTGGATCGCGAAATGTCCGACACCACCTGTGCTGCCGTTAATCAGAACATCTTTCCCTTCAGTCACTCCGCATCGTCTTAATCCGTTAAGTGCTGTAAGAGCCGCAATTGGCAGTGAGGCAGCCACTTCAAATGATATCCCTTCTGGTATAGCCCTGGCGAATTTCTGGTCGATTGCCAGCAGCTGAGCCAGGGCCCCTGGTTTTCCCCAGATCACCGGGGTTGCACCATAAACCCTGTCGCCCTGCTTGAATTGTGTAACGCCCTTACCGGCTGACTTAACAACACCGGCATAGTCGGAACCAAATATCCGGGGAAACCTGGAGCCGCTCATGAATTTTGCTATGCCTCGTTTTACCTTGTAATCCACAGGGTTGATCGACACTGCCTTAACTTCAACCAGCAGCTGACCATCGCCGGCTGCAGGATCGGGATAATCTCCGTACTGTGATACCTCCGGTCCGCCATAGGCTGTCGAATAATACGCTTTCATGCTTGAAAATTTGAGGTGAAGTTACAATAAAAATCAGTGATCAGGTTCTTTACGACCTGGACGACCTGCACAACCTGC
>DOTV01000168.1:0-2989 GCA_003520925.1 Bacteroidales bacterium | reverse complement strand
GACCTGCACAACCTGCTTGACTTTTATGACGAAAGAAACAAAATTTAACACTTTTCGTATAATAGGTTCCAGTGTTTTTGAGTTAGAGAAAAGAATTACTATTTTTCGTTCCGAATTTTAATCTGATACCCCGGCAGCCTGTGAAACTGATCACTTTGATCTTTCTGAGTTTATGGTTTCCCCTTATAACCGGCAGTTATATATCCTATAACAGTAATGAACCTCTTTCAGGGTTTTCATCCGGCGAAAGAATTGAAAGTTACTGCACCACGTTTTATAGTATGCTCAGGAGTGAATCGTCAAAACCGGAATATGAGGTTTTCAAAGAAGCACTTACAGGATTTTTCAATCTCAAAGCCGCAAACAACATCAAATCGAATATTCTTACAATAATCGATTTCTCCATTTCATCGGTTTTTGAGCGCATGTGGATAATCGATATGAATAAAATGGAAGTCGTCCACGTTAGTCTTGTTGCTCATGGACGAAACAGCGGGGACGAGTTTGCAGACAGTTTTTCAAACTCTCCATCTTCTTACAAGAGCAGCCTTGGGTTTTATCTGACAGGGGAAACATATATTGGCAAACATGGTCTGTCACTTTATCTCGATGGTACTGAACCGGGAATAAACGATAAAGCAAGAGAACGTGCAATTGTAATGCATGGGGCTGATTATGTCAGCAGGGAATTCATCAAACAGTACGGCCGACTGGGAAGAAGCTTCGGTTGTCCCTCGATTCCTATGGAGGATCATGAGAAGATCATTAATATGCTGTCCGGCAGATCATGCATATATATTCATTCCCGTGACGATAAATACCTGAACAGTTCCCGCATGTTCGGGATGGAAACTGCACTTGAAGGAATGTCGCGGTTTAATTATTTATCGGGCAGATAAACAACCTTTCGGATCCCCGGAAAATAATATATTTCAGCCAGTATCGAAACAAAAAGATATTGACTTTGTTATTTTATTATTGGAACTTTGTGTTAAAGAACGACAAAGGTAAAATTAACAAAAGTATTCTTTCAAAACAGACCAGCTTCCTGGAAGCACTAAATCATTATCCGGATGAAAGCAGTCAATTTTCTTATCATCGGATTGCTGTTTCTTGCTGTAGCAACTGCCATACCCTCTTACGGGCTGGAGAGATCAAAAAGAAGTATTATAACCGGTTATGCTGTTGATGTAAATCACTACCCTGTAACAAATGCCTTAATAATTGTTGACAATATTAAAACCAGCATTATTACAAACGAGAAGGGATTCTACAGAGTAAAGGTCAAACCTAATTCAGTATCGGTTGGTATCATTTCTATCACGCATGGTTTTCTGGAAGAAATTATCAATGGCAGGACGAGGATAAATTTCACTTTTCCCATTTCAGTGGTGGGGCATGATCTTATTCCCGAATATAAGCCTGAGGAGGAAGAAATAAATATTGGTTATGGCAAAGTGAAGAGAAAAAATCTCACTACTCCTGTCAGCAAAATATACGGCACACGACAAACTGCCTCATATAACTCAATTTTCGATATGCTTCAGGGAACAGTACCCGGGCTTACTGTAAACGGAGGACGTATTCTGATTCGCGGGTTATCATCGAGATATCTGAGCAATGAACCGCTTTTTGTTGTTGACGGGACACCAGTCAGTTCAATAGCCGAAATCCCTCCTCAGAATGTGGAATCGATCGAGGTTCTTAAGGGTTCAGCCGCGGCTATTTACGGAGCAAGAGGAGCAAACGGGGTAATTCTCATCGATCAGATAGGTGCGCCACCTTTAAGGGATAGTATAACACCTGGTGCGATCAGGAAGGTACCAACTGCTGAAACAAGGGCTGCAACAAATATTAAGAAAAGCACCGGTACACTCAACGGTATTGTAAATGCCAATTCTTTTCCGGCTTCTGTCGCATTTGAATTTGGCACCACCAGTATTTATGGGATCCTGATCCCCGCTGCCCAGAATCCGGTTACGGGAAATGTCCCTGTAAATGTCAGCACTGAGATTACCGGTCTTAAACCAGGTATAACCTATCATTATAGAATTGTCGCAGCAAATTCATTCGGCCGGGTAACCGGCATTGATATCCCGTTTAAATACCACGGTGAGGTTCCGCATGCTGAAACACATGCTGCAACAAAATGTTCGCCCGGTTCGGCACAATTAAATGGGATTGTGAATACACGAGGGATGCCTGCTGTTGTGGCTTTTGAATTTGGACTTACTGCCGACTACGGCTCTCTTATAGAAGCCTCCCAAAGTCCTGTTTCCGGGCCTGCAGCTTCGATAGTGAGTGCAATTGTGCCGCACCTTAATGCCGGAACTAATTATCATTACAGGATCGTTGCAACAAACGATGAGGGAACGGTCTATGGAGAGGATAAAACTTTTAAATCGGAATATTCATTGGGAGAATACATGTATGGTGGTTATATATTCTATATTGATGAGACAGGAGAACATGGGCTGGTATGTGCGCCATCCGATCAGAGCATGAATGCACCATGGGCATGGGGCAGTCCGGCTCCGGCTGGTGCAACTGACAGAGCTGTTGGAACAGGGTATAAGAATACTGCCGATATTGTTCTCGGCTGCCCCGAGGAAGGAATAGCAGCAAGGTTATGTCGCGATCTCGAAATGGACGGATATAGTGACTGGTTTTTACCTTCAGTAAATGAATTGTTCCTTATGTACACTAATCTACATTTAAAAGGCTCCGGGAATTTTAAGGACGGATTCTACTGGAGTTCCACTCAGGATAAATATGGTGCATGGGTGGTGAGTTTCCTTTATGGAAGCAAGAGCAATCAGAACAGGAATAAGAATGAAATAAGGACCCGTGCAGTAAGGGCATTTTAATATATACCGCATTAATTCAACACTGAACTTAATGCTGACCTTACCTCTGGTTACACCGGAGGTTATTCATATTCAGTCATATTCATGACTGCTTTGTCAAGCCCCTCACAGGGCTTTGAATC
>DOTV01000078.1:7395-9304 GCA_003520925.1 Bacteroidales bacterium | reverse complement strand
AGGCATGTATGGCTCCTGATAAGCGGTTCTGTGTACATTGCCCAGTGGGGAACAAGTATTACAACTCCGGATGTTTCAGCCGGCGAAGCCCTGGTAAGTGTAAAGACAACACTCACTAACCAGAGCAGTCTTGACAAAAACATTAAACTTGTGACAAGGATTTATGACAAAAAACTGCAGGAGTTGTCAAAAACCGAAACCACTAAAGTTATAGGATCAGGAAAAAGCTCTGACCTGACCCAGGAATTAGTTTTAAAAAATCCGCTTTTATGGTCTCCTGATTCCCCTGATCTTTATAAAGCAGTATCAGAATTATATGCAGATGAAAAAATTACCGATAAATCTGAAATTCAATTCGGGATAAGATCAATATCATTTGATCCGGTCAATGGTTTCGTTCTGAACGGAAAAGCATTAAAGCTTAAGGGAGGTTGCGTCCATCACGACAACGGGCCTCTCGGAGCAAAGGCATACGACAGGGCTGAGGAACGCAGGGTTGAACTCTTGAAAGCCAGTGGTTTCAATGCAGTCAGATGTTCGCATAACCCACCTTCTACTGCATTTCTCGATGCCTGCGACCGCCTGGGAATGCTTGTAATGGATGAAGCTTTCGATATGTGGAATGAGCAGAAGAATCCATACGATTATCATCTGTTTTTTGACAAATGGTGGAAGAAGGATGTAGAGAATATGGTCCTCCGCGACAGGAACCACCCATCAGTGATAATGTGGAGCATAGGCAACGAAATTCCCGGCAGGCACAGGCCCGATGTGGTTGAAACTGCTAAAATGCTTGGCGATTTTATCCGAACCACAGATCCGACACGGCCCGTTACCTCAGCAGTAAACGATCTCAAACCCGACAAGGATCCCTACTTTGCAACGCTCGATGTGGCAGGTTATAATTATGCCGCGGGCGGTGATCATAACCAGGAGAGCCTTTATGCACAGGATCATAAAAGAGTGCCGGGCAGGATAATGGCCGGTACTGAATCTTATGCCCTGGAAGCATTCGGAAGCTGGATGGGAGTGGTTGACAATCCTTATGTAATCGGCGATTTTGTATGGACCGCTTTTGACTATATCGGGGAATCAAGCATCGGATGGAGAGGCTACTGGCAGAAACAGGACTTCTTTCCATGGAACCTTGCTTATTGCGGTGATATTGACATCTGCGGCTGGAAACGGCCACAGTCATATTACCGCGATGCACTCTGGAAAGAAAACCAGCTTTCGATATGGGTTACACCTCCAAAGCCCTCATTTGAACTAAATCCCGACAGGCAGCCATGGTCGAAGTGGCACTGGTATGATGTTGCCGGCAGCTGGACCTGGAAAGGTTATGAAGGAAAAACACTGGATGTAGCTGTTTATTCATCATGCGAACAGGTTGAACTGTTTTTGAACGGCAAGTCGTTAGGGAGAAAACCCACAAACCGAAGTAATCAATATACCGCTTTCTGGCAGGTTCCTTATCAGCATGGGACTCTCAGAGCCACAGGTTACAAAGGTAAAAAACAGGTCACTGTTTCCGAATTAAAAACAGCCGGCGATCCTGTGCAGATAAAGCTTACGGCTGACAGACCAGTTATCAAAGCTGACGGGCAGGATCTGAGCTATATTACGGTAGAATTAAATGACCCTGATGGTTTACGTAATCCGGATGCTGAAAACCTGGTTTCATTTTCAACTGAGGGCCCCGGGAGTATTATAGCAGTGGGAAATGCAAATCCTGTTAGTCTTGAAAGCTTTCAGCTTCCTCACAGGAAAGCATGGCACGGGAGGTGCCTGGTTATAGTTAAATCCGATTTAAAAGCAGGCCCGATTATAATAACAGCGACAACACCCGGATTGAAATCCTCAACAATTGAGATAAATAGCATCTGACATTGCAGGGCTCAGGGCTCAG
>DOTV01000078.1:0-7099 GCA_003520925.1 Bacteroidales bacterium | reverse complement strand
GCTCAGAGCTATTCGGCGATTTCGATCTTCTTCTTTTCCTTGAAGAAGAAAATAAAACATATCAGCACTGCAACCGCAATATATGCAGGTACAAGCCATATGCTTCTCCAATGGTACACCTGACTGACCGAATAGTAGGTTGTAACAAAGCCGGAGAACCAGGTTCCAATGAACATTCCAAGGCCGTATGTAACAAAAGTGAATAGTCCCTGGGCAGCATTTTTGATCCTTTCATTTGACTTCTTCTCGGTGTACATATACCCGGTAACGAAAAAGAAATCGTAGCAGACTCCGTGGAGGATAATTCCTGCATAAAGCATCCATACGCCAGGGCCCATGCTTCCGAAGGCAAAGCATATATATCTCAGAATCCAGGCGGTCATTCCTATCAGAAGCATTTTCTTTACCCCTATCCTGTTGAAAAGGAAAGGAATCGCCAGAATGAACAATGCTTCCGAGATCTGGCCCATAACCATTTTTCCGGCAGCATTCTCCATTCCTGCCTGGTTAAGGAAAAGGTTGGCAAAACCGAAATAGAATGAAAGCGGTATACAGACAAATATTGCTGCAATAAAGAAAATTAGATACGGACGGTCCCTGAAAAGAACAAATGCATCGATACCCATGACAGATTTTGCCGTTGATGGTGTTTTAGCTTTCGGGGGTGTATCAGGAAGTAAAAAGCTGAACAGTCCCAAACCGGCTGATACAACTGAAGCCATATAGAATGTTGATGGCGTTTGTTCAATTCCCAGGATAGCGATCATGAATCCGGAGATAACCCAGCCGACTGTACCAAATACCCTTATAACCGGAAATTGCCGGCCGGGATCACTCATCTGCCTGAATGCCACACTGTTTGAAAGAGCAATTGTAGGCATATAGGCAAGCGAATAGAGCAGGATGATCCAGTAAAACGGGCCGTTCGCCGTAACCTTCGAAGCCAGAAACAACAACACGCCGCCAACCAGATGCAATACACCCATTACCCGCTGGGCAGCAAAAAACCTGTCAGCGATCATTCCGATAAAAAAAGGAGAGATCATTGTTGCAATTGCCAGGGCACTGTAAGCAGCCCCTATCTGGATCCCGGTGGAACCAAGGATTTTTGACATAAATGTTCCCATGGTCACATACCATGAACCCCAAACATAATATTGGAGGAACATCATCAATGAAAGGATAACACTGGTTTTCAGCTTCATAGAAATGCAATTTTAAGAATTGGAATCAAATTCCGTCAGCAGGTTTTAGCTGTCTTAATTAAGACAATAATTTTCGAATTACAAACTAAGGATTTTAATTTTAAATTAAATTAACTTAAATCCTGTAAGGTTTGAATAACTTTTACATATTTTTATAAGGTGATTTACAAATCCTAAAGACGAAAACATATGAAAAACACTGGCAACTCAATGAAAGGCATTTCAAGAAGAAAGTTCCTTGGAAGTACGGCAGCCGCTGCTGCTTTGGCAATGGTTCCTATTTCCTACGGTTCTGCAAATGCAGCTCCTGCAACAGCTCAGGGCGCCGCATCCACTAAACCCAATTCCAAATTTGGTGGCGTACAGATAGGCGCAATAACTTACAGCTGGCGCAGTATGCCGGGCGGCCTTGAGAACGTAATCAGGTATTGCAAGGAAGCCGGAATCAGCTCAATTGAACTCATGAGCGGTGACCTTGAAGATTATCTTGGCGCTCCCAAGAATCCGATGGCCGGAATGTTCGGAGCACCTCCCGCAGCACAACGTCCGGCCGGTGCTCCTGCCGCTGGCGCTCCTCCTGCTGCCGGTGCCCCTCCTGCCGGTGCCCCTCCTGCCGGTGCCCGTCCTGCAGGTGCCCAGGGCGGCCGTCAGCCTCTTACCCCTGAACAGGAGGCCGCAAGAACCAAATACAACCAGGATCTTAAAGACTGGCGCGTCGGACTAAATATGACTAAAGTCGCTGCAGCCAAAAAACTGTTTGATGATGCAGGTATTGGTGTACATATTGTCAAATTTTCTCCTGCCCGCTGGTCAGACGAGGAAATCGACTATGCATTTAAAGCAGCCAAAGCCATGGGTGCAAAAGGCGTCTGTGATGAGATTAGCGAAGAAGCTGTAAAGAAACTTGGCCCGATAGCTGAGAAACACGGGATGTACGCCATATTCCATAACCATATGCAGTTTGCTACTGAAGGCTTCAGCTACGATCCTTTCCTGGCGGTTTCTCCGGCTGTTATGATGAATTTTGATGCCGGCCATTTCTTCGGTTCAACAGGAATTCATCCGAATACAATAATCGAAAAGTATCACAACCGTTTGTTCAGTGTGCACATGAAAGATAAGACAGGACCAAAAACAGATCCGGCAAACCAGAACCAGGTGTGGGGACAGGGTGAGGTACCGATCGCAGATATACTGCTGCTTATAAAGAAGAATAAGTGGCCGTTGTATTGCGATATTGAGCTTGAATATGATGTCAAGCCTTGGTCAAATCCGGTAAAAGAAGTCAGAACCTGCGTGCAGTATGCCAGGAATATACTGATGTAGCCTTAGTTAACCTGACCTTATATCTCAAGAACCCGGGTATTTTTTTACTCGGGTTTTATTATTATCGACGGATCGAGAGGATACTGTCCCGATTCCCTGCCATATACCGACAGTCCGCCCTGTGATGAGCCAACTTCATCGACCTGAAGGCGGACAGCTATCTTACCTGTTTCCATGGCTTTTTTAATATCAGCTTTTGAGAGAGGAACCTTAACCAGGTATCCGTATGAACCTGCTTCATCAAGCAGCCATCGTTTGCTATGGTCCTTGCTGCCCCATGCCCAGCCCGGTTCCTGGTTCATCCACGAAAGAAGCCCGCGGTGATCGGCAGGATCGTCAGGCAGGAGAGTTTCGGAAAGTTTCTTCCCGTTAACGGATATGATAACCGTTGAACTGAATGTTTTCTGATCAGTCTGAGGATAGCTGTTCTTCCCGTACCCGGGAGTTGTTCCTTTGTCGGTGACAATTGTCATACCTATGCCCTCGGCGGCACCTTCTTCAAGATATTTTTCCTGGGGATAACGGGCTGAGAGCTCCGCCCTGAATTCAACAGAGGCTATTTTGTTTGTATCGATATTGCGGGGTAGATCAAATTCATATTCAAAGAATCCTGAACCCATCCCCCATACTTTCCTGCCCAGCTGGGGAGCTAACTGCCTTATGCTCCATTTAGCACCGGCAAAGGCAGAAGGCGGACGGGAAATAATTATGACACCTGAAGGAGATTTTCCTTCAACACGGAACGGAACAAAATTGTGCTGAAGAACATTTCCTTGTCCATCTTTTAGGCTCACAGCAAAAATCATCACTGATGTCTCAGGCGGAAGTGTCAGGGAGACAGGATTTAGCTGGACAAAAGTGAATGGTTCTGCTTTAGCCGCCACCTCTCCATTCTTCCATTCGAACCTGTCACCCTTCTGATCCCATCCATAAACAGCGTATTCAATTTTCAGACCGGAAGGGATGTTACCGGTAACCGAGCTGATCCCAAGGGGCATCAGTATCGATTCACCTCCCCTGTATTTTTTAAAGAAATCATCCCCGGCCACAACATACAGATCTTTATGGAGATCGTTCATGGACATTCCCGGACATAATTCATCAAATCCGAAAAGCTTTTTACTCCGGTCGAAGCGGTAATAGCCGTTCCATTCATTTATAACATCGTGGAACTCTGTAAAAAGGAATCCTGCTATTTTCGGACGTTTACGGAATTCGTTCATCATTATATGGTACTCCCATGTAATATCTATGTCGCCTGTGCTTCCGCTGTATCCCCAAACAGCCCCGCATTCGGAGTTAAGCATTGGTTCATCACCCTGAACATTTCCGCCGATATAGTTATACGAGGATCCTGGATAGGTTTTGCTGACAACCTCATCGAACAATCCCGCCCATTGCCTTGCAGGGTTATATGAATGCCAGGTGTTAAGGTCGGTTATGACATGGTCGAAATTACATGGAGAGTTATCCTCAACAAGCCTGGTGGGGTCCATTGCTTTGGCTTTGTGATACCATGACCGCACCCAATCCTGTGTCTGAGGATTATAGGAACGGCGGCCGGTTGCGGAGTCCCTGCTGAAGAGGCCCCATGTTTCGTTGAAAAGCACCCATGAAAAGACTGACGGATGATTATAATCTCTTTCTATCTCACGTTCGGCAATGTATTCCCAGTTGGCCTTTGCTACGGGTGTTGGCTCACCCCAGAAGTTTGGAACATCTTCCATAATAAGCAGTCCATACTTATCGGCCCAGTAAAGTTTTCGCGGGATTTCGGCTTTAATGTGGATCCTGAGACCATTAAGACCGATATTTTTGGCACGCATAATCTCATCCCTGATGAAAGCATCGGAAGGAAAAGTGTAAAACCCTTCAGGATGATAACTCTGATCGAGTGTCAGCCTGAGATAAAGAGGCTTATTATTGAGGGCAACATATTTGAAGTCCTTACCCTGTATTGAGACAGCTGAAATCTTTCGCATGCCGAAATAGGTATTCACCGAGTCGATTATTCTTCCGGAAGCAACGGATGCGGTAACTTCATAAAGGAACGGATCATCGGGGGACCAGAGCTTCATATCTGCGACCGGAATAATAAACCTGGCAACAGTATCACCAGTTTTAAGGTCCGAATCAAAAGAAATTTTATTCCCTTTTCCTTCGAGTGTGAACTGCAAACCTTCAGTTGCCGGAGCCGACAGACGGACCTCAGCACCAACCTCGGCTTTGTCGATATCGGGGGTAAAGCGGATAGCCGAAAGATAAAGATCATTGCGCGGTTCAAGATATACAGTCTGCCAAATGCCTTTTGCATTGCCATAATATTGTTTTCCCGAAGGACGGTTATCAAGCTCTTCATCCTCTACCCTTACAACCAGCTGGTTGCCTCCTCCTTTAAGTAGCTGTGTAATGTTGAACTCAAAAGGAACATAACCGCCTTTATGTTCACCAGCTAATTTGCCGTTAACCCAGACTTTAGTATGGAAGTCGCTTGCACCGAAAATAAGGAAAACCTCTTTACCTTTCCACACATTCTCCCTGCCGACATTGAACCTGCGGGCATACCAGCCGATATTAAGCTTCGGAAGTTTTATTTCACTTAAAGGGCTTGCCCACGAGAAAGGCACCAGGATCTTTGATGCAAAAGCATCGGGTTTCTCCTGCCAGTTTTCCTTTTCACCAACATTCAGTGAATCAGGAGCAAACTGCCAGTATCCGTTCAGGTTCTGCCAGGCTGCGCGTTCAAAATCCGGACGTGGATGTTCTTTAAGGGGGATCGGAACATCGGCCAGAGGTTGTCTCTGACTGCAGGAAACCATCATTAATATCAGAGGTAAGAAGATTATGGCCTTTTTCATAGGAATAAATAGAATTACAAACAATTAAATCAAAATCTTAATATGTAATTACAATGTAATTACACAGCAAGTTCCCACTGATCACGTAAAAGTTTCAGTGCAGCCGGGATCACAACCTTTTTATCACCTTTGGTGCCGCATTCAAAGCTTACAAAATGCTTGTAATTGATCATTTTGAGAGCTTTAAAGCCGGTAACATAATTATCGCCCTCATCCTCGCCGGGAGCTTTCCTTGTTTTGCGGCTTGCAACATGAACATGATTCAGGTATTTCTGACCTGAAATGAAAGCTCCCATATCGTCGGTCTCTTCCCAGGTCATGTGCCAGAAATCGCCCATGCAGGTGATTCCCGGACTTTCAACATCCCTGCAGATTGCTGCAGCGTCAGATACCTGCCTCAGGAACCATGCTTCCCTCCGGTTAAGAGGCTCCAGGATTACTGTTGTATTGTTTTTAACAGCAAATTCGCCAAGTTCCTTCAGCTGGTCGATCAGAATAGCCCTTGCTTCGACAAACGGGAATGAAGGTTGCTGGCCATTAAAACCAGGGACAAGGATCATACCGTATGATCCAAGTGCTCCTGCAGCCGCAAGTATTTCCTTCGACGTATCCATGCACTTTTTTCTTTCGCTTTCGTCGGTTGAAATAAGCCATCCCTTAAAACCTGCACATATTGCAGATATTTTCACTTTCCGGTTCTGGAGCGCATTCTGAATTTCGGTTACCCGCGAGGCGAGTTTTCCCCCACCCACTTCAAGACCATATACTCCGTTCGCCTCCATAAAATCAAGTTTCTGGCTTAATGATTCGCCCGGGGCTACTCCTTCCTGAAGTCCCAGGTTAAGGGTGACTCCGTTTTTTGATTTTTTCTTTTCCTTTGCATCTGAAAATGAAGCTAATGCCGGCATAGCGCCTAATGCAGCAAAAGTGCCGCCGATGCCGATTTTTCTTATAAAACCCCGCCTGGTTTCAGTGTTGTGGTTTTTCATACAGTCTGTTTTTATTTCATGAGACAAAAAAGTTACCAAGATTTCTTAAAATGATAATGGATGTTGCCAATTTAATGCTTTTTAAATTATGAGAAAGTGCTAAAGTTCATATTCCGTGTTTAAAAAAGAAAATTAAGCAAGTGACCAAAAATTGGATAGTTTTGTGAATTATTTCTTAGAATTAGATAGGTCATCATATATAGAGCGTTTGAATGAATCGAAAATATTACCTGGCGTTTATTACAATTTACTTATTAATAATTAACATAAACCCAGGATTTTGCCAGAGCTATCCGAAATCCTCCGGATCAGGTCTTTTAAAGCAGGATACCATAGTTGAGAACCAGATTCTGTACAATGGAAGAATCTGGCATAACCTGTTTCCTCTTATTCAGGATAATCAATTCCTGTTTTCAAAAGAGTTCCTGCCCGCTTCGGTAACCATCCGGGGGAGAACATTCCCAGGAATAATGCTAAAATACGATATATTTACAGATGAGATCATTACCCCGTTCGCACCAGCCGGAATGCTTCAGTTGAATAAGCTGCTTATTGACAGTTTTTCTATCGTTTTTCAAAATAAAAACTACCATTTTTTAAGGATCACGGATGGTAATACAGCCCTTCCGGGCGGTTATTACAATGTTGTTTATAAAGGGAAAGCCACCTTGTATGCCCGATACAGTAAAAAGATAGAAAAGCTTGCTGATAATAATGAATT
>DOTV01000232.1:48946-61682 GCA_003520925.1 Bacteroidales bacterium | reverse complement strand
AGATTTTTTTATATCTTTCCGGACATTTATTACCATTTCAAAGCAACATAATCTTCAGACTATGAAAAAACAATCTCTTTCAATTATCTTATTGATATTTGCTTCTTCCATTTTTGCACAGACCGGTAAGGTTATGGATAATCTCTCCATGACAAGCAAAATTCTTAAAATGGAAAGGAAATATGCAATTTATCTTCCACCCGATTACGAATCATCACAACGCAACTATCCGGTTCTTTATCTTCTCCATGGTGCAGGTGACGATCAGACTGGCTGGGTGCAGTTCGGGGAGATCCTTAATATTGCCGACAAGGCAATAAATAACGGAGCTGCAACACCAATGATTGTTGTTATGCCCGACGCCAATACAGGCAAAAGAGGATATGTTAACGATGTCAGGGGAGAATGGAGGTACGAGGATTTCTTTTTTGATGAATTTATGCCGTTCATTGAAAAAACCTACCGGATAAAGGGTTCAAAACAGTATCGTGCCATAGCCGGTTTATCGATGGGTGGTGAAGGAACATTTGTTTATGCACTTCATCATCCGGAATTGTTCTCATCGGCCTGTCCGTTAAGCGCTGCTACGGGACCAAAAAACGTTGATGACCTGAAAAATTACAGGTTATGGCAGGGAGTTGAGGGAATCACCGATGAACAGAAAGAGGCCTATTTTAACAAATACAGCGTTCTGAGCCTGATTGAAAACATTAAGGATGATCAGAAAAAAGCCATTAGGTGGTATATCGATTGTGGTGACGATGATTTTCTGTATGAGGGCAATGCTCTTGCCCATATTGCAATGCGTAAAAAGGAGATCCCTCATGAATTCAGAATGCGTGACGGCGGTCACACCTGGACTTACTGGAGGACAGCTTTACCGACTGTCCTGGAATTTGTATCAATGAGTTTCCACCAATTTTAGGTTTTACCCTTTTTCGAAGTCATCTGGGCCATAAGCCTCATCAGGAACCTTATCATCTGGTAAGATAACCAGCCTCTTAGTTGTGAAAACCAGGTTTTTCTCTTCAGGTACTCCTCGGTTGTCACCTGCCGGCAGTCGTTTTTGATTATTTTCAGAAGTATCTTCTCGAAGTTCCCTGCAAAAGTCGTATCGAGAATATCTGCATTCATTTCAATGCTGCCGTAATCGCTTATATGGTTAAGGTTGTAACTTCCTATGGTGCACCAGTTGCCGTCAACGGTTGCCACCTTGGCATGGAGGTTGGAGGGCAGGTATTCATATATTTTTATGTCGTTGCGGAGAATATACTCATACAGAAATCCGGTTGCCCTTTTAAACATCCTGGCATCCGATTCAGCAGCAAGGACGATCTTTATATCTACTCCTCGCAGGCTGGCCAGCCGGAGTAGCTTTCGCTCGAGTCTTCCGGGCAGGAAATAGCTGGCAAAAATAATCATATGGTGACGGGCATGCTTAAATGCCGATCTGTAGCTCCTCAGGATCTCAATCTTGTTCCGGTACCAGTTATTCTCGGTGACCTTAAGCTTTATGTTCTCCTCAAAAACTCTTACTTCGCGGACAATTTCATTCGACCGTTCTTCTTTCGATATAAATGTTTTATTCCAGAGTTTCCTCATTATGCTGTTAATATGCATACATTCAGGACCTTGCACAATAACAGCAAAGTCGAGCCATTCCCTCTTTCCGTTAGTTCCATGATACCGGTCAGCGAAGTTCATACCTCCGATTATTGCGAGCTCACCGTCAGCAAGCAGTACCTTGTGATGCAGCCTGAGGCTCATATGGAACCCCTTTGTTATAAAAGCAGGTGAAAAAAACCGGAACAGGATTCCAGAATCTTCAATTTTAGTGATGAACTCATCCGAAAGGTATTTGGTTCCGAATGCGTCAAGCAGAAGGTATACACGTACTTTCCTTTGTGCAGCCCTGACAAGTGCATCGATAATCCTTTGCCCTGTTTCATCCTCATCAATAATATAAGTCTGGAAATGAATATAATGCCTTGCTTCGTCGATAGCTTGTATATTTGCAGCGAAAAAAGATTCTCCGCTCTGAAGAAGCCTGACCGAATGCCCCTCCTTATAATCATGTCTCGAGTTGCGTTTCATGAAATTTCCCCCGGATCACCGACTGTTTTACAAATATAAAATTTTCGGCCGGGAAAGTTATTAATGTATATTTGCTTTAATTTATATAAATTGAAACCAGGTAATTCTGGACCATATTAAATCCTAGAAACATGACAAGAAGAAATATGATTGGAGGTATGGCAGGTGCTGCGGTTATATCTGCGGGGAAGCCGTTTGGATCCTTATTAAGCGAAGGTGCAGACCAGAATAAGCTTAAAGGTAATATACATCACTCGGTAAGCCAATGGTGCTATGGTGATATTCCCCTCGAAGAATTTGCAAAAGCCTGCAAAGAAATGGGCATCGAGTCGATCGAACTGCTGAATGAGAAAGACTGGCCCACAGTTGCAAAGGCAGGATTGAAATGCGCGGTAGGCTATGCAACCGACTGGGGAATTCCAAAAGGTTTTAACCGTAAGGAGAATCATGAGAAGCTTATCGCCGACTTTGAGGCTATGATCCCAAAGGCAGCGGCAGCAGGTGTTCCTAACCTGATTTGCTTTTCAGGTAACCGCGAAGGGCTTAATGACAACGAAGGTCTTATAAATTGTGCGACCGGACTCCGTAAGCTTATGCCCACAGCCGAAAAACACGGAGTAACAATATTAATGGAATTGCTGAACAGCTACGGTCATAAAGATTATCAGTGCGATAAGACCTCTTGGGGTGCAGCTTTGGGGGAAATGGTCGGTTCAGAACGTTTCAAGCTTCTATATGATATCTATCATATGCAGATTATGGAAGGGAACGTAATAGAAAATATCAGGAAATACATAAACCATATAGGCCATATCCATACGGGAGGCGTCCCCGGCCGGCATGAGCTTGATGAAACACAGGAGCTTTACTATCCGGCAATAATGCAGGCAATAGTGAAGACAGGGTATAAGGGATATGTCGGGCAGGAATTTGTCCCGGCCCAGAAGGACAAGCTGGCATCTCTGAAAAAATGCATTCAGATCTGCGACGTTTAGGATGAGAGTCCATTTTATTGCTGTTGGAGGTGCAGTGATGCATAATCTTGCTATTGCACTGCACCTTAAAGGGTATACAGTTACTGGTTCAGATGATGAGATCTTCGAACCTGCAAGGTCACACCTGGCTTCCTATAAACTACTTCCGGAAAAATATGGATGGTATCCCGAAAAGATAACCCCTGATATAGATATCATTATCCTCGGTATGCATGCCAGGGCAGATAACCCTGAACTTTTAAAGGCAATTACTTCGGGAATAAAAATCATGTCGTTTCCGGAATTCCTTTATGAGCAGACAAAATATAAGAAACGGATCGTTGTTGCAGGCAGCCATGGCAAGACTACAACCACGGCGATGATTATGCATGTACTGAAAACGCTCAGAGTTAAATTTGACTTCATGGTCGGCTCCTCCATATCAGGTTATGTAACTATGGTAAGCCTGTCGGACGAGTCAACTATAGCAGTCCTTGAAGGTGATGAATATCTTACTTCACCGGTTGACAGGCGGCCGAAGTTCCATCTGTACATGCCCGATATTGCAGTATTGAACGGCATTGCGTGGGATCACATGAATGTGTTTCCGACTTTTGATAATTATATAGAGCAGTTCAGGATCTTTGTGGATAAGATCACCGACGGGGGGACTCTTGTTTACTATGCCGATGACCCTGAAGTAAAGAGAATTGCAGAGACCGTTCCTGGCAATATTAAGAAAGTCCCCTACCGGATGCATGGTCATTTTCAGAATAAAACAGGTTTATATGCAGCTTCCATCAGCCGGACCATTCCGGTGAAATTTTTCGGCGGGCATAATATGCAGAATCTTTCTGCCGCAAAGGAGGCATGCCTTGCAGCAGGTATTTCTGAAGATGATTTCTATAATTCTATTCAGAGTTTTGAAGGGACATCAGGCAGACTGCAGAAACTGAAAGAGAATGAAAAGGGATTGTTCTTTTACGACTTTGCTCATTCGCCTTCAAAGGTTAAAGCCACTGTGGAAGCTGTAGCGGAACGATATCCTGATAAGAACATTATAGCATGCTTTGAATTGCACACGTTTTCAAGCCTGAGCAAAGATTTTCTCCCTTTCTACAGCGGCACAATGGAAAAAGCTGACAGCGCTTTCGTTTATTACAATCCTCATCAGTTTGAGCATAAGAAGCTGCCTCCGTTGTCTAAAGAAGCTGTTAAAGAGGCCTTTGCGGGAAATAATTTATCAGTTTTTGATAATTCAAAGGAGATGCTTGAATATATAATAAACTGCCATTTCCCCTCACCTGTTTATCTTTTCATGAGCTCAGGCGATTTTGACGGCTGCGATCTCAAGAACCTTTCAGAAACCCTGCTGAACAACCTGATTTAACCACATTTGATTTTTCAGGAAATATTTTGCAGATCGAAAAAAAGGTTGTTTCTTTGCATCCGCATTTTAAAAGTTCTTTAAACGGTCCATTCGTCTAGTGGTTAGGACGTCAGGTTTTCATCCTGGTAACAGGGGTTCGATTCCCCTATGGACTACAATTTTTAATACCACAGTTAATTTATAAAGCATGGCAAACCATAAGTCGTCCGAAAAAAGGAACAGGCAGATAAAAACAAAAAACGAAAGCAATAAGTATCACGCAAAAACTATGCGTAATGCTCTCAAATCAATCCGAACCACAACGAACAAGGAAGAGGCAGGCACTATGCTCCCGAAAATTAATTCAATGCTCGACAAACTGGCTAAAAAGAACATCATTCACAAGAAGAAGGCATCAAATCTCAAATCTTCAGTACAGAAACATGTCAGCGGCCTGAAATAAGGAGAATATTCTATTTTAAAAAAGGGACCCCTCAACAGGTCCCTTTTTTTTGTTCCAAACACACAGATAGAGGTTGTTGGCAGCATAAATATTATAAATGTACAATCCTATTCTTTAAATTTTTCTTACCTTTAATTTGAAAATATGTCTCTTTTATCATGTCTCTTAAAATTACCGAATGGGCTGTCGAGGACAGACCCAGGGAGAAACTCATCAGGAAAGGAATCTCCAGCCTGAGCGATGCAGAACTGCTTGCAATACTCATCAGCTCCGGTACAAGAAAAAAATCTGCCGTTGATTTGGGAAGAGAGCTCCTTGGAATTGTGAACAACAACTTAAACTCTCTCGGAAAACTGTCAGTCTCCGATCTTTTAAAAATCAGCGGAATAGGCCCTGCGAGAGCAGTAACAATTTCAGCCGCACTCGAACTTGGAAGAAGAAGAAATCTCTCCGGGTTGCCCGATGCAAATCACATTAAATGCTCGAAAGATGTGGCAGATATCTTTCAACCGCTTCTATCTGACCTTTCACATGAGGAGTTCTGGATTCTTTTCCTGAACAGGTCGAACAGGGTTATCGACAGGATGAAACTCAGTCAGGGAGGCATCAGCGGTACGGTGACCGATGTGAGGATCATAATGAAAAAAGCTATTGAATACCTTGCTTCAGGGATCATAGTCTGCCATAACCATCCGTCGGGAAACCTTAATCCGAGCGAGTCCGATACCCGGATAACACAAAAGATTAAGGATGCAGGCAACCTTATGGATATACAGCTTCTCGATCATCTGATCATTTCCGAAAAGGATTACTACAGCTTTGCGGACAACGGGTTGATATAACTGTCATGCAGTTGTGAGGTCTTGCGGTCGTTCTGTCCTGAGGTCATGCAGCAGGGCAAGTCGAGTATATAAGGATCACCTCCCGGGAGAAGATATTTAGGCTTAAACTCCGTGATTTAATCTTTGTCACTCCGTGCAAATCCGTGGTTAAATGATTTAATTTTCTTTACAACACTTTCATCCCTGCAATCATTAAGCAACTCTGCAAATGTCTTATTAAGAACCGGATGGACCATTTCAGGAGCTATTTCGCAAAAAGGCACTAAAACAAACCTCCTGTCCTGGATCAATTGGTGAGGAATTTGCAGACTTTTCTTTTTAATTATTTCACACCCATACAGCAGGATATCAATGTCAATGATCCGTGATGAGTATCCCTTTCCTTCCCTTAATCTGCCGAGCATAGCTTCTATCATCAAAATCCTTCCTAGTAATCCTGATGGTTTCAATTCCGTCTTTACCTTTATCACGGCATTCAGGAATTCATTTTCACTCTTAAAGCCCCAGGGTTCTGTCTCATAAACAGATGAACACGAAACCACCTCACCAATCTCCTTCCCGATCATCTCAATCGCCTTACAAAGATTCTCCTCCCTGTTGCCAAGATTCGTCCCCAGTCCGATAAAAGCGATCTTCTCCATCTGTTTGTTTGAGTTTCAAATTTACAAATTCCCAGGTCACGGCCTCCGGATGAAATTCTTTTTTCATATATTTGAAAATCATTTTATTAAATCAATTATATACATGAAAAGCTTTTTGAAATATACGCTGGCTACAATTACAGGGATAATAATTGTCTCTATTCTTTTCTTTGTAATTATGCTTGCAAGTCTAAGTACAATGATAATCTCGGGCGAAAAACCTGTAACAATATCAGAGAATTCAATCCTTGTTCTGAAAGCAGGGACGACTATTCCCGATCAGGGTAGTACAAATCCGTATGCAGGATTCGATATCATAAATATGAGTATTACCCCTTTACCCGGATTAAATGAAATTCTGAATAATATTAAGAAAGCGTCAACAGATGATAATATAAAAGGAATACTAATCGAAAACGGCCTTCTGTCTTCTGGCTGGGCTACAACCGAAGAAATAAGGGAGGCTCTGGAGAAGTTCAGGGAAAGCGGAAAATTCGTTATTGCCTATGCCGACTATGTACTCCTTCAGGAATGCTATTATTTGTCAACCGCAGCCGACAAGATCTATATTAATCCATCATCGACGCTCGATTTTAAAGGTCTTAGCGGGGAAATAATGTTTTATAAAAAAGCTCTCGAAAAGCTGGGAGTTGAAGTCCAGGTAACCCGTCACGGGAAATTCAAGGGAGCAGTGGAGCCTTTTATCCTTGATAAGCTAAGCAAGGAAAACAGGGAACAGATAGAAAGTTATGTCGGATCTATATGGTCTCATGTTGTTCAGAATATATCCGAATCAAGAGGGATCACCCCTGAAAAACTGAATCTGCTGGCCGATAATCTTACCGGTTATGTGGCATCAGGTGCTTACGAAAACGGACTGGTCGATGGCCTTATTTACCGCGATGCACTTATCGATACACTGAAAATAAGGTCGGGTCTCACCCCTGACGATAAAATAGCCCTGGTCCCGATGCACAGGTATACCAAAGTACCCGATCCGAAAAAGATTGTCCCGTCAAAGAACAAGATCGCCGTGATCTATGCCTCAGGAACTATCGTTATGGGAAAAGGAGGTGAAAACAACATTGGTGGTGATTCATTTGGAGAGCTTATCCGGAAGCAGAGAAAAGATTCCACAGTTAAAGCTATTGTACTGAGGGTAAATTCACCGGGAGGCAATGCAATAGCTTCAGATATAATGTGGAGAGAGCTTGACCTTGCTTCAAAGGTAAAACCTGTTGTGATCTCGATGGGCAACTATGCAGCTTCGGGTGGCTATTTTATTTCTGCCCCCGGGACAAAGATCTTTGCAAGCCCGACAACTATAACGGGATCAATAGGCGTTTTCGGACTTATCCCCAACGCCGGCAAACTCATGAACCAGAAGCTTGGTATTTCAACTGAAACCGTCAGAACAAATAAAAACGCCGATTTCCCATCAATATACAGGCCAATGGAAGTTTATGAAAAGGAGGTATTACAGCTGGGCATCGAAAAGGTATATTCCGATTTTGTGAGCAAGGTATCGTCGGGCCGAAAGATGTCATTTGCAGCTGTTGACAGCATAGGGCAGGGACGGGTATGGAGCGGTACTGATGCCAGGAGGATAGGGCTTGTCGATGAAACAGGGGGATTAGGAGCTTCCGTTGAAGAGGCTGCAAAGCTTGCCGGGATAGAGACTTACTCCCTCAGGGAACTGCCTGTTGCCGAGGATCCTTTTACCAGGATACTGTCGCAGCTAAGCGGTGAAATAAGGCTGCGTATCCTGAAAAATGAACTTGGTGAATACAAGAAATTATTTGACGAAATCAGGGAGATAAAAGATCTCTCCGGAATCCAGGCCCGGCTGCCTTATTTCATTGAGGTGCATTAATATATGGGAAACAGAAGATCTATTCTCCTATATCCTTTCTCGATACTTTACCGGATGGTCACAGATCTCCGGAACTTGCTTTATGATACCGGTATTTTAAAATCAGAAGAGTTTGACCTGCCGGTAATATGCATTGGCAACATCACTGTTGGAGGCACCGGGAAAACTCCCCATGCAGAATATATTATCGACCTGCTCCGGAAGGATTTCAAGGTGGCTCTCCTGAGCAGGGGTTATAAAAGAAGATCGAAGGGGTTCAGGTTTGTTTCGCAACACTCATCAGTAGAAGATGCTGGTGATGAACCTCTTCAGGTTACCATAAAATTCCCTGAAATCATTGTTGCAGTTGACAGGGACCGTTCAAACGGAATAAGGACTATTTTGAAAGAACATCCTGAAACGGAAGTTATAATTCTTGATGACGGATTCCAGCACAGAAAGGTGAGACCAGGGCTTTCAATTCTGCTTACTGATTCCAGCAGACTGATAACCAGAGATTTTATGATGCCATACGGAAATCTCAGAGAAAACCTGAACAACATGAAAAGAGCAGACGCTATTGTTGTCACCAAAACACCCGAAACCTATTCCGGGGAAGATATGGAGAGAGTAGCCAGGGAGGTGAAGGGGAACGAAAGACAAAAGCTTTTCTTCACTTCGATTTCATATGCGGATTTTATCCCCCTTTTTAGAAGCGCACATACTGAAAAATCTGGTCTTCTTCAGCAAAATCGTGAAAACAATGGGACGGTATTAGTAACCGGGATAGCTTCTCCGGGAGAAGTTAAAACATATCTTGAAAAATATTTTAAAGAAATTATCCATCTTGATTTTCCCGATCATCATTATTTCAGTGAAAAAGACTTTGAGAAGATCAGTAAAGCCCTGAAAGAACTCAGATCGGAGAAAAAGGTGGTAATCACCACAGAAAAAGATGCAGTAAGGTTAAGGGAATTTGCTAATATTGATGATTCATTGAAAAGATCCCTTTACTTCATTCCTGTCGGGATTACTATTCTGAATGAAAAGAAGAATGAGTTTGATAATATGATTATTGAATATGTTAGAAAAAATTAAAGAGACAACAGAATTCCTTAAGAAAAAAGGAATTGTTAAACCTGAAGCCGGGCTGATCCTTGGGACAGGCCTGGGAGGGCTCTCTTCGAAAATTGAGATCAGTATTGAGATCGACTATAAAGATATTCCCAACTTCCCGTTATCGACAGTCGAAGGACATGCCGGTAAGCTTATTTACGGTAAACTCGGTGGAAGGAATATCGTTGCGATGAAAGGACGATTCCATTATTATGAAGGCTACAGCTCCGATCAGATTGCATTGCCAATACGTGTTCTTAAATTCCTTGGAATCAGACACCTGTTTCTTTCAAATGCTGCGGGGGGAGTGAATCCGACTTTTCAGATCGGTGATATAATGATCATCACCGACCATATTAACCTGATGCCTAATCCGCTTATGGGCCTGAATGACGACAGGATAGGCACCCGTTTCCCGGATATGAGCGAAGCGTATGACAGATCGCTTGTCGAGAAAGCAATACGTATTGCCGGAGAAAATCGTATTCAGGTAAAAAGGGGTATTTATCTCGGAACTTCCGGGCCGACATTCGAAACGCTTGCTGAGTATAAATACTTCAGAACAATCGGTGCAGACTCGGTAGGGATGTCAACTGTACCTGAAGTTATTGTTGCACGGCATATGGGGCTTCCATGCTTTGCTGTGAGCATTATAACCGATCTTGGAATCGAGGGAAAAATAGAATACACAACTCACGAAACAGTCCAGCGCGAAGCGGAAAAAGCAGAAGCCAGAATGACAACAATAATGACGGACCTGATATCCTCTTTGTAATATTTTTTACCACAAAGGGCTCAAAGGATTTCACGAAGGTCACAAAGGCTTAAAAAACAACCCTTTTAATCCCTTCTTTAAGGTGTGCAACATTGAAATTTACAAGTAACCCCAGTTTGCATCCTGAAAGCTTCAGATAAGTCAGAATCTGTGCAAGATGAATTTCTGCCAATGCATCAACTGATTTTATTTCGATTACTATAGCGTTTTCAACCAGTAAATCGATACGATACCCAGCATCAAGTTTTACCTCCTTGTAGATTAGTGGCAATGGTTTCTGTTTTTCCACTTTATACCCAGACCGTTCAAGTTCATAGTATAAACATTCAGTGTAAGCGCTTTCCAGCAACCCGGGACCTAATGCAGAATGAAGTTTAAAAGAACAGTCTAAAATTCTTCTGAAGATTTTTTCTAAATCCATTGTTTTTTGTTTTTTCTTTGTGTGACTTCGTGTTTACCTTCGTGTCCTTTGTGGTGAAAAACTATTTAATCAGGCTCAATCTAGTTTCTTATTACAGTACAGACACTTTTAACTCTTTCCGATTTACCATTTTCATTGAAAATTTTAACCAGGAGTATATAAATCCCTGTTCCAACCAGCTTCCCGTCCTCAGCGGTTCCGTTCCAGACAATTGTGGCTTCATATCCCGCTAAAAGATTATCTGTTAATCTTTTCACAAATCTACCGGCTTCATCAAAAATATCAATTGATAGTATATTTCCCAGTCCGTGCAGTTTAAAGTCAATCACTAAAAAATCTTCATACCCGTCATTATCCGGAGTAATTCTGGCTGTTGACAGATTTATTTTATCGCCTCTTTCACTGTGTTCCGTTAATACCGAATTTGGTGCCCCTGGGGTTCCCCAGCCAGATGATTCTGAGGCTGAATGCCATAAAGTTTTGTCTGCCGAATTACCGTCGGTTGCAACCTTCTCAAGAGAAATCCCCTCATTCCCGCTCAGGAGTGAATAGTGCATTTCCTCATAATAAAACAGCTCATCAATTTTCTCAAGGTTCCTGTTAAAAAGGATCAGGTGCCCTTTGTCATCAGGCATCGATGGAAGAGAAGGAATTTCGAAAATATTATGTTGATCTGAAGTAGAAAATCTCATCAGTAAAGTCCGTTTATCTGACGTAATTACATTGTAATTACATGGAATCAGGCAATGATTTTCTGCGGATACCGGAACAACTGATGATGTATCGTGCAATTCGTCATTAACAGAAACCAGAAGCAGATCCACTGTATTAACCGTCTTTTCAGAGGAATTATAAAACTCTATAAAATCTGGTTCATCAGGCAGCGGGTTAAACAGGATTTCATTGAATAAAATATTTCCTGGAGTTACCCTTTCAGGTAACCCGAAACTGAATTCATTCCTGTCCATTCTATTGCCTGCAAAATCTGTAACATCATTCCTGGCATGCAATTGATAAATTACTCCTTTTCTGAGAGGCTGGCTTAGAAGAGCAGTGTATTCCCTAAGGAGCGGGTCCGCGCTTAA
Source organism: Bacteroidales bacterium (assembly GCA_003520925.1). Lineage (GTDB taxonomy): Bacteria > Bacteroidota > Bacteroidia > Bacteroidales > VadinHA17 > LD21. The sequence continues at coordinate 50,050 of DOTV01000232.1, read as the reverse complement.
AAGAGTGTCGATTTCAGAACCATTAATTTGAATGTTCCCAGTTCCCGTTGTCAGGTAGGTGACTGTCTCAGAAAATCTTATTCTTACCCTGCTGCTATCCTCAGGAAATACATTTTCAATACCTGAAAAAATAATATCCTTGTTCGACCCCGATACTGAATTAATTCTTCCGGGGGTTCCTCCCTCCGGTGATCGGGAAGCATGCCAGTTACCATCTTCAAAGAAAGGGTAGTCAGTGTCAATGATCTCGAGAGACCAGCCGCCGCCTGACTTCAGGATATCTCCGTACCATCCTGAAGAATACTTGATTCCGTGAATCAGGGTACCTTTACTATCCCTGATAAAAAGTACTTTTCCTTCGTTGGTAAGGGCAGGAAAAGATTTCAAACCGGTTGTTTTCCCATAACCTTTAAATACCACCGTATCTTCTCTCTGACATAGAATCATGTACGATCGCGGAGCAATAACAGCATCAGGGAAAATACTTTTTGTGATTCCGTCAGAGAGGCTCCAGTTTTTAAGATTAATTTGGTCCCCCGTCCTGTTATAAAGCTCGAGGTATTCCCTTGCCGGAAGTCTGACAATCGGTGAAGGATCAGCCATTATCTCCGAAATAATAACAGAGGCAGGTCCGGTATTTTCCATATTCTGGCCGAATGCCGCAACAGGCATTAACAGAGCCAGCAAAATAACTTTATTCATGCAGCGAGACGAATTGAAAAAAGAGTTATTTTTGACAGCTTTTTAGAAACACTAAAATAAATAATTACTTTAATCCAGGCAAATAAAATTATGAAAACAGCTGTTGTTGGGGCTACCGGAATGGTTGGCCGGACAATGATGAAAGTTCTTGAAGAGAGGAACTTCCCTGTAACTGAACTAATCGCTGCCGCTTCGGAGCGTTCTGTTGGAAAAGAGCTTACTTTCAAGGGGAAAGCTGTAAAGGTTATGAGCGTAATGGAAGCGATTGAAGCCAAACCTGTTTTTGCAATATTTTCAGCCGGGGCCTCAGCTTCGAAAGAATGGGCTCCTGCCTTCGCTGCAAACGGAACAGTTGTGATTGACAACTCATCAGCCTGGAGAATGGATAAGGATGTTCCCCTC
>DOTV01000232.1:42857-48600 GCA_003520925.1 Bacteroidales bacterium | reverse complement strand
CTGGCCCCTCTTCATAGAAAATATAAGATCAGACGCCTGGTTGTTGCTACTTATCAGTCAGTTACAGGAACAGGTGTAAAGGCTGTAACCCAGATGGAGAATGAGAGGGCGGGGATAAGCGGGGAAATGGCATACAAATACCAGATCGACATGAACTGTTTTCCTCATGGAGGCACTTTCCAGAGCGACGGATACACAACAGAAGAACAGAAGCTTATCGACGAGACACGTAAAATACTTGAGGACCCGTCAATAATGGTAACTGCTACGGTTGTAAGGATCCCTGTTGTCGGCGGACACTCCGAAGCAGTCAATGTGGAGTTTGAAAAGGATTTCAACATAGATGACGTAAGGTTCCTTATCAGTCAGTTCCCCGGGAATGTAGTGTACGATAATCCTGCCGAATTCAAGTACCCAATGCCGATATTGTCGCACAACAGGGATGAGGTTTTTGTTGGAAGGATCCGTAGGGACCTTTCAAGGGAGAAATGCCTCAACCTCTGGATCGTATCTGATAATATCCGTAAAGGTGCAGCAACAAATGCGGTTCAGATTGCAGAGTATATGGCGGCGAAGAAATTGTATTAAATCGATTTTCAGGTAATAGAGACTGGTCTGAGACCTGTCTCTGCTAATCCAAAAACAAAAAATCATTAAACGGATACCTTTTGATATGTATCTCCTTCACCCCGTCATAAAGCAGTCTCTGAAATTCATCAAGGTTTTCCCTGGTCTTTGCTGAAATGAATACAGTTTTATGATGTTTATCGGAAGCCATCCATGTCTTTTTAAGATCATCAAGGGAATAATTCTCCTTTTTCACCGGAGTAAGGTCATCGGCATCCTTTGAGGTATATTTAAATGAATCAATTTTGTTGAAAACAATTATCATTGGTTTGTCAGCCGATCCCAGCTCTTTAAGTGTATCATTGACGACAGTTATCTGATCCTCAAATCCGGGATGAGATATATCTACAATATGTATGAGCAGGTCAGATTCCCTTACTTCATCAAGGGTTGATTTGAACGACTCCACCAGATCGTGGGGAAGCTTTCTGATAAATCCAACTGTATCGGACAGCAGGAATGGCAGATTGCCTATAACAACTTTCCTGACTGTTGTATCCAAAGTGGCAAAGAGCTTGTTTTCTGCAAAAACATCCGATTTGCTCAGCCGGTTCATAATTGTCGATTTTCCGACATTTGTATAACCAACAAGGGCCACCCTGACCATTTTACCCCGGTTTTTTCTCTGGGTGGCCATCTGCATATCAATTTTCTTCAGCTGGGTTTTAAGCAGAGCAATCCTGTCCCTTATTATCCTTCTGTCAGTTTCCAGCTCAGTTTCGCCCGGTCCCCTTAAACCTATCCCTCCCTGCTGTCTTTCGAGGTGGGTCCACATCCTTGTCAGCCTGGGAAGAAGATATTGGTATTGCGCGAGTTCAACCTGGGTGCGTGCATGAGAAGTGCGGGCGCGTCGGGAAAATATATCGAGTATAAGATTCGTCCTGTCGAGGACACGGCAGCCGAGAGCATCTTCGATATTCCTGAGCTGCGCTGGCGACAGCTCGTCATCAAAAATAGCAACACTGATATTGTTTTCCGAAACAAAAGCGGCAATCTCCCCTATTTTGCCTGAACCGACGAAAGTGCGTGCATCAGGTATGGCAAGTTTCTGAAGGAATATATTTACAGGTTCAGCACCGGCTGTTTCGGTGAGAAATGAAAGTTCGGCAAGATACTCCCTTGCCTGACTTTCATCCTGCCCGGGATAAACCAAACCAATAAGTACTGCTCTTTCGCTTTGTATTCTGGTCTCGATCAATTTTATGGTTGCTGGTTGCAGGGTGCTGGTTGCTAGTTAAATCCAGTAACCAGCAACAAGCAACTAAAGGATACAAATCTAGTTAATAAATCTCTTATTACTCTGGATGGCCCCGTTTATTGCCTGTTTAAGTGCATCAGAACAACGCATTACCATCTCCATATCGGAAGGGAACGGAACGGCCCTGGATTTTGTTTTCTCGATCTGCGACTGGCTTAAAGCCTGGATATCACCAAGGGCACGGGCAGAGATAAATTCAAAATCGGACTGGGCGCCAAGAGGATCTTTTTTGAGAATTTTATTCGGGTTGACCTGTACTACCTCAACATCGCCGTTGATCTGACAAGCTTTCGACTGAATGGTTTCAATAAGCGCGCACTGAAGTGTTTTATATTTCTTTGTTTTGATGTCGTTGCCCAGAGAATCTTTCATAACATTCCCTTTTTTATCGAGCTGATAAGAAAATCCATCCTCAACCTCTTTCTTCACAACAGTATCTTTCTGCATCGTCTGATCGGGAGACACCATTATATTCCTGATATTTACATTGACATAATAATCATATTTGGTGTTCTGATCGAGGTCTCTTGTATGGTATTCAACCCATTCGCTGTTAAGCCTCGGCAGATCGAGGGAAAGAAGATCTTCCTCGAACTCCTGACCGAATTGTATTATTGATTTGTTCTGGAGTGAAATCAGGACCCTGCTCATGCCAAGATATTTTGCATCATCGATTTTGGTATCAATACCTTCATAATTGCCGACATATTCCTTTGCTCTTACGAATTCATAGAAGGCCTGGCGGTATGATTCCTTCAGCTTGCTTTTCATCAGCTCATTGCCATGTGCATAATAGAAATCGGCTGATTTACGTTTTGCCGCAACCATCTCGGGCATATAATCAACGTAAGGATATTCAATGGTTTTCCCGTTAAGTTCAAGCGGCGTGACAGTCCTTACATATGCCTGCCTGTCGTTCATTCTTTTGTTGATCTGATAGATCTCATCCCAGTTGGCAGGTTTCTCTTCCATTTTAAGGTATCGGATCCTCTCATTATCCTGTTCGTTAAGAGTCGTGAATGATTTGTCGAGGATTGAAATCTGTTTTGTATCCCTTGAGTCTTTACGAAGTTGTCTGACTGCTTTGTCAAGAGCAGCTTCATAGTTGCCTTTTTCAAGTTGTTTTTTGGATGAGCCGCATCCTGAAAGTATTAATATCAGAACGATTGAAAGAGAAACAATCTTTTTCATAGGTTGATTTTTCGAGGTTAATTGCAGTAATACAAAAAAATTTACTGTTATTTATAACTCTCTAATCTGTTTATTATTATGTCTCAATAGGTAAAACTTAGCGGTATCTGGAACCGGACCCTTACCGGCTGACCTCTCTGTAGCCCCGGAGACCATTTTGGAGATTCTGAAATAGCCCTTACTGCTTCATCATCGAGCATCGGATGAACTCCCTTGATTACAGTAACATTGCTCACCGATCCGTCTTTTTCAACAATAAATGTAAGAAACACTGTTCCCCTTATTTTATTTGTAATTGCCTCCTCGGGGTATCTTGTCCGCTGTCCGACCCAGTCGCGGAATTTATTAAGATCACCTCCCTTGAATGTAGGCATCACCTCAACAATAAACAGGGGTTCTTCGTTTCCTGATCCGTCGCCCCCCGACAGAAGATCATCTCCAAACCCCGATCCGGCTGTCACATCAATAATATCACTGTCAGAAGATGCGAGGGCCGCGTCGGTTATTATCTGAGTCTGATCGGCAGGAACGATTGAATCGACTATTACAGGCGCCACATATTCGACGGGTACCGGCATTTTTGAAGCTGGCGGCGGAGGGGGTGCAGGTGGAACGTAGATTTCCTCGGGGGGCGGCTGAAGTTTATCCATCCTCACCTGAATATAACCACCCCCCCCCGATATAATTCTTTCGGATGACGGTCGTGCAAGAAACGGTATTAAAATAACTACAACGGCTAATAATGAAGCGATTATCGTTCCGGTTATAACGGCACGGTTATATCTCTTTCGCAACTGGTAAGCACCATAATCCCTGTTCTTATGTTCAAAAACGAGATCATCGAAATCGGAAATGCTGGCGTAATTGTTATCAGCTCCGGGTGTAAGTTCAGTATTTTTTGTTTTAAACTTCACTTTGTCATCAAATCAACCGCAAAAATAGTAATTACCAGCTTCCCGGCAAAGTAATAATTAATACATGTTGCTGGTTGCAGGGTCCTTGTTACTGGTTAAACAAGCAACCAGCAACCAGTAACAAGTAACCCAGGCTAAACATCAGTATTTGGATAATGTTTTATAATTATCATTTTTTTCTTAAATTTGCTGGTCTTTAAGGGGGTTTAGCTCAGTTGGCTAGAGCGTTTGACTGGCAGTCAAAAGGTCAGGAGTTCGATTCTCCTAATCTCCACAATTACCCGTCTTGGTTCAGGTTAATCCGGACAAAGGCGGGTTCTTTTTTTAGGTTGTAATCAGGTTAAGATCAATTTTCTTGAATAGCTTTGTCCATCTTTGTAACCATAAATCAGACCTTTTATGAAACTTATTCAAATCTGTCCTCAATGTGGTCAGCCCGGATTAAGGGTTAATGCAGATGCAGTAAAGTACAATATTGTGAAGTTCAAACGGAAAAAGAAAGATTCCGGGACGAAATGGAACATTTGCACAAATCCTGATTGTGAATGTTCATATTTTTCAGGGAAAGAATTCTTCAGGACATCGGATCTGAGAAGACCATTGTTTTTCAAGGACGCGTCAGACAACGTCCCTGTTTGTTACTGTTCAGGACTGACAAAAGGAGAGGTTAAGGATGCTGTAAGAAATGGATGCAAAACCATTAAGGATGTACAGAAATATACAAAGAAGAGCATGTCAGGTCATTGCGAGACCCGAAATCCATTAGGTAAATGTTGCAGGAATGTATTTCTCCGGACTATTTCAACATCTGTCTGATTTTTCGCAGGGCACCTGGTCTGTTTATCAGATAAACGCCTGCAAGGATAAGCAATACAGACACAAAAATTCCGGGTGCCAGGTGTTCATCATCTGAAAGTCCCCAAAGTGTTGCTACAACTGGTATGAAATATGCCACTACCGATGCAACTACCGGGGAAGTATCTCTTACAAGAAAATAGTAAATTACATTGGCAAAGGCGCTTCCGACAACTGAAAGGATTGCTATGTAGCCGAAGTTCAGAAGCCAGTGGGGAGTGAGAAATATTGCATTTATATCTGTACTCAGAAGAAGAGCCAGTGCGAAAGGGCTCACAACTAAAAAAGACAGTGATGTAATCTCCAGCCCGTTCAATCCTTCCACCTTGCTTACCTCATTATTGCTTAATCCGTTCATAATTGTTGCAAGAACCACAAAGAGGCCAAAATAATTGAAAGTCAGTGAACCGCTGTATAACAGTCCTGCTGCTCCTGCAAACCCCAGAAACACCCCTGCTATCTGCGACCTGATAGCTTTTCTGCTGTAAAACAGAATGCCTATTAACAGAGTGAATACAGAGGACAAAGAGTTAAGCATTCCTGTAAGTGAACTATCAATCTTTGTTTCGGCAAGGGGATAAAGGAACGCAGGAAATCCGCTTCCAAAGAATCCGATTAAAAGAATAGAAAGCAAATTCTTCTTATTTAATTTTGAAAGCGTTCGCAGCGCGAACGGTAACAGGCATAAAAAGGATATCAGTATTCTGATTGAAGCCAGCTGATATGCTGAGAAAGAGCGTAGCCCTTTTTTCATTAAAATATAACTGGTACCCCAAATCAGTGATAGAAGTGCAACAGCCATCCAATGCCATATCTTACTGTTTTTGTTCATGACAACGAAGCTGCAAATGTAATAGAAGAAATAAGAGAATTGACTTGTGAATGCTCTTAAAAGGTG
>DOTV01000232.1:23316-42597 GCA_003520925.1 Bacteroidales bacterium | reverse complement strand
TATGAATTTTTATTAATTCAATTTATACACATACTCCTTTTCACCATTAACTTTTACAGGATAACCATCTGCATTATACGTATATGAGTATTCGGTTATTTGCACTTTATCGATCGATGGGGCAACATCAAAATTAAGGGTATATGTTTCCTTTACTATATTGTTCGGATTGGTATATATACCTGGAGTCATAAATCGTCTGAATGACTGATACGGGTTCTTCATATTATCGTATTCATACTCTGTGGTGGTAGTTAACTCTGCAACCCCTGACGATGAGACAGTATATTTCGTTTGTTTGCTTACATTTCCGTCTTCATAATATTGATAAACTGTGTACCCGGAGATTATATTATTGTAATATCCTGTCGTCCTGACTATTTTGTCATTTTCATATTGAAACTCGAGGTAATCGCTATTATTCTCTGAAGCGCGGATAAATGATTTCCGGAATAACTGATCGTTATTGCCATATTCATATTTGTGCCAGATGCTTTTGGGGGTATTTTCCGGATTAACCCATTCTTTTCGGTTCAATGCTGCTTCAATAACCCGGCTGTCGCTGCTTGCCATGGAAAGGTCCCAGTAAAAATCAGACTTAATCAATTGGTTCAAGCCATTGTAGAAGTGCCTGGCGTAACGGAATTTACTCTTTTCCTCGATAAGCAGATTTACATTATTGTATACATATTCTGTATAAATCTCTCCTCCAATCAGTACCTTACTTATCAATGGGATATCATTATCTTCAATACCTGGCTGATTATATTTTTCACAGGAAAATAGCAGGAGAGAAAAGGAACAAACGAATAATATCTTTTTCATGATACAAAGGTTAGGGGCAGGAAAATTCCCGCAAAAATCCTGCCAGATAAAATTATTAAAAATTCTGATAATCAGATGTATTTCCTGCAGGCAGCTCAATTATTTTAATATTGCGGAAATGAATTTCTCCACCTTCTGATTCGAGACAGATATATCCCTTTCTCTGCGTCGATTGACTTATCCCGTTTACAAATTTGCCGTTTACAGAGAGTTTAATGACACCATCAATGCAAACAACATCATAGATATTCCAGTTTCCTCGTCCAAGGCACCTGTTTTCGACCGACTTGCTCCTTGTTCCCCTCGGATTATCCGGTATGGTCTTCACTCCGCCAACCCCAAATAGCTCGCCGTGAACATATGCAACCGGTGGAACAACCCCGTCCCTTGTATTTAGATTAATCCAGTCGAGCTCGAGCATCTGTACCTCAACTCCGTCGGGCAGACGCGATTCTTCGGCAGGATTGGCTTCAGACCAGACAAATACCCCGGAGTTACCTCCGGGTTCCATGTGCATCCACTCGATATGCAGAATGAAGTTTTCATATTGTTTTTCAGAACGCATAACACCTATAGGTTTACCTGAGCAAATGAGTATCCCCTTTTGTTTTGTCCAGGTGTCGCCCGCCGTGTTTACATTTATCCATTTTAATTGAATATTTTTCCCATGAACCGGGAGGGTTATATCTTTTATAATCACCGCTTTTCCAAATTCGAGTGCGGGGACCTGGGAATAGGAACAGAAACCGGTAACCATGAAAAGACCAAGGACTATTCGCGCCGGCAATGACCTGTTTGAATGCTTCATATGTTTTCTGGTAATAATTTATTAAAGTTATAAATTTCAATTGAGGATTGCAATTCAACTGATGAGCCTGATCAGGTCTTAAAATAAAATTGATTTTGATCATTTGTTCGAGTAACTTTGTTGAATAATTAAGCTTATGGTTATTAATTCTGCCGGTTCAAAAGCAATAAAAAAGCTATACAAAGCTTCTGTAACAGCCGTTTTATTTCTGGTTTGTTCAACCTGGCTCACGGCACAGACTAATATAGCCGAATTAAAACAGCTTGAGATAATGAAGAGGTTCATCGGTACCTGGCAGGCAGCTGTCGGGAACGATACAGTAGAAGTCTGGGAATGCCAGCCATACGGGGACGGTTTTATAGTAACAGTTTATCGTATTACAGACGGCCGGAAAACGCCCTATTATGTAAATAATGTGGGATTTGATTCACTTGATGGCAAACTAAAAGGTTATGTGCTATGGCCCAGCGGAGACTATATGACATGGATTGCGGAATTTAATGACGAAAAAAAGTTCAAAGTGGATCTGGTTGTTAATTTTAATCCTGCAGCAGTCTGGACCAGATATGAAATGGTTTATATAAGTCCTAAAGAGAGGACCTGGATCAATTATAATTTATCCGGAGAAAAAACTTCAGAATTGAAATTCGTAAAAATCAAATGACCTTCAAGAACTGACTTAAAAGGTAACAATCATATAGTTTACAAGCAGAAATAAAAGGCAGATCAGCAACACTATTCCGATACTAGTTGTGATCCAGAAACCTACAGTATTTCTCCTTGAGTATTCGTTAAAAATTCTTGGTGCCATAAATCTGACAATTAAGGATTCAGTAACCTGTCAGGCTCTTTGATTTAGTGATAAAGTTAAGAAAGGTAAAGAAACAAATCAAATATTATTTCCTGAAAATATTGTTAACGAATAACCGGAAACCGGTCATGATTTTTTCATAAATTTGCTATATCTGCGACATCGGGCTATTATTCGCCTCACGCAAAAATATAAAAACCATACCAATATGACAGAAAAGGAAAATCCAAACCACGAGTCTTTCAAAGTAACAGCCGATGAGTTGTTATCGAAGGTCAAGGAGATTATTAAGGAGGGAAATGCCAGAAAGATTATCATCAAAAATGAAAAAGAAGAAACCATAGTAGAATTTCCTCTTACAATTGGAGCACTTGGAGTTGTTCTGGCCCCGGTATTTGCGGCTGTCGGTGCAATCACAGCACTGGTTACCGATTGCACTATTATTGTTGAGAAAAAGTCTGAGTCAGAATAAAACTTACTGATTAACCGGTGCCATGGGCATCGGATTTTTGTTGAATATGCTTTCGGGCGAATTTATTGTGGTTTTTCAAGATTTGCAAGTAAGCTCTTAATATCGGTATTTGCTGCCATATCCAGTGCCGTTTTTCCGGCATCATTCTTCAGATCCCTGTTTGCATTTTTATTCAATAGCTCTGTAACAATATCCGTCTGGCCGTTCATTGAAGCTACCATAAGAGCGGTATATCCATTTTTACCCTGAAAATCGGGGTTTGCACCTTTTTCAAGAAGAATTCTTACAATTTCTTTTCGTCCCAGCTGAGATGACCGCATCAATGGAGTTAGTCCGTTGCCACCCGGCTGATCCGGATTTGCTCCTCTGTCAAGCAGTGTCTTCAGGATTTCATCGAGACTTTCCTCAACTGCAATTAAAAGTGCCGTCGCGCCGTCAGAACGTAATAATGATGAATTTGCACCTTTATCCATTAACAGATTTACACTAAATATATTTCCGCTTAATGATGCCCACATAAGAGCTGTCGAACCATCATGATCCTGAATGTCAGGATTTGCACCGTTATCAAGTAATAACTTTACAATGTATGCACTCCCTCTTACAGAAGCCCAGATAAGGGCTGTGGATCCGTCGGCAGCTTTCATGTCGGGTCTTGCTCCCTTTGCCAGCAGCAAAATGACGACATCAGGATGGCCGAAACGGGAGGCCATAATAAGGAGGCTTGTCCCGGCCGGGTCGGTATAATTTACCGAATCAATACTCTGCGCCAGTTCAAGAGCATTTTTCATGTCACCGGATTTTAGCGCTTCAATTAATTTCCCGGCTTTGTTTTCCGTCTGGGCAAAAACTCCGTTAACTGTTATTAAAAGGAAAAATCCAATCAATTGTAATTGAACAAGGTTTTTCATCAGAGTTATTGCTTTCTTTTCAGTCAATTCTTTTCCGAAGATATCCGTTACGAAATTCACTCCAAAGAAATTTACTAATATTTTCGCAAGATTACCTGTCGATCCATTTTTTAAATTCAGAAACCTTATCGCGGCTTACGACAAAAAGTTCGTTTTGTTCCTGGCCCTTCAGGGTTAGTTGAAGCCTGCTCGATGAATAACTATACATCAGGGAAATTGAATCTATATTGACAATACATTCCCGGTTAATCCTGAAAAATTTACGGGGATCAAGCATCTCCTGCAATTGGTCAAGGGAATTATTAATGCCATAATCCCTTCCGTTGTAATCGGTAAGAAAAACATTCCGTTCGGCAATATGGAAATGACATATTTCGCCTGCCTGAACTGATCTGAACTTATCTCCTATCCTTATGAGGAACCTTGATTTGTACTGATTCCTGAATTCATGGATCAGTTGCCTGAAATCTCTTCTGAAGGGATCCTTGTCAGCATTCAGTCTTTTAAATTTTACAAGAGCCAGCCGGAGCGATTCTTCATCAACCGGCTTCAGAAGATAATCTATGCTGTTAACCTTGAAAGCTTTCAGAGTGTATTCATCATAAGCAGTCGTAAAAATAACCGGTATATCTACATTAACAGTATCGAATATCTCAAAGCAGAGTCCGTCATCGAGTTGTATATCCATAAGTATAAGATCGGGCTGAGGATTCTCCTGAAGCCTGTTTATAGCATCCTCAACGGTCTCGATAACATCAATGACTTTAATCGATTTGTCGAGCTTCTTTAAAAGTCTGACTATTTTATCCGCTGCCGGATGCTCATTCTCAACTACAAGGACATTCATTTCAGCAAAGGTATTTTTGCAATAAAGAAATTATTATTCTCTTCAATTATAAGGGTTTTTCCGGTAATTAACTTTACCCTTTCCGACAGGTTTTTCAGACCTGTTCCTGTCGATTTAATCTGAGTAGCTTTTTTCTGCAGATTGTTTATCATGACAACATACTGATCCTCAAAGCTGATCGAAATTCTTAAAGGGTTTTCTCTTGTGGATGAATTATGCTTTATTGCATTCTCGAGAAGTATTTGCAGTGAGACGGGCAGGATCTGATAATTATCTGCATTGGAATAATCAATGGTTAATGATATTTTTTCTTCATCCCTCACACGATGAAGCTCAAAATACCTGTCCAGTAATTCCAGTTCTGACTGGACAGTAACCTTATCTTTTTGGCTGTTTTCAAGTATATAACGGTAGACTGAAGACAGATTATTTATGAACTTTTCGGCTTTTTCAGGGTCTGACTGAATCAATGAGGAGACAGTATTCAGACTGTTGAAAAGGAAATGAGGATTTATCTGACTTTTAAGAGTTTCGTTCTGGAATATAAGATTCTCTTCCCTCAATTTCTGCTCCCTTTTAAGTGCATCCTGCCACTGGACAACAATGAAGACAACTGCACCGAATGTCAATCCCCCAACTGTTGATCTAAACCATCCGTTGAACTCAGACCCGAAGAAGTTCTTTATGACAGCTGATGTCCCTGCACCTTTAATCCAGCCGGTGGTCAGTTGAAAAAATAAAATAATTATCAAAGCTGCCAGAAAGCATATCGAGATAAAGATTACAAAACGTAAAAGAACCACTTTTGTAAGTTGAAGACCGGTAATATTAATGTCTGGCTTTTTGAAAATAATCCGTGCAATAAAAATGAATACTTCCAGCTGGATCAATCCGAAAAAGAATGAGGCCGCTGCCTCTGAGAATCTCATCTCAGTCCGGTTCTTAAAAAAAATTAAAGATATCCCTACCAATACTATCAGGATATAAAGAATATGCGATAAAGGTCTTCTTTGATCGACGAATCTCTCAAGCGTTATTTTTTTCATATTATCAAATTTACGATTTCTTACAAATACCTGTCTCTACTGAATCTTGTGACATATTTTGTGGTATATCACTTTTTTGGTTTATCGATTAATCTATTTCAAAGGAAAACCATATAAATGGCGGATAAAAATAAATTGTGCAGAACAGGATAATCTGGTTGCCGAATGGTGAAAACGGGGTATTGAACGGTCAGGAATAATCATTGCATAGTGTGTAAAGGCTTTCTCAAAAGTCAAGTTTTACCCCCACCCCCCCCACGGGGGGCTTTTAAAAGTAGTGGAAACCAACAAGTCCCCGCCAGCTGGCGGGGATTCAGGGGTAAACCAAATGGAAGAACTTTTAAGACAGTATCTATTCCATTACAACAATTTCTACAATTGCTTCTTTCAGATTTTCAGATGTCAATTTTATGATGGCAGTTCCGGGTTTATCGGTTGCCTGAAGGTAAATCAGCAATTTCCCATGATATGCATGCTGTTTTTTATCCTTGTAATCTTCAGTGTTCGCAGGATTTGAATCCTCCATGCCAAGCAGACGGACCGGTCCTTCAATCTCACAAGTGATTTCATTCCCTGCTGTATATACAGTATTTCCATTTTCATCGCAAAGTGTCACAAAAATATGAGAAAGATCATTTCTGTCGGCTTTCATTGATCTCTCGTTGATTGATGCGACAATTTTGACCGGTGATCCGGTAGTTTTCAGCTCATACTCCGCTACAGACTTCCCATTGTTTTTTGCAATGGCTTTCAGGGTTCCTTTTTCGAAAGGAACATCCCATGATATTGTACGGTTTACAAAATCAGACATCTTTTTATTTCCGAGAGAACGATTGTTCAGGAATAGTTCAACTTCCTCGCAATTAGAGAAGGCGTTTACGATTACCATTTTCCCTTCGGGCCAGTTCCAGACAGGCTCCACTCTCTTATGTGACCAGAGATTGTCGGGGCCGCTTTTGGCATTTTTGTCGGCAGTCCCGATAAAAACCATCGGTTTTTCACTCCAGATGCTCTGACGGAAGAAAAATTCAGGTTTTTTATTCCCTGCCAGGTCAATAATTCCGGCCGTACTTGAACGTACCGGATACCGTCCTGCTTCTCCAAGGTATTCAAAGCCTGTCCACAGGAACTGCCCCATAACATAATCGTTGCCGGTGACATAATTCCACATTTCAAGAGTCATTCCGTTCTCACTGCCGTAAAGCGGCCTTTTCGGGTATTTAATATGATCCCCGGCATATCTTGATTCCTGGTAGTTATATCCCGCAACGTCTAGGGCATTGGAATACCCGGTTTCATTCGACATAAGAGCCGATGCCAGACCTGCAGTAACAGGCCGGGTTTTGTCGAGACTCCTTACAAGCGAAGAAAGCTCCCTGGCAATTTCCCCGAGCCTGTCGGCATGTGGCAGAGATTCACTGAATTTTGCCCACGTCTGGGGATTTGCTTCCGTATTGAGTACCGGGTGGGTGTACGGATCGTTCGGATAATCGACCTCATTGCCAATACTCCACATGATTACCGAAGGATGATTACGGTCCCTCAGAATGAAATCGCGGAGATCGCGTTTCGCCCATTCCTTAAAATTGACGGCATAGCCTTCTTTCCCCGGAGTGCCTGCGTTCCAGCCAGCAAGCCACTTTTTCTTTGGAAGCTCCCATTCATCAAAAGCCTCACCGATAACCATGAATCCTTTAGAATCACAGAGATCCAGAAATTCAGGAGAGAACGGATTATGGCTGGTCCTGATGGCGTTGCATCCCATCTCCTTAAGAATATCGAGACGCCGGCCAAGCTCTTCCTTCGGAACTGCCGAGCCCAGCGTACCCGCATCATGATGCATGCATATACCTTTTAGCTTCAGGTTACGGCCATTAAGGAAGAATCCTTTGTCAGGATCAAATTTAATATCACGGAACCCGATCGTTGTAACTGTATTATCCAGTAATTCTCTTCCCCTCAGCTCAGTATACAGAGAATACAGTGAAGGGTCATCAACACTCCAGAGCTTTGGATTGATTACATCGAATATCTGATTAATCACCTTTTCTTCCTTTGACCCCAGAGTGACCTTACCTGTAGCCTTAGCAACTGTTTCATTGCCATTTTTAAGTGTGCTTATCACCTTCAGATTCACGTTGTGATTTGTTTCATTAACAACTGAGATATCTGCAGAAAGAGTTGCTTTTGAAGCGGTCACACCTGATGTCCGGGTATATACCCCCCATTGCTTTATGTGAACTGGCTCCTCCGTTACCAGGGAGACATTCCTGTAGATTCCTGAACCTGTGTACCATCTCGAATCACCATATAATGAATGATCCACCTTGACGGCAATAAGGTTTTCTCCGCCGAAATTTATAAATGGTGTCATATCATACTGGAACGAAATATAGCCGTTGGGGCGCTTCCCGAGGGAGCTCCCGTTAATCCATACTTCACTGTTGTTGTATATTCCTTCAAAATATATATAAACCTTTCTTCCTGATTCATTCTCCGGAACTGCAAATGTCTTCCTATACCAGCCAATTCCGCCAGGGAGATAAGCAGTGCAGCTGTAATTGCTTTTTCCGAAGGGACCTTCGATGCTCCAGTCGTGTGGCAGATCAAGCTCTCGCCAGTTCGAATCATCAATATCTCGCTTCTGACCTTCTGAGACTTCACCCTTGAAGAATTTCCATCCGGAATTAAAATTCTGAACTGATCTTCCCGCAGGCTGACCTGCAATGCTGTAACTGAGGAGGAGTAAAAAGAGAGCAGTCATTGTACGGATAGTGTATTTTGCTTTATTCATGGTATTTAGCTTTATATAACTAATTAATCTTACACGTTTTCGGGAACCGGCAGTTAAATGTATTGAATTTATACAAAATTGTATGATCTTTGGACACGAAAATTAATTGTTGAATGTCGACAGATAACCACTATAAACTAGTCAGCAGGTTAAAGCCGGGGAGAATTGTTATTCCGATCCTGATAGGGCTGGCTGTTGTTGGTTGGTTTATCCTGAAAGAAATAAATACCGATGCGCTGAGTCTGCTGAATTTCACATGGAGGTCGCTATTCTGGCTTCTGGTTGCCTGGCTTTGTATGATAGGACGTGATCTGGGATATATGATCCGGATAAGGATTCTTTCAGAAAACGATCTTAACTGGCGTCAGGCATTCAGAGTAATTATGCTTTGGGAATTCACCTCGGCAATAACACCGTCGACTGTCGGGGGGACTGCAGTGGCAGTCGTGTTCATCCATAAGGAAGGCATCTCAGTGGGAAGAAGTACATCAATAGTGCTTGCCACATCATTTCTGGATGAACTGTATTTTGTAATTATGTTCCCGTTGATTTTGATGATCGTCGGGGGTGATATCCTTTTTACGACCTCTCTTCATGGAACGGGCATTGCTTTATTGAATAACCTTTTCTTTGTTGCAGTAGCCGGATATCTAATAATTCTTGCATGGGTGCTCTTTGTTGGTTACGGGCTATTCATCGATCCGGAAAAGATCAAAAAGACAATCCTCTGGTTTTTCCGTCTTCCCTTCTTAAAACGGTGGAAAGAATCGGCTGTCAAGGCCGGGGATGATATCGTTGAGAGCTCATACGAACTGAAAAGGAAGCCCTTTGTTTTCTGGGTCAGGGCGTTTACTGCGACATTTCTGTCATGGACCTCAAGATACTGGGTTGTAAATGCGATCCTGGTCGCCTTTTTTGCAATACATGATCATTTTCTGATATTCGCCCGGCAGCTCGTTACCTGGATCATGATGATAATAAGCCCCACTCCGGGTGGAAGCGGTTTTGCTGAACTGATACTTGGAAGATATATATCCGATGCCATACCTGCTGATGCTTTATATGTCGGAAGCCTGGCGCTCGCCATCGCAATAATCTGGAGGATTATAAGTTATTATCCATACCTGATCATCGGTGCATCAATAGTACCTGGATGGATCCAGAGAAATTTTGTAAAGCCCCGTACAAAAAAGATTTAACTTCTTATTGCCGGGCTTTTCAAAACATTGGTTTATTCACAGCTGAAAAATGAGTGAAGAGATCCTAAAAGCTTTAATGGAGCTGTTTGCCCTTGTCGTCAAGCAGGATGGAGGAATCATTCAAAAAGAACGTGATTACGTTATAAATTTCCTTGAAAAGCAGCTGGGTTCAAACTTACTTATCAAATATGTTCTTTTTTTCGACGATCTCACAGGTTCGGTCAAACAGGTGGATGAGATCCCTGAAAACAGCACCCCTTCACTCAGAGACTCTGTAAAGATTTTAAATATCTGCAAACAGATCAATAAGACACTTAACAAGGGGCAAAAAATAGTTGTTCTGATCCGTCTGTATGAACTTATCAATTTAAGCAAGAAGTTCACTCCTCAAAGGCTGAATATTACTTCCATTGTTTCTGAAGTTTTCAGGATATTACCCGATGAGTTTATTGCAGTAGAGCAATTTGTCAGAAACACCGAACCCGAGAAACTTCAAAATCCGGCTATACTGGTTCTCAGGCCAGGAACAACACTCTGTGAGATTTGCAACAAGCTGCACGAAGGTTATTCCGACACAACGATATCGATCCTGAGGATCGCCAGTGTCGATCTGTATTTTATCAGATATTCTGCGAAGGATCAGTTATATCTGAACGGGATACCAATAGTTTCCGACATTATCTATTCATTTCCGAAGGGTAGTTCATTAAGAGCTCAGAACAGACATGCTTTCTACTACAGTGATATAAATTCAAAATTCCTGTCGGAAGTTCAGACTCAGAAGCTTTCATTTTATGTAAAAAAGGTAAGCTACCGTCCAAATAAAAAGCAAAGGACTCTGGTGAATGTAGACTTTTCAGCGGAACAGGGTAACCTGATCGGGATACTGGGGGCAAGCGGTTCAGGTAAAACCACGCTCCTGAATCTTATGAGCGGAATAATTGAACCATCAGCAGGAAGTGTCAGCTTAAACGGGCTTGATATTGTCAGGGACAAGAAAGAACTTGAGGGAGTGATGGGTTTCGTTCCACAGGACGATCTTCTCATTGAAGAGCTGACAGTATTTGAAAATCTCTACTATGCAGCCTGCCAGTGTTTCGGTAACAAGTCAAAAGAAGAGGTAACCCAGATTGTAGGAACACTGCTTACATCTCTTGGCTTATTCGATAAAAAAGACCTGAAAGTCGGAAGTCCATTTAACAAGATCATCAGCGGGGGACAAAAAAAAAGTCTGAATATCGCGCTGGAGCTTATCAGAGAACCTTCGGTCCTGTTTGTAGATGAGCCAACCTCCGGACTTTCATCAAGAGATTCAGAAATTATAATGGACCTTCTGCGTGATCTCACCCTGAAAGGAAAGCTGGTATTCACAGTTATTCACCAGCCCTCTTCCGAGATTTTCCGAATGTTCGACAAGGTGGTGATCCTCGATCAGGGTGGTTATATGGTTTATTTCGGAAATCCTGTCGATTCTGTTATTCATTTCAAAACAATTAATGCCCAGATAAATGCCAGCCAGGGGGAATGTCCGGCCTGCGGAAATATGAACCCTGAGAACATTTTCAAGATCCTTGAGGCACAGGTAGTGGATGAATTCGGGAATTATACCGAAAAACGCAAAGTCAAACCAAAACAATGGGCCGACAGGTTTAAAATCCTGAACTCAGATGAACCTGTTAAAGAGGTGACAAAAGCTCCCGGCAGGAATCTGGATAAACCAGGACGATTAAAACAGTTCATGCTTTATCTTTCACGAGATTTAAATAGCAAAAAATCAAATACCGAGTATATTCTTCTTACCTTGCTTGAAGCACCTGTTCTGGCTTTTATCCTTTCATTTATTATAAGGTATATCCCTGATCCCAATTCAGATGTCTATTACTTCGCTGAAAATGAGAATATTACTACCTATATTTTCATGAGCATAATTGTCTCGTTGTTCCTTGGGCTAACTATAAGTGCAGAAGAGATCTTTCATGACAGGAAAATTCTGAAAAGGGAACAATTCCTAAACCTGAGCAGAAGCAGTTTTCTTCTGGCAAAGATAACTTTGCTGGTTGCAATTTCCGCGCTTCAGTCTTTTCTTTTTGTTGTAGTTGCCAATCCTATACTGGAAATTAAAAGCCTTTATTTTAATTACTGGATGAGTCTCTTCACAACAGCCTTCTGTGCCAACATGTTCGGGTTAATAATTTCTTCATCATTCAATTCGGTAATTACTATCTATATTGTCATCCCGCTTCTGATAATTCCAATGATGGTCCTGAGTGGAGCTATGTTTCCATTTGACAAGCTAAACAGGAATATATCCAGAGTCGATAAAGTCCCGCTGATTGCCGAGATAATGCCTACGAGATGGACTTACGAAGCATTGATGGTGAGCCAGTTCAAGGACAACAAATACAGCACTCTTGAATATAATGCAAATAAGGAAACATTTTATTCTATCCAGAAAAAAATCAGTCAGGCCGATTTCAACAATGTTTACAGGTTTCCGGAACTGATAAAGGTAATTCAGGGTGTCGATCAGGCATATAAAAATCCGCAAGCTGACCGTAATGAGACTCTGAACGATTTAAAACTTATTAAGAACGAAACTGAAAGGATTTCTGTTTTATATAATTTCCCGGCTTTCAGATACCGCGAATCCCTGGAACCGGATAAATTTACACCGGTCATAGCCGATTCCCTGTTATCGTACATTGCACGTGCAGAAGCCTATTTTACTAAAATATCAAATTCTGCGTCAGATCTCAAAGATCATTTTTATGATCTTAACGAGGAAAAATTAAGAAGACTTGAAAAGAGATACTATAATTACAAGCTCGAAGAGATTGTAACAAAGTATTACGAACCGGATAAAATCCTCCGATATAAAAATTCCTTTGTGCAAAACACACACCCTGTTTATCTGGATCCTGATAACAAGGGATTTTTAGGATTCAGAACTCACTTCTTTGCTCCGTCTAAAAATATTTTTGGAGCAAGGGTTGATACATTTGTTTTTAATATATCGATAATCTTCACTGGAATAATAATTTTATACTTTATACTATATTATGATCTGATTGCGGGATTGGTAAAATTCGTATTGAGCTACAAATCCCGAAAATAGAGTAACTATGTTCTCCATAGAAGTTTTTTTTTATTTTTGTATTAACCATTATCTGATCTTGAATGAAAGGAAGAATGATAATTTCAGTGCTGGCGGTTTCCCTTGCAGTTTTGTCATGCAGGAATAGTCCAGGTAAATCTGAAGGATTTGTTTTAGCCGATGTGGACTCTCTGTCTGCATCGGTCAATCCTGGTGCCGATGCCATGGAAGAAATCTACAGGAATTTTTCTTCACCTCTTGAGATTGCCAATCTTTTTCAGGTTACAGGGGTGCCATTTTCACCCGCATATCTCGCTAAATCTCTTAATGCGAATGAAAAGACAACTTCATTCCAGAAGGCTCTTTACCTTGGGATCCTGGGTGCTGACCTTGGTTACCTGAACATGTATCAGAAAACCGGAACTTCCGTTGAACTTCTTTCATCAGTAAAAAAGATAGCTGACGGATTAAATGTAGGACAGTTTTTTGATTTTGAGACAATTAAAAGGATCTCTCTTAATAAATCAAATCTCGATTCACTTTTGTTCCTTTCGGTTGATTCTTATTCCCGAATGGATGAATACCTGAGAAAAAATAACAGGAGCCAGCTATCATCCATTATGATAGTCGGAGTATGGATTGAGGCTCAATACTTTGCGACACAGGTTATGAAGCAATACCCTGGAAATTTATTAAGGGAAAGGATCGGGGAACAAAAATATTTTCTTGAAGATCTGATAAGGATCATTAATCCGTATTGTGTTAATGACGAGGAATTTTCGATTGTATGCAACTATCTCAGGGATATAGCATCGAAATATGAAAATGTTAAAATTTCCTATTCAAAAGGTGATCCTTCAGCGAGGGAGAAAGATGGAGTTCTTGTTATTACCCAGAATGATTCCAGCAATGTAGATATGACAGACCAACAGCTTGCGGAAATAATTGATATGACTGACTATGTGAGGAATAAACTGATTGCGAATTAGTATGAAAAAATATTTATTGGTATTACTTCTATTGTCGGGATATGTATTATTAAATGGACAAACTCAGAATGATTCGCTTCTGAGAATATGTTTGCAGAGCACTGGACCGACAGCAAAATATCTTAAAGATTTCAGGATCCAGCTCGGACAGACCACTGTCACTGATGCTTTGAGGTATAAGACAAATATGTCACTCTGGAAAAATACAAGGTACAGGTTCACCATGTGTACTGATGAAAACTCAATGGGTAAACTTATTCTCAATATCTGGGATAATGCAAATAATGTTGTCCTATCCTCCTTTGACAAGAAAACAGGAAACATTTTCAATTACGTTGATCTTATCTGCAACAAAAGCGGGATATACCAGATCTATTTCGATTTCACTGAGGGACAAGCCGGATCGGGTGTAAGTATTGTATCGATGATTCAATAGCCTATTGGAACAGATTTGCTACCTGTACCACAGCCGTAAGCATAAAAAGAGCAACCAGCATTATTTCGGGAATCAGCTTCCTTCGTGAAAACACAAAATAGTGAGTCAGAAAATAACTGGCCGGGATAGCCGCGAACCAGTGTATTTCTGCCGAAACCGGATCAGATAAAAAAGCGGCACCTCCAACAATTAAGATTGCCCATAAGAGAATTATGAAAGTCTTTCGGGATTTGATCTTCTTGCTGTTTATTGCCAACAGCAACTGAGTCACACTTATCAGGACAGTAACTCCGGAAATTATCAGAACAACCAGAGTCAATACCTGGAGGGTTAGTTTCCCGTCCTTTGTAAAAAGATTATAAGTTATAGCCGACATCATTGAGTCCATATCTTTCCCCGAAACATAAAAAAAGCCATAGACAATAAAAAGAGGTGCAGCCAATCCGAGAACCGATATAATGATCTCCTTTATACTGCCAGTCCTCAGTACTGCAATTCCGATTATGAGAAGCAGGCCGAACCAGATCAGGCTGGCATAAAAGAGGCACCCTGTGCTTATCAGCAAACCTGCATCAAAAAGCGAAAAAGCAGTTCCCTGGACCTTATACGATTCGATAATTTTCCTTAAGCCTAGAATCAGGAAGGGAGCCGCCGGAAGTGCCGGATTCAGGATCTGAAACTTGGGGAAATAACAGCTTAACAGGATATAAATTAAGGCCGGAAAGAAATTTCTTTCACTTATGAAGAAAGCACTTGTATTTAAATTCACAAGAAGAATTGCAATCAATAGAACCAGCAGGCACGCAACTATAACACTAAAAAGAGGACTGAAGCTTGTAACCGAAACAAGCAACCCGTAAAGAGGCATCGGTTTTATATCATAACCCATGTCTGCAGGCAGATGTGGATGCAATATTGCTCCGGTCCATGTTAAGAGAAGAGTTATACCGATCAGAATTACAACGTCCGGTCCTGTTTCCCTGAATTTTCTCCGAAGCATAATTTTTAAAGATCAAATCCTATATCTTTCCTGTAATACATATCCCTGAATGAAACAGACGCTGCATTACTGTACGAGCCTGCCAGAGCCTCATTCATTGTATTTCCCCATGAGCTTACTGCCATAACCCGGCCGCCTGAAGTGACTACCTTATTCCCGGCATTTTTTGTACCTGAATGAAAAAGAATGCATTGCTCAGTATTTCCGAGTCCGGATATCTCATATCCCTTTTCATAATGACCCGGATAACCTCCTGAAACAAGCATGACTGTCGTCACATAACGATCATCGATAACCAGGTCACGCTTTTCAAGATCACCTTTCGCCACTCCTTCCATCAGGTCGAACAGATCCGATTTAATCCTTGGGATTACAGCTTCTGATTCAGGATCACCAAGCCTGGCATTATATTCAATAACATAAGGATCGCCTTTCACATTTATGAGGCCGAAGAAAATAAAACCTTTGTAATCGATCCCTTCATCCCTGAGGCCCTGAATTGTCGGGTCAATAATTCTAACCTTCACTTTTTGAATGAAATCATATCCTGCAAAGGGAACCGGCGAAACAGCTCCCATCCCGCCTGTATTAAGTCCGGTATCTCCCTCTCCAACCCTCTTGTAATCCTTAGCTTCCGGAAGAAGCTTATATGACTTTCCGTCAGTAATAATAAAAACAGATAATTCAATGCCTTTGAGGAATTGTTCAATAACCACTTTCAGCCCTGCATTTCCAAACTTTCCATTTATGATTGCATCTGTTTCAGCTAATGCATCCTCTATTTTCTCAAGAATTACCACTCCTTTTCCGGCTGCCAGACCATCCGCTTTAATTACATATGGCGGCTCAAGGGTTCTCAGAAATGATTCTACTTCAAATGAATTGGTTTTCTCGAATGTCTTGTATTTTGCTGTCGGGATGTTATGCCTTGTAAGAAATGCTTTTGCGAAATCCTTGCTTCCTTCAAGACGGGCAGCCGACCTTACCGGGCCAATGACAGGAATGTTCCTGAGGAACTCATCTTCAAGGAAAAAATCATGTATACCGCCAACAAGGGGAGCTTCGGGACCAACAACCACCATTCCTATTCTGTGATCAGCAACTGCTTTCTTAACCGAAGCAAAATCTTCCGGGTCGATATTCAGGTTAGTCCCTGCTGTGCCTGTTCCGGCATTTCCCGGGGCAATAAAAATCCTGCCTGCTTTTTTGCTTTGTGCAAGTTTCCATGCAAGTGCATGTTCTCTTCCTCCGGATCCAAGAATGAGAATATTCATCTGAAAGTATTTAAAGGCAATTCAAAAGTAGTATTTCATTCCGATTAATAAAATCAGACTATTTGTTAATCATGCGCCTGGGAATCGGTCAGCCTGCTGAATCTCGAAAATGTCTGCATTACATTATCCACATATGTTTTGGAGACAGGAATGTCAATTGTGGATGGCGTCTCAAGCTCGAGCTTAAGTCCATCTTTGTCTTTTCGTATTACCTTTACCTTTTCAAAGTTTACCATGTAAGACCGGTGACAGCGGATAATTTCTGTTGCTGAAAAGTTTTCCTCCATCTTTTTCAGAGTTTCCCGGAGAAGGTACCTGGAAACTTTGCCCTTGTTCAGATAATATATGTTCACGTAGTTCTCATCAGATTCGAGATATAGAAGATTCTCCTTTTTTACGGAAAATTTGAGAATCGATTTATCGTCATAGAAAGGGATCATATCCCTTACATTTCCTGATAAAGCCTGGATTCCAGCCATTCTTTCAATCTGTTCCTTTTTATCGCGCCATGAAAAATAAAGCCACATTATAGAATAAGGGAGCAGCAGGACAAGGGCTGTATTCCGGGCAGACTGTTTTACAATGTCGGTGAACAGACGCGTATCTTTCAGGGCAAACTTCTGAAAAAGGGCATAAAAAAGCGCCATCGCCATGATTTCAGCAAATATCCAGACAAAATAGTAGTAATAAGTAATTATATGCTTCTTTCCAAAGTAGTACATTATTATTCTGCTGATTACCACCACCAGAACACCTGTGAGTATAACCAGACTGGAATAGGTAAGAAACTCAAGCTGGTTAAGGTCAAGCCATCTGTCGGCGCCGAACGGGGAATAGATATTGATGAAAACAAGGGCAAACAATGATGTAAATATTACTAACCTGATAATATTCTTTTTCTTGTACAGATAGCCTGGAATCGGATCCCGAAAATCAATCATTGATGATTCAGTTAAAAAATTCAAAGTTAGCTTTTTCCTGTGTACGTCTATAATTAAAAATTCATCCCTTAATAAGAAATTTCGTCCCCGGATATCAATTTTCATCCCTCTATGGTTTTGTCCGAATCATTTATTTGCCTGCATAAATTGATGAAGTTTACTTTGCAGAATTATGGAATATACAAAGGATTTTAATCTGCTGAGATCGGTCTTTGACCCCAATGCTCCTGAAATAAAAATACCGGGTTCATCGGTCACTATTATTAGTGAAAGTTTCAGCTCAGACATTAACCCTGATGCTTTTCTTCAGAAGGATGATTCTTCAATTTCTGAAAACAGGTCATTCTCATATCCTGTTTTTATACCTGAGGATAAATCAACCCGGAAAGTAATATTGCTTCTCCACGGACTAAACGAAAGGAGCTGGGTTAAATATCTTGTATGGGCATACTGGCTGTCACAATTGACCGGGAGCTACGTGGTTCTTTTCCCGATCTCATTTCATATAAACAGATCACCTTCTTCATGGATAAACCCGAGGTTGATGCAGGATTTTGTAAAAGAACGCAGCATAGGCAACAATGAAATCACAATGTCGACTTTCGCTAACATTGCTTTAAGCAGGAGGCTCACAGAAGAGCCGATACGTTTTTTCAACTCGGGGTACCAGACAGCTTTCGATATTGTGAAACTGATGAACCAGATCAGATCGGGAAAACACAAAATAATACCGGCTGGTAGCAGCGTTAACATATTCGCGTATTCAATCGGTGCATTTCTTTCACAGATCATCATGATGGGAAATCCCGACAATCTGTTTTCCGATTCGAAGCTTTTCATGTTCTGCGGAGGGTCGGTTTTCAGCAATATGCATGGAACATCAAAACTTATTATGGACAACATAGCTTATAAAAGGATCTACAGCTTTTACCTGAACGATTTTGAAGAGGGAATATGCCGAAAAAGTCCATTCTCAGAATTCCTAAGGTCATCACAGATCGGAATGGCATTCAGGTCGATGATTGATCTGACACGATTCAGGCATTTCCGCGAAACCCTGATTTCAAAACTCAGGGATCAGATCTTTTCAGTTGCCCTTAAAAAGGACACCGTGATCCCGGCAAGCGGTATAGTAAATACTTTGATACCGGTTACCAGAAGGGAGCTTGTACCGGTTGAGGTCTGGGATTTTAATTATAACTATACCCACGAAAATCCTTTCCCGGTTGTAAATAATGAGTCAAGCGCAGTGGTTGACAGGAGCTTTGAACAGCTTATTACAAGGGCGGCATTATTTCTTGTTTGATAATGGATTTATTACAAATGCATAGCCATTCTCCAGGGCATAATTTATGAAGGCATCAAGAAACGACAGGCATGTCGTGTTAACCTTATCATGAAGGACTATTATTGATCCTGGCCTTATTTTTGTCTTAAGCATGTTAAAAGCCCTTTGCCCGCCCAACTTCTCATCAAAATCATATGGCATAAGATCCCAGAAAATGATTCTGTACTTATTCTTCATTACGTTGTACTGAGACCGGCGAATACGTCCATAGGGAGGGCGGAACAGGATGGAAGATGTATACTCATCCGCTCTTGATGCATTCTCAAAATAATCCTGATTCTTTATCTTCCAGCCGTTCAGGTGTTCATATCCATGATTGCCTATAACATGTCCTTTGGATATTAATAGTCTGGTCAGCTCCGGAAATTTCTCTGCATCCCGGCCGGTGCAGAAAAAGGCTGCCTTTACCTTATGAGCTTCAAGAATACTGAGAATCCCTGGGGTGCTTTCCGGATGGGGACCATCGTCAAAAGTCAGACACAGTTC
>DOTV01000232.1:12874-22934 GCA_003520925.1 Bacteroidales bacterium | reverse complement strand
ACATCCGCTGAAACTGTCTTAACTAGCTCATCCATCTTCAGGTTAATGGCTATATTGTTTACATCAAGGAGAGCCTGCATGTTTATGCCTATAGGATAATCCATCCCGAACTGTTTAGCGGGATCCATACTCACTGCATAATCGAGGTAATCTTTCGAATAATTCATCACATCGTTAAGTACTTTATTACCTTCCTCTTCTTCTCCTGCCCTTATCAGAACTTCACCAAGTCCAAGTACGAAAAAGTCGTAAGGGAGCTTTTCTGCCGGTACTATCTCAAGACCTCTGTGTGCTGCCTCGACAGCTTTTACAGTATCGCCGGCTGCCAGAAGTGCTTTCCCGAGGTTTCCGAATAACCGCCTGAAATTACTGAGCATCCGCTTATTATTCTCATCGAGATAAACTGAAGGATCGGCTGCATTACCCCATTTGTATTTATTCATCATGTTTTCAAACATTTCAGCAGGGTCGATCATCCCGAATTCGCCTTCTTCCGGCTTGTCAGTTTTGATTGGTACTATCCTGTACGTAATACCTTCCTGGACAAAGTACTTTTCAAGACCTTTGTACTGTGTGGAAGGCACAGTGGTTGAAATATATACAGGCCGATCCCATTTATTTGTCGAGAGAAGATCCATCATTGCCAGATCGCCCTTGAAGGCATCATTATCAGAGTATTCCCAGATCATCGGTGAGGCAATTCTGTTCCTGAAATACTCCTTAACAGTTCCATTTGAAACAACCTTTGCTGAGTCGACATCGATAATGAATTTGTTTGAAGGAAGATAATTCAGGAAGTCTCCCCTGCCGCTTACATCGATCTTGAATTTCTTATCATCCTGACCGGCAAACTGGACAACCTGGCTGAGTTCAACAGGCTTTTCAATTCTGTTGTTTACCGGAAGCTGGTCCCGGGAACCTTCGATATACTTTTCACGAGGCAGTGTGAGGGGTAACGGATCTGACTTAAAAGCTTTCTGCCTCATCATATCTATGTACCATCCTGCCTGAAAATAACTGAGGTTGGCAACCCTCACATCTGTTCTGACCTGTTCGACATCCTGGACGTACCATACCGGGAAGGAATCATTATCCCCGTAAGTAAAAAGGACGCTGTTCGGAGCACACGATAACAGGTAATTAGCCCCTATGTCGCGGGCTGTGTAACGCCCGGAGCGGTCGTGATCATCCCAGTTCTGTTCAGCCATAAGCAGAGGAACCGCAAATAGCAGAACAATAAAAACTGCTGCAGCGGAAATTTTTTCATTAATGAACTTCCTGAGATACTCATAAGCAAGCATAAACCCAAGGCCGATCCAGATGGTGAAAGCATAAAAGGATCCAGCGTATGCATAATCACGTTCCCTTGGTTGATTTGGGTACTGGTTAAGATATAAAATTATTGCTAAACCGGTCATAACAAAGAAGGCAAGTACGACCAGGAAGCCGTTCCTGTCTTTCCTGTACTGCCAGAAAATTCCAGCTAACCCCAGCAGCAATGGAAGGAAGAAATATGTGTTTCTGCCGGGATTATCCTTAATATCCCCGGGCATTTTATCCAGGTCTCCCAGCCTGGCTTCATCAATGAATTTAATGCCGCTGATCCAGTTCCCCTGCAGGGGGTTTCCGTTTCCCTGATTATCGTTCTGCCGTCCGGCAAAATTCCACATAAAATATCTCAGGTACATAAATCCGGTCTGATACCTGAAGAAGTAACGAAGATTCTCGCCAAAGGTTGGACAAACCAATGTCTCCTTATCTGAACCTGAACTTACCGTGTATTTTCTTCCGGAAATCCTTCCCCAGTGTTTGTAAGCTCTTTCATGCTCAGCTTCAGAGCTGTACATTCGGGGGAAAACTGTCGTGAATTCTTTCTTGTATTCGTATTCCGGACGAAAATAAGGTTCATACTTACCTTTAACCTTGTTATACCCTGCCACAACACTCTTCACATCAATAATGGGAGCGCTGTAGTAATGGCCGAAGATCTTGGGCGAGCTGCCATACTGCTCCATATTAATATAATAAGAAAGGGCGAAAATATCCGATGGATTATTCTGGTTCATTGGCGGTCTTGCATTTGACCGTATCATGATCATGGCGTACGAAGAATAGCCGATCATAATAACCGTTATGGCAGTGATCACATAATTCAGAATTACCCTTCCGCTTTTCAGGGAGTATCTTATTCCAAAGACTAGTGCCGTTGTCAGAGCAACTACAAAAAACAGGAGACCAGTGTTATATGGCATCCCGATTACGTTTACAAAAAAGAGTTCAAACCAGCCGGCAACTTTCGGGACCCCTGGCATAAGAATAAAAACCATAAGATACAAAGCAACCAAAGACAGCAGAAGTGTCTTTATAATCCCTTTTGTTGTGATTTCATATTTTTTGAAATAGAAAACAAAGAAAAGAACCGGAAGAACCAGGAGGTTAAGCCTGTGAATCCCAAGACCCAGTCCCATAATATAGGCGATAAGTATTATCCATCTTCCTGAATATTTCTCGTCTGCCTCTTCCTCCCATTTCAGCATTCCCCAGAAAACAAGACCGGTAACAAGCGATGAAAGGGCATAAAGTTCTCCTTCAACAGCGGAAAACCAGAAAGTATCCGAGAAAGTATAGGCTAATGCCCCTATGATTCCGCTTCCCAGAATTGCTGGAGTATGAACTGATTCAACATTATTGCTTCCGGCATAGACTCTCTTCACAAGATGGGTGATTGTCCAGAACAGGAACATGATAGCAAAACCACTGCATATGGCCGATAGGGCATTCATCATCATTGCCGCTTTTGAAGCATCACCCAGAGAAAATAATGTCGCTATACGTCCTATCATAAGGAACAGGGGTGCTCCCGGTGGGTGTCCTACCTGGAGCCTGAAGGAGGAAAGGATGAATTCTCCGCAATCCCAGAAGCTTACAGTAGGTTCAATAGTAAGGAGGTAAACGATTGTTGAAACGACGAAGAGGACCCAGCCGGTGATTGTATTCAGACGGCGGAAGTTGCCCTGCTTTGGATTCATAACTGAGGTTATTTTATTATCAATGAGACAAAGAACGCAAAAAAATATTATTTGCGTACAATACGTTCTCTATTTAACTTCATTTTAACTTGATACATATTTTGCTACTTTTACACAAAGAGCCTTATAAATGAAATCCGGAGGAATATTGATAATGTTACTGGCATTTAAAGTTTTTGCTTTAACCGGCCAGGAAAAAACCGGATCATCCGCTCAGGAAGGGGAGCTATATTTAAATTTCAGGAACATAAGTTTCGTAAAAAACAATGAATACTCTAACCCGGTAACCGAAGGGTATACCCTGATCGGCTATTTCATTCAGCCTGAACTTGTTTACAAGCCTGCTGAGAAAGTAACACTGAGGCTGGGTACACATCTCCTCAGCTATTCCGGTACCAACCGGTTTTCCTTTGTCAAGCCGGTTTTTTCCACTTCATGGCATTTTTCTGAAAACACCATTTTCACCTTAGGTTCGCTGGCCGGCAGTGAAAGCCACAGGATGTCTGATCCACATTTTAATAAGGAAAGGATGTACAATGCCTTTTCTGAAGACGGCCTTCAGTTCAGGACCTCAAGTGACAACCTGTTCAGCGATACCTGGCTAAGCTGGGAAAACTATATTTTCAGGGGTGACAATGAAAGGGAAGTTTTCACGGCAGGCGAATCATTCAGATATTCATCACCGGAATATGCAGGCCTTATCAGGATTGAGATTCCTGTCCAGATCCTTTTCAAACATTACGGGGGTCAGATCAGCAATTATCCTGAGCATGTCGAGACCTACTTTAATCTCTCCTCAGGGGTAAAGGCTCTCTTTGAAATTGATGAACCGCGAAATAGACGGATAGGTTTGGAGTGTCTTGCATTTTTTGGAAGCTGCCTTACCGGGAATGCCGGTTCAGGAATTAAAAACGGTTATGCCGACTGGTATAAGTTATTTTATTCCTTCAGGGGAGTGGAACTGGAAACAGGATTCTGGAAGTCACATGATTTTTATGCCCCAAACGGAAATTTTATTTTTGGTTCAGTTTCAGATCATATTGATAATCTGGTACTCTCCGATAGAAATCTGATTACAGGTTCAATCAATATCAAGCTTCCTTACAAAGACTTTTTTGAGTTTCACCTTGGATTTGACGGTTATTACGACATTGACCTTAATCGGTTTGACAATGCTATAACGCTGCATCTGAAGCTGGATAAGCTGATTAAAATAGCGACAATCAAGGAATAAATAAATAGTATTAACCACGGGGTTACACGGAGTTTGCACGGAGTTTCACAGAGTTAAAATATGTAATTACAATGTAATTACATTGCTGGATTAGAAAAACAGTGTAACTCCGTGTTATTCCTCTGTGTAACTCCGTGGTAAAATAAAGAAGCCCGCATTAAGGTACTAGGGTGTATAAAACCTCCAGGGCTTACTCTTCCATGGTTCTCCTGCATAATCTATTCCGATCCTCGGACCGGTTATATAATCCGGAGCCACTCCCTGGTCTTCTATCCAGATTCTGCCTGAGGTTGTGAGATCTTCACCGTAATAAGATCTGTCAATTCCAATGAGCTTTGAGACACGACCGGGACCGCTGCAGCCTCTGAGACCCCTTATCAGGACAGCCTGCGGGTCATTTTCCATTCCTGTCACAATATTTAACATCCAGTACATGCCGTAAACAAAATACACATAGAGCTTTCCCCCCTGGTGGAACATTATCTCGGTCCGTGGAGTGCGCCCTTTGGATGCGTGACAGGCTTTATCGTCATATCCACGGTAAGCTTCGGTTTCAGTAATTATGAACCTACTGACCTGATCATTTTCCGACTTCACTGCAAGTACCTTCTCCAGCAATCCGGGAGCTACATCCAGTACATCACGTGTAAAAAAGCCCCTGGCTGGTCTTGCATTACCGAAAAATGTTTCAATAGGATGTTTTTCCGTCATAATTATCCCATTTCCTGAAAACTTCCTTTGCCATATGATCATCCAGACGAACAAAGGTCACCTGCCGTTTTGAAGGATCGAGTGAAATCTCGTTATATATAAAGTCGTCATCAAATCCCGAAGCAGCTGCATCATAGCGTTCTGAAGCATAAATAACCCGTTTGATTCCTGCCCAGTATATCGCGCCGAGGCACATCGGGCATGGCTCGCAGGAAGTATAAAGAACACAGCCGCTGAGGTCATGCGTCTTAAGCAGCAGCGCAGCCTCCCTGATAGCAAGAATTTCAGCGTGGGCTGTAGGATCGGTGTTCAGTACAACCCTGTTATTTGATCCGGCAATTTTCCTCCCTTCTTTAGAAATAACTGCACCAAACGGACCTCCCCCGACGGTGATTCCTGAAGAGGCAATCTCTATTGCTTCCCGAAGTAATCTCTTATCATCAGACATTTTTCGTAAATGTTTTATTTTTCTCCTGATAATACTACAGGTAAAAATAGTCTTAGTTTTGATTATCAAATATAAAATTACCATTTTAAGAGGAATTCTCGATATATGAAAAAGATTCTTCGCTTCACCGCCTGGCGGATCAGCTCAGAATGACAACCAGATATTATTTTGGGGGGAGAGGGGAGAATGGAGGTTTAGCCTCTATTCTCCCCTCTCCCTTTAAGCCACTAAAATTACCTGTCATTCCTCATCCCGAGTCCTCGGGATGAGGAATCTCTAAAAATTAGTCGGACACAATTATATAAAATCTGCCCAATATTCTTTTTTTTTAGGAAATATATTGTATTTTTGCAGTCCCAAAATAAGGGGTTTTACATTAAATTCAAGTGTTATTTATAAAAACAGATTAAAAGTGAACACCTTAAGTTACAAAACAATTTCAGCGAACAAGGAGACCGTAAACAAGGAGTGGGTGATAATTGATGCAGAAGGAGCTGTTCTGGGTCGTCTTGCAACTGTTGTGGCAGCAACTCTCAGAGGAAAGCATAAGACTAATTTTACTCCTCATGTCGATTGCGGTGACAATGTAATAGTCATCAATGCTGATAAAGTCGCTCTTTCAGGTAAGAAATGGTCCGATAAGGATTATGTACGCCATACAGGTTTCCCGGGAGGGCAGAGAATCACAACCGCACAGGAGATGCTGAAAAAGAATCCCATAAGTCTTGTTGAAGAGGCTGTTAAAGGGATGCTTCCAAAAAGCAGGCTTGGAAAGGCTATATATATGAATATGCATGTTTATGCAGGTCCTTCGCATCCTCACGAAGCTCAGAAACCAAAAAAATTAGAATTATAATACATTAAGGAACAGATATGGAGCCAGTAAATGCCCTTGGAAGAAGAAAAGCAGCCGTTGCCAGAGTATTAATTAGTGACGGCAAAGGAAAAATAACAGTAAATAACAGGGATTATAAAGAGTATTTCGGAGCTGAAACATTGCAGTATGTCGTAACCCAGCCTCTTGTTGCACTCAATTCAGTTGACAAATATGATATCAACGTGAATCTTGACGGCGGCGGCGTTAAAGGACAGGCTGAAGCTCTTCGTCTTGGTATCACCAGGGCGCTTATTCAGATTGATGCTGAAAACAAATCAAAGCTCAAGGCAGAAGGTTTTGTAACACGCGATCCTCGTGAGGTTGAAAGGAAAAAACCCGGTCAGCCGAAAGCACGAAAGAGATTCCAGTTCAGCAAACGCTAGTATTTTACGGATCAACCCTTATAGATGCAGGTTTAGTATCTAAATTACAGAGACTTCCGCCAGTTGTCGGGACTACCCTGTGATTGATTTAACAGAATGTAAACTTAAAAAACTCAAAAAATGCCAAGAACAAATTTCCAGGAACTGCTTGACGCAGGCGTACATTTCGGACACTTAAAAAGAAAATGGAATCCGGCAATGGCTCCTTATATTTTCATGGAGCGGAACGGTATTCATATTATTGACCTTGAAAAGACAGTCGGAAAGCTTGATGAAGCAGCTTCTGCCATGAAACAAATTTCAAGATCAGGTAAAAAGATCCTTTTCGTTGCCACTAAAAAACAGGCTAAGGAGATTGTTTCCGAGAAGGTAAAAGCGGTTAATATGCCTTATGTTACAGAGCGCTGGCCGGGTGGCATGCTTACAAACTTCCCGACTATACGCAAGGCTGTAAAGAAGATGGGATCGATAGATAAGATGGCCACCGACGGTACTTTTTCAAACCTGTCAAAACGTGAAAGACTTCAGGTGACCCGTCAGAGAGCGAAACTGGAAAAAACACTTGGAAGCATTGTTGATCTTACTCGTCTTCCTTCCGCACTTTTCGTGGTCGATGTAAGTAAGGAACATATTGCTGTCAGAGAAGCAAAACGACTTGGTATTCCAGTATTTGCAATGGTTGATACAAATTCTGATCCATCCGATATAGAATTTCCGATACCTGCAAATGACGATGCATCAAAATCAATATCGCTGATAGTAGGCATACTGTGCCAGGCTATTGAGGAAGGTCTTAATGAAAGGAAGCTTGAAAAGGATAAGGAACCAGCTCAGAAAGACAAGAAATTCATAAGAAAAGAGCTCGAAACAAAGGATCTGCCCGATTCGGTAATCGAAGCAATAGTTGAAGAGGAAGAAGAAGTCGAAGTAGAGGATGAAGTTACAGGTGAAGAGGCCGAAGAGGATGAAGAAGTTGTTGCTGAAGCTGATGAGACTGAAGAAGAATAGAAGATCTGACTGATATAAATTAAAAGGAATTAAAATAATGGCTACAATAAGTTCTGCTGATGTTGCAAGGCTGAGGAAGGTGACCATGGCCGGCATGATGGACTGCAAAAAAGCACTCGAAGAATCGAATGGTGATTTTGACAAGGCGATTGAGATTATAAGGAAAAAAGGACAGGCTGTTGCAAATAAGAGAGCCGACAGGGATGCCACTGAAGGTGTTGTGCTGTCGAAGGTAAACGCAGCAAGTAATGCCGGTGCAATTATTGTCCTTAACAGCGAGACTGATTTCGTTGCGAAAAATGCTGAATTCATTTCTCTAGCAACAAAAATTCTTGATCTGGCTCTTGCAAAAGCCCCTTCCACGCTTGATGAGCTTAAGTCTCTTCCAATGGAGAATTCAACAGTCGGTGAGAAAGTTACTGAATTTGTCGGCATAATCGGCGAAAAGATGGAGCTGGCATATTATGAAAAGATCGCGGCAGCTCATGTACAGGCATATATTCATCCCGGCAACAGACTTGCTACACTTGTCGGATTTTCGAAATCCGGACTTGATATTCAGGTTTACAAGGACATAGCAATGCAGGTTGCAGCAATGAATCCTGTCGCTGTCGATAAGGATGATGTTCCGGAGAAGGTTATTGCACAGGAGATAGAGATCGGCAAGGAACAGGCAAGGCGTGACGGAAAACCTGAGGAGATGCTTGAAAAGATAGCCCAGGGAAAACTTACAAAGTTTTATAAGGAAAGCACATTGCTTAACCAGGAGTATGTTAAGGATAACAAGTTGAGTATCAGACAATATCTCCAGTCGGTGGATAAACAACTGACAGTAACAGCTTTTAAAAGGTATTCCCTGAGTCTTTAACGAGAGTTCATATTTCAATAATAATGTGGCGCCCTATGGCGCCATTTTTTTTAGTATATTCGTCAGTCTGTCAGTATTAAGTTATAAGGCAGACATTAAAGTAAAAGTACAATACAGTATCTGCCATGAAGTACAACAGAATTTTACTTAAGCTCAGCGGTGAGTCGTTGTCGGGTGACAGGAACCAGGGAATCAGCAACCAGGTTCTGGAAGAATATGCTGTACAGGTTGTTGAAATAGCGAAAAAAGGATGTGAAATTGCTATTGTAATCGGTGGCGGTAATATTTTCCGCGGACTTAGTGGTACTGAATCGGGCTTCGACCGTGTTAAGGGTGACCAGATGGGAATGCTTGCAACTGTAATAAACAGCCTTGCACTTGAGAGCGCTGTTGTAAAGGCTGGAGGAAAGGCTAAGGTCTTCACCGCTGTACGTATGGAACCTGTCGGAGAGCTCTACAACAGGGACAGAGTGATAAATGACCTGAAAAACGGAACAGTATGCATACTTTCAGGCGGTACAGGAAATCCATTCTTTACAACCGATACTGCTTCTGCATTAAGAGCGGTTGAGATTGGGGCACAGGTATTGCTGAAAGGAACCAGGGTCGATGGCGTTTATACTGCTGATCCTGAAAAGGATCCAGATGCAAGGAAATTTGATTTTATTTCATTTGAAGAGGTCATCGAAAAAAGACTTAAAGTTATGGACCCTACTGCCTTTACTATGTGCCGGGAAAACAACATGCCCATAATAGTTTTTGATATGAACACCAACGGAAACCTTATGAAGATTGTAAAAGGATCTGAGATCGGAACACTAATTTGTAACTAAAAGCACTATTGATTTTATCAATTTTACTATTTTTGATAATCGACCAAGTCTAACCTAACCGCCAAAATATGAACGAAGAAGTTGATCTGATACTTGAAGAAGCAACTGACAGGATGCAGAAGGCTCTGGAACATCTTGAGCATGAATTGGCTCATCTCCGTGCCGGAAGAGCAACACCTGTTCTCCTCGATGGTATTACAGTTGATTACTACGGAGTTAACTCACCCCTGGCCCAGGTTTCAAACATCAATACCCCCGATCCTAAAACAATACTTATCCAGGCATGGGAAAAGAATATGCTGGGGCCTATCGAAAAAGCTATTCTGGCTGCCAATATCGGTCTTACCCCGGTTAACAACGGTGAGGTCATAAGGATCAATATCCCTCCCCTTACTGAAGAGAGGAGACACCAGCTCGTTAAACAGGTAAGGACAGAGGGAGAGACTGCAAAAATCAGTCTGCGTAATGTCCGGAAATGGGCCAATGATGAACTAAAAAGAATGCTGAAAGACGGGCTTCCTGAAGATATTGAAAAGGATGCTACAGATACTATCCAGGAAATGACACATGACTTTTCGGCAAAGATCGATAAGGTCATGGCTTCAAAGGAGAAAGATGTGATGACAGTATGACCTCTCCTTTTAGTGGCTGTTGATAAAGCTAAGGGTT
>DOTV01000232.1:10793-12555 GCA_003520925.1 Bacteroidales bacterium | reverse complement strand
TCCCCGCCAGCTGGCGGGGATTCAGGGGTAATAAGACAGAAACGGACTTTTTCAACATCCCTCTATCTCCCTGGAATCAGCTTTAAAGTATATTTTGCAGCTGCTTTGACCGCTCCATCCGAAAAAGCATCCTTATAGAATCCTCCGTTCAGATAAGTATTAGTCTGCGACAGGTAAAACTCGCTTGACGGAATTCCGGAAGCCCCTGTTGGAATTACAGTGTACGATTCATCCCAGTTGGCAGTGTTGAAAATATGACGTTCCGAGGCACCATCGGTCACAATAAAACCTTCCTTATAAGTGTAGGGACAAACTGTATGATTGCTTCCTCCGACACCAACCTTACCGGAACTCAGTTTAAAAATACGGTCAATGATTTTGACAGTCGCCAGGGGATGATCAAGCGATATCCTGTGAACTGATCCCCATGTCCATTTATTTACATCAGTACCGTAAGTTTCAGACAGTGTTTTAACACCATCCTTAAAACTTTTCAAAATTATTTCATCCAGGGTTTCATTAGAAGGAGTATTTATATCATCAACCCACCGGTCCGCCCCTGTTTCAAGAATACGATAGATATAATAATCTTTTATTGAGCCGGGAAGCTGGACGAAAAGTTCTTCCAGTTCATCTCCCAGGAGATTATTTGCCAGGCTTTTTGAGAGGAATTCAAAAATTGCCGGAGCTGCCTTATCCTTGTCCATATTAAAATCCCACACCTCAAGGGATGAGAAAGCCGCTGATTCCGTTGGATCCATTTCATTCAGCCGCTCCTTAAGCTTAATGACAAAAGGTGTGAGAAGCCTGGCATAATCTGAATGCTGATCCGTGATCATTCTTTTAAAATCATCAATTCCGAGAATTTCCTTTTCCTCCAGCATATTCCTTATCCTGCTTATTCTGTAGGGAACATAAAATCTGAATGAGATATAATACGGGTAGTCGCTGCTTACAGTTTTGTTATTAGCTGAAGACACATATCCTTTTTCAGGATTAAAACTTGATGGAAGCTGATCAAAAGGAACATAACCCTTCCAGTCATACTCGCTTGTATCACCGGTTCTGATTATGGAACCATACCCTTTTCTTACAGGAACTCCTCCTCCGGTATTTAATCCTATGTTACCGTCCACATCGGCATATGCAAAATTCTGACTTATTGATTTAAAACCATTCAGAGCTGATCTGAAATCCTCCCAGTTTGCTGCCCTGTTAATCATAAATACCGCTTTCAGCTCGTCGCTGTTGTCATATCCCGACCACCTCATGCTGAGTACAGCATCTTTGATGTCCCTGAAATCCGAAATTACCGCACCACGGTGAGTAAATTTTATGGTTGCCGTGTCAGACTTCCCCCCTTTAATCTTTATAATTTCATTTCGTACCCTCATGTTCTTCCACTCTCCGTCATAAAAATATTGATCACTATTATCCGGGTTAATCTTTTCGGAAAAAAGATCAACATCATCAACCATAAGGTTAGTCATGCCCCATGCAATTTTTTCATTATGACCTGCTACAATAAGAGGTTCGCCAGGCACGGCAACTCCCGTCACATTAAGCTTTCCCGGGATAACCTGATGCATCTGAAACCATATCCCGGGAGCGGAGAGTGCGAGGTGCATATCGTTTGAAAGGACCGGCTTTCCGGTTTCAGTCTTTTTCCCGCTTACTGCCCAGTTGTTACTGCCTGAAAATGATGCAACACCCAGCGATTTAAGCTTATCCATTGATGAAATGAAAGCCAGAGCCTCTTTTA
>DOTV01000232.1:9433-10440 GCA_003520925.1 Bacteroidales bacterium | reverse complement strand
TTTTCGATACCCATCTTTTTTATGAGCCTGTAGTTGAAAATATCAGTTGACAAATTTCCGCCGGCAAGATCCCAGCCAAGGTAACCGATTATATTGGCAACATCTTCTCTCTTCCACTGGTCGGGTTTATACCCCAGTATCCTGAATTCCGGAGGAAGCTTTTTTCCGGCATTATCAATATAAGCATTCACTCCATCGGTGAAGGATCCAATGCTTTCAAGAACTGCCGGATCCGCATTGCTTATTACCATTCCGGATTTTTCAGGGATCCCCAGACTTCTCAGAAACAGGTCTGTCTGAACATAGTCGGGCCCGAAAATCTCCGACAAACGTCCTGAAGTGGCACGCCGGATAAGATCCATCTGCCATAATCTCTCCTGAGACATAATATAACCGACTGCAAAATAGAGATCACGTTCATTTACCGCATAAATATGAGGCATTCCTCTTTCATCGCGGTAAACTGTAACCGGAGCCGTTAGCCCGTTTAGTTTTAACTCGCCTTTGTATTGCGGTAATGCTCCGCGTTTTATTCCTGTAATCAGGATTGCGCCTGCGATTACGGCTACAATAACCAGACTTAACAGAGAGAACAAAATAATTCTGAGTGCTTTCATATCGAAATTTTTTTTCAATTTACTAATTCCCTGAATATCCTAATAGCTAATTCCTTTCATTCCTGATGTACAGTTCCTGCAAATATCGGTCATCTCCCTTTCAGTGAGGACTTTTTTCCTGAACTCTATAAACTTACTTCCATTCCAGATCGATCTGAAAGATTCGTTTTTAAGATCTCCCATTGCATAATCAGCATCCTTGTCAAAACAGCAGGGAACAACTCTCCCGTCCCAGGTAATGACAGGATTAAACCATAGCCTCAGACATCTTGCAGGCATTGAATTTCTTAAAGCATACTTACCCCCTGCATTTTTGTAACGGACGTACCGTTTATCCGAAGGCATCCATTTTCCTGCATCCCTGCTATTTAAAACCTGCATTGATTTAAG
>DOTV01000232.1:4230-9073 GCA_003520925.1 Bacteroidales bacterium | reverse complement strand
CCTGTCGCGTGCCAGAGCAACATTCTTTATCCCGTCGATTACTTTACCGAGATCGCCATTCTTCCTGTATTTTGTAAAAACCTCCTGATCCATCCCGTCAAGCGAAACAATAAGCTTACTAAGTCCTGATACTGCCAGCTTTTCAGAATTTTCTACAGAAAGGAAGTGGCCATTTGTGGAAACAACAGTTTTTATTTTTCCAGAAAGACTGATAAACAGGAAAAAATCCGGATGCAGCATCGGCTCACCCTGGAAATAGAGGTTAATATTATAAAGGTAAGGCCTGAGCTCGTTAATTATCTTTTCAAACAACCCGAAATCCATGAATCCCCTTTCTCTTTTCATCAGGTCTGAACCTGAAGCGCATTCGGGACATTTCAGATTGCAGTTATTTGTTAGTTCAACAGATACAGTTGCGGGCATCGGAGAGATAAAGTGTACACCGGTCAATGAGCTCAACATGAACGAGGATCCTGCTGCAAGTGCATTCGTAGATTTAACAATTATACCTGCCATGCGTTAATCATTAAGAGTGCAGTAAGATAGAAAAATATTTTCCGGATCAAATAGGGTAAAGATACATTCATCTGGTCATATGGCTGA
Organism: Bacteroidales bacterium; assembly: GCA_003520925.1. Taxonomy (GTDB): domain Bacteria; phylum Bacteroidota; class Bacteroidia; order Bacteroidales; family VadinHA17; genus LD21. The sequence goes on along the minus strand of DOTV01000232.1, from coordinate 8,470 downwards.
AAAGAGAACAATCCGGAATTGTAAAAGACTAAAATAAATATTAACTTAATGATTTTATGCCATGAAAACAATCAGAATTTTTTCGCTTGCCGGCGTACTTTTGTTGTCAGCTTTAACGGCTCAGACAATTTACGCAGGTGCTTCTTCTTCGGAGAGGAAGAAAAATGACCAGCAGACACTGCTTACCTTCAAGGGCAAAGTAGTCGATGCCGAGTCAGGCAATCCTCTCGTATTTGCTTCAGTTGCTGTAAAGGAGACCAATGTTGCAACAATTACAAACATTGATGGGGAATTTCTGATCAAGATCGCCGAAACCCAGGTATCTAAAAACCTTGAGGTTACATATCTTGGTTATAAGAACAAGGTGGTTCCAATAACCGACTTAAGGGAAGACGGTTACAAGAATGTGATTTCAATGACCCCCGCTCCTATTCCTATCAGGGAAATAATTGTCAAGCCCATCGATCCTGAAGCAATTGTCAGGAACGCTATAGGGAGGATAGGCAGGAACTATGTTACAGAGCCCAATCTGATGACCGCCTTTTACAGGGAGACTATCCGTAAAAACAGAACTTATGTCTCAATCGGCGAAGCTGTTGTTGAGATTTTCAAGGCACCTTATAACAGCGATATCCGCTTTGACGGTGCAAGGATATACAAAGGAAGAAAAGGATCGGATGTTGAAAAAATGGATACAGTTCTTTTCAAGCTCCAGGGCGGCCCGGTAACTGTTCTTCAGCTTGATATAGCAAAAAACACCCAGGATATCCTGACAGTTGACGCGATGAAGTACTATGACTACTCGCTCGTTTCAGTAATTGAAATAGACAATAAACCTCATTATGTTATCACTTTCAAGCAGAAACCATCGGTGGATGAGCCATTGTTCATGGGGAACCTGTACATTGAAACTGAATCATATGCACTTACCGAAGCTGAGTTTGGCTTCAATCTTGCAGATAAGGAAGCAGCTTCGTCAATATTCATCAAGAAGAAACCGCTTGGAATGGAAGTAACCCCTGAAGTTGCGACCTACCGGGTACAATACCGCGAGCAGGATGGAAAATGGTATTTCGCTTATTCCAGGGCAGAGGTTAAATTTAAAGTTAACTGGAAGAGAAAGCTTTTCAATACTTACTACACGACAATGTCGGAAATGGCGGTCACTGACCGTACTAACGAAGAAGTAATTAAATTTGCAGGAAAGGAGAAACTCAGATACAGCGATGTCTTCTCCGAACAGGTGGAAGCATTTACCGATCCGGAATTCTGGGGCGAGTATAACGTAATCGAGCCTGACCAGAGTATCGAATCGGCAATCAGAAGGCTCAGCAGAAAGCTGAAGTTCAGTGACAGGAAAGACGAATAGTAATAAAAGTAATGATCAGGGATTCAGAAATAACAGGGAGGATCAGACAAGGTGATGAAAGAGAGTTCGAGTCACTTTTCAGATCCTCCTATGTTTCCCTGGTAAGATATGCAAAGACTCTTGTAAAAGATCATGACGCAGCCGAAGAGATAGTCCAGGACCTTTTCTTCAGAATCTGGAAAGAGAGAGAAAAACTGCAGATTGAAAGTTCTTTGAACGGGTACCTTTACAGAGCAGTACACAACCGCTGCCTGCATTATATAAGTCACAACAAGGTTGTTGAGAAGTATGCCAGGGAGATGGCATTCAATGAAACCGGAAGCAATGAAACTCCGACTGACATACTTAATTACAGGGACCTTCAGGCTAAAATTGCGGGAATAATTGAAAGGCTCCCGGAAAAGTGCGGTAAAATTTTTTGCATGAGCAGGTTTGAAGGATTGAAATACTCAGAGATAGCACAAAAACTAGCCATCTCCATCAAAACGGTTGAAGCAAATATGGGGAGAGCCCTTAAGGAATTCAGGAAAGCACTGGCAGAACAATGAAAGAGATGAAAAACAGAGATAATTATACTGATAAGGAGTGGGAAGAACTTTCGTCCCTTCTGTCAGACGAACAGAATGACAACAAAGATCTTCTCGGCCGTTTCATGGCTGAGGACAGATACAATACAATTAAATACTGGAAAGAGATTAAAGAGATGAATAGTGATAGGGAAATAGATGTAGATAAAGCCTGGAACAAACTGCATTCCAGACTGAGCGAAAACGGATTGATTAAGAAAGCTCCGCCAGTCAGGAGAATTTTGACAGGAACTGCATTTTTCAGGATTGCCGCAGCTGTGCTTCTTCTGGCTGGAATCGGATCTGTACTTTTATTCATGAATGACAAAGGCGTCCTGAGCTCCAAAACCGTTGTTGCAACAACTGATAACCAGAAGAATCTTCAGGTCACACTTCCCGACGGGAGTAATATCTTCCTGAACAGAAACACCAGGTTGAGCTACAGGAAAAACTTCGGCCGCCATGAAAGAAATGTAACCCTTTCAGGGGAAGCTTTCTTTGATGTCACCCGTAATGAAAATAATCCGTTTATTATCGACGCCGGCAAAGCCAGCGTTAAAGTGCTCGGTACATCATTCAACGTAATTACCAGTAATCAGGATTCCGCTGTTGAGGTTTTTGTCAAAACCGGTCAGGTAATGGTCTCAGGAAGTGAAAGCAGCGATAATCTTATTCTTGAACCTGGTTATATAGGGACTATGTTACCGGAACGTTCAGAAAAGTCAGTTAATAACAATCCCAATTACTTATCGTGGAAAACAGGTCTCCTTGTTTACGACGGACAAACACTCGATATTGTATTCGGGGATCTTAAAAGAGTCTATAATATGGATATTGTTGCTGATGATCCGGAAATCATTACAAATACGTGGACATCCCCTATCGATAATCAAACTCAGGAAACAATTATTCGTTTAATTTGTACTAGCTTTAACCTCAGTTATACGAAAGAGGGTAACGTTTACCATCTTGCAAAAAAATAACCAAAAGACTTAAAAATGTTGTCTTTCAATGGCAAAATATTCAAATATTTGGTTGCCATTGCATTGCTGATATTTCTGTTCCCTCAGCGGGAAATATTCAGCCAGGGAGGAGGCATCCTGGATTCTGTGTTTACATTCAGGGCAGGAACCATAAAGACGGGCAATGCCCTTAACCTAATTTCAAGGCAGACTGGTTATTATTTCACTTACGACAGCCGGCTTATTGATGTCGAAAAAAAAGCCGTAATGAATTTCAGGAAAGCAAAACTGGAAGTAATTCTCGACAGTATCCTGACCGGCGACTCCCTTGTCTATTCTGTTATTGATGAATTTATTATTATCTCGAGGGAGATACCTGCTCCCCCTGTGGTTGTGACTGATTCATCTGCAGTACCAAAGCTGAAGGATATATCGGGTATCGTCATTGACGGGGAATCGGCTGAACCGCTCCCTTACGCAACAATAGGCCTCAAACACGAGGGAGTGGGAACCGTATCGAACAGCAGCGGTGAATTCACATTAAGAATCCACCCTGACAATTACAGCGACACCCTGGTTGTATCCTACCTCGGTTTTTTCTCCCGGGAGATACCTGTCCGGCAGTCGCTTGGTAACAATTTCAGGATAGAAATGAAGAGAGAGTTTATCTCAATACCCGAGATTATAATCAAAAATCAGATACCCTGGGAAATAATAAATAAGACACGAATCAGAATAGGTGAAAATTATGGAAGGACACCTGCCCGGATGACTGCTTTTTACAGGGAGGGGGTTCTCCGAAAAAAAGAGCTTCAGACCTACTCCGAAGCAATCATTCAGATTTATAAAAGCTCTTATACGGGAACCCTTCTTAATGACCAGATTAAAATAATGAAGAGCAGGAAAATTGAAAATATTACAGTCAGCGATTCAATCACAGTCAGGCTGAAAGCTGGCCTGAGCACATGCCTTCAGCTTGACGGCATAAAAAACACCTTCGACTTTATTAACGGTGAGGATATGGCTGATTACAGCTACAGGCTTACGGATATCGTCTCTTTTAATGAAGAATCGGCATTTGAAATTGAATTTGGCCAGAAAGAGGGTGCCGAGATGCCTATGTTCAGAGGATCGGTGTTTATTAATACTACCGATTATGCCCTGCTTAAGGCTGATTTTGAAATAGATCCCGCTTATCTGAAAAAGATGAGAGGGACCTTTATTTCGAGTCCGTCAAGGGATTTTACTACCTGGCCTGTTTCGGTCAGATATTCTGTGAGTTACCGGAAAATTGATGATAGATATTACCTCAGTCATGTCAGGGGTGATCTTGAATTTGAATC
>DOTV01000232.1:3715-3835 GCA_003520925.1 Bacteroidales bacterium | reverse complement strand
ACCATAACTAATTATGATCCTGTATTCTGGGAAAACCAGGAATTCCTTAAACCCGAAGAGAATCTTCTGCAGGCAATTAAAAACATGAAGGTAAGGTTGCAGGAATTCTCAGAATAATTG
>DOTV01000232.1:2098-3358 GCA_003520925.1 Bacteroidales bacterium | reverse complement strand
TCAGGCATAAGGATTATGTCGGTCCGTCTGTTTTTCTGTCTGGCGTCAGGTGTGTCGGATGCCTCAACAGGAACATATTGGCTTCGTCCGGCTGCAGTCAGCCTTCCCGGATTTATTTTTGAACCTTCAAGCAGAACCCGTACAACCGTTGTAGCTCTTTTAACGCTCAGATCCCAGTTATCCTTGAGCTGTCCGCTTCCCGGATTATAAGGAACATTATCGGTATGCCCCTCTATTGTAACCTGAATAGCAGGATTTTTCTCAAGCACCCCGGCCAGCTTCCTTAAGGCATTCCTGCCATTTGCATCTATATCCCAGCTGGCTGTTTTAAACAGGAGTTTCTCCTCGAGTGAGACATATACCTTCCCATTCTTATTTGTTACGGTGAGTCCGTTATTCTCAAAACCCAGAAGAGCTTCAGAAACCTTATTCTTCAGATCCGAAACCAGCTTCTTCTGCGCATCAAGTATCTTCTCCAGTTCGGCAAGCTTAATATTCTTCTTTTCAAGCTCCAGGGTAAGCTCGTCGAGTGATACCTTTTTAAGATCCATCGACTGTTCAAGCTGCCGCATTATATCTTCTTTCTGTCTAAGGTTGAGCTGCGCCGCCTGCAGTTCGGCAAGAAGCTTTTTGGTTTCACTGACATTACCTCTGATCAGGTCCTCCTGAGCATTCTGAAGATTGTTATATCTTTCGGAGATCAGATTCAATTCATCTTTTGCCTTGTTACGTTCTATCTCAGCAAGGGTCAGATCCTGTCTTGACTTGCTCATCTCTTTTTCAAGTGCTGAGATTTTCGATTCAATCTCCCTGTTTTGCATAGAGAGGGTAAGATTTTCAGCCTTGAAATCATCGCGGTCAATCATATTCTGCCTGCTGGTATTCTGGACTTCCCTGAATTTTTTGCCCGGTACGCAGGATGTTAAAAAGACAGCCGGCAATAAAGTAACAAGTGTTACGGCTAAATATTTATTCATGGTCAGAGTATGGTTTAGATATTATCTTTCAGAACAAAAATAAGAAAATCTGCCGGAAGCCCCGGCAAACATAAGGGAATAATAATTGTTATATTTGCGAAACCAAATTTTAGATATTTCCCTAATGGACCAGGAGGAGAATCTTCTGTTTAATATTTCATCACCTGAGGATCTCAGGAAACTAAGCCCGAATGATCTTATCAAGGTAAGTGAAGAGCTGAGGCAGTTCATTATTGAGATGGTCAGCAAAAATCCGGGGCATCTTGGAGCAAGCCTTGGTGTA
>DOTV01000232.1:0-1764 GCA_003520925.1 Bacteroidales bacterium | reverse complement strand
GTGGGGCATCAGGCCTACGGACACAAGATACTTACAGGCAGAAGGGACAGGTTTTCAACAAACCGGACCTATGGTGGGATCAGTGGATTTCCAAAAATGTCAGAAAGCGAATATGATGCTTTCGGGACAGGTCATTCATCGACATCCATATCAGCTGCTCTCGGGATGGCTGTAGCTTCAAAACAGAAAGGCGAAAACAGGCATGTGGTTGCTGTTATTGGTGATGGAGCGATGACTGCCGGCCAGGCTTTTGAAGGGCTTAACAATGCCGGTATTGCAAAGTCAGATATCCTTGTTGTGCTTAATGATAATAATATTGCCATCGATCCGAATGTAGGCGCCCTGAAAGAGTACCTTATTGATATTACAACAAGTCGGACATACAACCGTTTCCGTAACAGAGTCTGGAATTTCCTTGGACGATTCGGTAAGATGGGACCCAATGCCAGAACTCTTGCCAGACAGCTGGAAGCCGGGTTCAAGAGTACGTTGCTCGACAAAAGCAATTTGTTTGAGGGAATGAATTTCAGATATTTCGGTCCGGTCGACGGGCATGATATACTTCATCTTGTCGATATTCTCCGCGATCTTAAAAGGATACCGGGTCCGAAATTATTGCATTGCATTACCGTCAAGGGTAAAGGATTCAAACAGGCTGAAGAGAACAAGACCGTTTTTCATGCTCCCGGAAAGTTTGACAAAAATACAGGTGTTATAATGAAATCGGCGGAACAGGGAGTAACGGCAACATACCAGGAGGTTTTCGGAAACTCTCTCCTTGAACTGGCGCGTGAAAATAAAAGGATAGCAGGCATCACACCGGCCATGACAACAGGGTGTTCCTTATGCATTATGAAGGAGGAGATCCCCGATAGGGTTTTTGACGTGGGAATAGCTGAACAACATGCAGTTACTTTTTCAGCCGGACTTGCAACGCAGGGGATGATCCCGTTTTGCAATATCTACTCCTCTTTCATCCAGAGAGCATACGACCAGGTGATTCATGATGTGGCCCTTCAGAATCTGCATGTGGTATTCTGCATCGATCGCGGAGGTTTGGTAGGGACTGATGGTGCAACCCATCACGGATTTTTTGATCTGGCATTCATGCGCTCAATCCCGAATATTATCGTTTCGGCACCGATGAACAGCCTGGAGCTGAGAAATCTTCTCTATACCTCACAGCTTGATAAAATAAAAGGTGCGTTTTCGATAAGATATCCCAAAGGTCCGGGCATGGTAAGTGACTGGAAGAAACCTTTTACAGAAATTGAAATAGGGAAAGCAAGACTGTTGAGCGAAGGGGAAGATCTTGCAGTTCTGACTATAGGACATCCTGGCAATTTTGTTGTTCGCGCTGCATCAGTTCTGGCTGAAGAAGGAATTTCGTTTACTCACTATGACATGAGGTTTCTTGCTCCGATTGATACTGATGTTCTCCATTCGGTATTTAAGAAATTTCACAGGATAATGACTGTGGAGGATGGGGTACTGAAGGGAGGCCTTGGAAGTGCTTTGATTGAATTCATGTGCGATAACGGATACAATGCAGAAATAAAGCGTCTCGGAATACCCGATTATTTTGTTGAACATGGCACCCAGGAAGAACTAATTAAGGAATGCGGGTTTGATACTGAAAGTATTGTGAATGCTATCCGTAAGATGGTCGGGGATGGTGTAAAGGCGGAATGGCGTAAAGGCGTGAAGGCATAAGGGCATTAGTGCTTTAGGGCTTTAAGGCTTTATGGGAAAAGAAAAAAGATA
>DOTV01000032.1:7740-13901 GCA_003520925.1 Bacteroidales bacterium | reverse complement strand
GATGATGCCATACAGGAAGCCCGTAAATCAATGGAGATACAGAAGGATTATGATGCCGCATACATTGTTCTGGGAAAGACATATATGAAAATGGGCAGGAAGGATGAAGCACTTGAAATGTATAAGAAGCTGGCTGATTTATACCCATGGTGGAATTATTGTCTTGGCATTGCATATGTTGAATTAGGTAACCGTGACGAAGCTCAAAAAATCCTTAATGGGATTGAAAAAGATCCGCTTGATCCATGGAATGCATTCTGCCGTGCAGAGATGAATGCAGCTCTCGGGAATAAAGATGAAGCCTTTAAATGGATTAATTACGAACCTCATCATGCCTTCACTGCCTGGGTCACAACCTTTCCTGAGTTTGATTTTCTACATAGCGATCCCAGATGGGATCAGTTTCTAAAAAGACTAAATCTTCCCGGGAAATAGAATAAACTCTGATATTAAAGAAGTTTAAGGGAGACTTTTAAATAAGACTTTGATTTGTTTGGAAGTATTTGAATCTACCCCTAACAATAAAAATAAGGTGTTTGTCTTGGTTTTTGCGGCAGAGATTCTCAATTTACAATATTATAAGCTACCTGGAGCAATCATTACCTCTAAATAGGGACTGGACCAGCTAAACGTAATATAAAAGCTTTCTGTTGAAAGGCATCGGGAAAAAGGCCAGCAGCATTTAAATTCAAAATACCCGGTTATCCCATTTATTCCCCTGTCTTTTGACAATTAGATCAATACATAACGCTCTTTTTTAAGCCCCGGATATTATTTGAGCAGGGGTTGAAGCCACGTGTTGAAATTAATTTTAACTCATTTTCCCTTAACTTTTTAACTGCTGATTTGTTTATATTTAATTGAGGAAAATTGGTGGCGCAACATTCGGAAGGACATTTTTTAATGCTGGGTTGCAGGAAATGCACCATATGTTTTTGTGAATTTCCAGGGTATTGTTGACTGTGCAAAGATCTCACAGGTAATTGAAAATCAATAATTGTGGTTTAATAAAAACTATCATGTCAAAGTATTTAATAGAAATTCCGCATGGGAACAATAAAATAGAATGTCAGCGGGCAGCACTTGTTTTAATCAGCTCGGGTTCTCATTTACTCACTAATGCTGACTTTGGTTGTTTCGATGGCGAGCACAAAGCCTGGTTTTTTATGGAAGCTGACAATAAGGACGAAGTCCTGAGGATTATACCGCCAGCATACCGAAAGGATGCTAAAATATCTCAACTAAACAAATTCAAACTTAAGGATTTTGAAGATATCCTGAATCATCATGGGGCATGAACTTGTTAAAACAAGGTAAGTTTCAGTCAGCTTGCTCTGCTCAAAAAAGCTCAGGGAATCATCGTTTATCAGCGGGTAAGGCAAACTGAAAATAGTTGATTACAGTAATTTTAATGCAGACAGAAGATTTTAGTCAATAAATTGACTTCTTTAATGTAAGCCGGGAATCCTGTCATCAAATCTGAGGGTTTTTATATCCGATGATTCAGGGACAAAGACTATTTTGGTGCTATAAATGAATTGAAAAATGGACGAAGAAAGCATCAAATGTATCTTCCCTTACTGGGAACTTGAAACAGGAAAAATAATTATTAATCCTTCCCGGCTGTTTGAGTTTTTTGTTAATTAATTGGTGATGGGGAAAAATATCATTTAGAATAGTTTTCATTTTGCCTTGAACAGAATCTGAATCTCGTCCTTTGTGAGCCCCCTGTTATAAATTCTCAATTCGTCAAGAACTCCGTTAAAATGATTATTGGTGCCTCCGCCAAGAGCTAAATTATTTCCTATGTACACAGGTTCATAAGGACTATCAAAATAAGTATCATATTCCCTTTGCTTCTTTGTACATAAAATACCATTTAACCAGGCTTCAATTGTAGTTCCTGTTATATTGACAACACAATGGGTCCATGTTCCGACTTCCAGCTTTTTTGGACTCAGAATAGTCCAGAGAGAGGGATCGGACGGGAACACTGTCAGCTCCCCGGGTTCCAGGTATGATTTTACGTTATCATGAACACCCGATGAATAACCATATCTGTAAAATGCGGCCGAGAGACGGTTGTCATTTCTTGTATCACCACCGCCAAATGAATATACAAGGAAGCTTCTGAAATTAGCTGTCATGTTATATTTACCTATAATAACTCCGTTATTCTCTGTACCGGCAGCGCCTCTCGACTTTATCCAGAAGGAAAAGCTTAATCCGTTTGCAGAATTTAATGTGTTCGTTAATTCGATATAGTCTGAAGTCCCGTTGAAATCGAGGGCCTGCCCCTTTTTTCCCGGGACATATTTATTTGAAGTATAATTAATTCCATTATTGTTGTTTCCGCTTGCGTCGGTTACATTTCCGTTAAAACCATAATATAAAATCAGACCGCTTGTCGGGGGTTCCTCCTTTTTTGTACAGGCAGTTATAATAAAAAAGGTTAACAAAAGGCAAAGCACTCGAAGCGGTTTTAATTTCATGATTTTTTTTAAGATTTGAAGATATTAAAATTCCCGGAACAGTATTTACGTAATATAATGGTCTCCTGAATTGATCTTGTACCAGTAACCAATGAATTATAACGAAGGTAAACCCAGTTTATTTTATACTTGAGAAGGCCGGGTCAGTCCAAACCACATCCGATCTGCTGTTTGATAACCATATAACAAGGTCGCTGAAATAACTGATAAGTTCTGCCATATTATCAAAGTCAAAGAGCTCCGCCTCATCAGTGACATTATGGAGATATTCCGGAGTGGCTGATGTGGCAAAAGTGCCGGATGGAATACCCGTTATTGTACCATCAGAAGAGGAAACCCTTGAAAAAGCTATGTTGTCGGAAGAATTGAAAAGCATATTTGCAACAGCCAAAGTATCGACAAGCTGAAACCCTGTGCCTTTATTGTATTCTTCTATAAGATCATCAAGATTTGAGTAGAGGCACCCGGTCATATAATACTTATTCTTCCCAAGGAATTCGGAATGGCCTGTCATCTCAAAGTTCAGATCAGCATAGATTTCCTTCAAAGGAACAGGCGGATTCGAAACAAAATATCGTGAACCTTTCATTCCGTATTCTTCTCCGCTAAATGCTGCAAGTACTATTGACCGTCCGGGCTTAATCCCCGATATATTAATTGTCCGGGCAATTCCGATTAAGGTGCAAGTGCCTGCAGCATTGTCATCCGCCCCGTTATTTATGGAATCGGGTTTTAGTCCCAGTCGTATCCCTGTATGATCAAAATGAGCGCTCAGGACAATATACTGATCTTTTAATAAGGGATCAGTGCCCTCAATAATCCCGATCACATTTCTCTCCTTGACTGATTGCCTGCGCGAGGTCAGAGTATAGTTCTGTATAAATCCGCTGTCAGGGTATGCCGGTTTAACTCCGTTTTCACTGAATTTTCCCGCAATCCAGTATGCAGCAGTCTTCATTTCGTCGGATCCGTTGGCACGCCCCCTCATTTCATCTGAAGCAAGATAACTGACCCATTCCTTTAATTTCGAAGCGGTTACAATTACCTGATTTTTCTTCTGAGTAAAGCATTCTGCACTTGATAAAATGATAAGAATAACAAACAAGAATTTTTTCATATGGGATTTTTATTTTTACGGATAGAATTCATTAAAGATGCAAAATTTGTATGAATCTTATTCTCTCCTTATTTAACATTCTTGTACTATATTTGATCATTATTGATTTGATTTTCACAAAAAAGGGATATTATGAAGTTTTTCAGAGAGTTATGTTTCTGCTATGAATGATCCTATTATCGATATCAGGAACCTTACCAAATTCTATGGAAAATCCAGAGGAATTGAAAATGTTAATCTGGAGATGAACAGGGGAGAGGTTTTTGGTTTTATCGGACCGAACGGTGCAGGAAAATCCACGACCATCAGGATACTTATGAACCTTATTTTTCCTACGGGAGGCAGTGCCAGGATATTGGGAATGGATGTTGTACGACAAACAAAGGAGATCAAGCGTAAAACCGGTTATATTCCATCTGATGCCAATGCTTATTCCTACATGGAGGTTGAAGAGTTCCTGAACTACTTCGCAAGGTTTTACGAAGCTGGGGATGGGTCAGGGCGAATTAAAGAACTTGCAAACCTGTTTGAGCTTGACCTCAAAAGAAAGATCTCCGACCTGTCGACAGGAAACAAGAAAAAGGTTTCAATTGTTCAGAGCCTGGTTCACCACCCGGAATTACTGATAATGGATGAACCGACTACCGGGCTTGACCCTCTCATGCAGGCGTTATTTTTTGATCTCTTGCGAAAGGAGAACCAGAGAGGCATGTCAATTTTCTTCTCTTCCCACGTACTAAGTGAGGTACAGATGTTTTGCAGAAGAGTTGCAATTATAAAGGAGGGAAAGATCATCCAGCTTGAAGATATTGAAACCCTGAGGAAAAAGCAACTGAAAAAGGTAACTATCGAATCTGAGGAACAGGTTAAGCCGGAAAGCTTAAGTTTTCCGGGTGTGGTAAATCTGGCTGCAGGCCGGGGAAACAGCTTAACATTCATGTTTTCAGGTAATATAAATGAACTTATAAAGTACCTGTCGGGAAAAATGATCATTAACCTGATGATCGAAGAACCTTCGCTTGATGAAATATTCATGCACTATTACCAGATTTAACCTGAAGGTAAATGAACAATAATCTTTTTGCCAGAGAATTCAGAAGGAACACACTTAGCCTGATCGTATGGACGATCATTCTGACTTTCCTTATAGCGGCAACTATGTCAGTCTACCCGACATTCCTGGGTAATCAGTCGAAGATCATGGGTATGCTAAGCCTTATTCCGAAGGAAGCCCTCCAGTTCAAAGGGATATCGAATTTCAGCGATCTGCTTTCCGTACTTGGATTTTATGCAGTCAACAACATAATCTATATGCTTGTTATCGGCAGCGTTTATTCAATAGTCTTATCCTCCAATATCCTGCTTAAAGAGGAGTATAATAAGACTGCAGAGTACCTTCTTACCCGGCCTGTTACCCGGAGTGAAATTTTCCTGAGCAAGCTGGCTGTAATTGCAATCAATGTTTTTATTCTAAACCTTATAACCACCATCGTTGGGTTTATTTTCATAGAACTGGTCAAAATAGGATCATACAGCATCAATGCGTTTCTGATCTTATCGCTTTACACCTTCCTGTTGAATTTCATGTTTGCTTCAACCGGGCTTTTTATGTCAGTAATGGTTAAAAGGCCGAAACCTATTACAACCCTCAGCATAGGACTTGTCATAGTCCTTTATTTTGTTTTTACAATCTCCAAGATCACCGGGAGTGTTTCAAAAATCGGGTATCTAACTCCCTTCAAATATGTTGATACAAATGTTATTGATCCTGCCTACCGGCTTCATCCTGTTAGCCTTATATATTTTGGCGGTCTTTCTTTGCTGCTTCTGGTGATGTCGTACAGATTTTATATGAGGAAGGATATTTACACCTGACGTAAATCTGCTTATTTGAAATACGTTCAGCCGTTAAGTAGAGGGAGATGCTCGTTTACCTGTTCGAAATTGGCCATTGCAACTGCTGCCGAACTTATAAAAGAATGCCGGATGACCCATCTTACAGCTTCGGGATAATCCTGTTCAATATCAGGTGATGATGAGTATTTTCCTCCCGAACAGGTTTTCATGGCAATAACTCCGATCCCTTTACTTCCGGCTTCGGTGAGCACAGAGATTAATCTGTCCTGATCCCATTCTGAAAAATTACCTGTAACAGAATGGACAAAGGAGCCTTTATGGTTAAAAGGGACCATAATAACATCATAGAAAAGCTCCCTGTTATTCATTTCCGGGAGATTCATCAGGTCATTATGGGTCGAGAATCCGCAGGCCCTGATCACTCCCGTGCTTTTCAGACCTGCAAAGAATTTCATCACTTCGGTATGGAAAAGAAGGTTTTCCTGTGAGGCATCATGATAAAGCAGGATATCGATATAGTCTGAACCAAGAGCCTTGAGACTTGCTTCCAGCTTTGAACCAAGTGCACTCTTTATCTCATCAGCACCTTTTTTACCTTTCCCTTCCGATGGAAGTTCATTTGGATCGAGCCTGAGCTTTGACTGGATTACTACATTATTCCTGATCCCTGAAACAGCCCTTCCGACAAGCCGTTC
>DOTV01000032.1:0-7384 GCA_003520925.1 Bacteroidales bacterium | reverse complement strand
GCTCCGAAACATACGGGTGGGACCATTATTCCTGTTTTTCCTAATAAACGCCTGAGAAAAACCTCTGTCAGGTCAGCATTGCGGAGATGTGGTATCATTTTAATTCCTGCAAGTCCGGCAAAAGCCGTTGTGATAAATCTTTTCCGTGTAATATTTCTTTTCACTATCCTCCCGGTTATTTCCTGCAAATATATAAGAACAATATTTAATCATGATTGTTTATACCATTACATGCTCCGGAACTAAATTCAAATTATTTCAGAACTATGAACATAAATGAAACTGGAACTGGAAAGATTGGTCCGGAAACAGGGCAACCCGGTAAAATCCCAGACAGAAATCTGACATCTTTTCATAATGAAAGATCATTCAGGCAGGCAATAGAAAACTCGATTCCGAGCGGCATTGCAGTGATTGACGAAAAGGGGAGACAGGTATTTGTCAACCATTCTTTCTGTAAAATGCTGGGTTGGGAAGAGGATGAACTTATCGGGAAGGAACCTCCTTACGTTTACTGGCCGGCGGAGGAAACTAAAAACATAATGAATGTTTTCGGACAAACCCTTAATAACAATGCTCCAATAGAAGGTTTTGATCTTGTTTTTCGCCATAAAAACGGTAATAATATTCCTGTAAATATTAATATTTCGGCTTTTACCCAGGAAGATAACCAGACCTTTTACCTGGCAAATGTCATTGACATTTCCGAAAGAAAAAAAACAGAGGAAGAACTTATGAAGTCGAAGGTGCTTCTGATGTCAAGCATTGAAAGCCAGAAGGAGACTATAATCTTTTCCACCGACCAGAATTATCATTATATGTACTTTAACAAAGCCCACTGGGATTCGATGAAATTTGCATATGGCAGCGATATCAAGACGGGCATGAGTATTCTGGACTGCATCACTTCAGAGAGTGACAGAAAAGTGATCAGGGATAGTATTGATTCAGCATTGAAGGGTGTGTCCGGATCTCATATACGGACTTTCGGGGATGTCAATCTTGCATATTATGAAAGTTTTTTTAATCCTATAATTGATGAAAATAAGATAGTTATCGGGTGTACCGTTCTGGCAAGAAATATTACGGACAGGATAAATGCTGAGAAGGCAGTCAGGGAGAGTGAAATTAAATTACGGGAAATAATCAATCAGATCAACGATACCATACTTGTTTTTGACGAGCAGGGAAAAATTATTATCTGGAACAGGGGAGCTGAGATGATGTGCGGATTGAAAGCCGAAGAAGTCCTTAATAAAAGCATTATTGATGTTCAGGTTCAGCTTACGCCGCCTCCGGACAATAACAGGGAAGTAATCGAAAAAGTCATTAATGGCATTATTAAGTTTGAATTGCCCGAGAGACTAAATCAGATCATCGAAAGTGAGATTCTTGTTCCCGGTTCCGGTAAACGACGGAATATACAGAGCATGATATTTCCGATCAGGCTTGAAGGAGAAAACTTGTTTTGCACAGTTATCAGAGATACGACTGAAATAAGGCGGTATGAAAAAGAATTGTTACGGGTGAGTGCCGAAAAGGACAAATTCTATTCTATAGTTGCACAGTATCTTTATACCCCGTTCAATGTGTTCAACAACTTTTCAAGACTGATGGCCGAGGAGCTTGACAACCTTCCTATCAGAGAGATTCAGAAAATGACTGATATGATGAGCAAGTCGGCTACAAATCTTTATGGGATTCTTGATAACCTGCTTCAATGGACAAGGATGAATCAGGGTAAGATCCCGTTTGACCCCCAAAAACTGAATTTCAGGAAGATCGGACTGGATGCTGCCTCGATTCTTAAACCGCATCTTGATTCAAAAAACATAAAGATCAATCATACAGGTGATGAGGAAGTTTATGTTTCAGCTGACAGTTTTATGCTTAAAACAATATTGAGAAATCTTATTTCCTATGCAATAAACAATGTGGGTAACGACGGGCAGATTGATATTAAAGCCAGGAAATCAGATTCAATTGTGACAGTTTCAGTCTGTTTCAGCGGACCGGATCTGGCCTCATCTCACCTCACAAGGCTTTTTGATATTTCTCAGATCGATTCAGCATCAGGTTCAGCTGAAGAAAAGGGGTCGACTCTGGGATTGCTGCTCTGCAAAGAATTCGTGGGAAAGCACGGTGGAAAGATATGGGCAGAGAACGGAAACGGCAAGGGGGATGAATTTAAATTCACATTGCCCGTCTTTGTCTGATCCCGTTATGATGTAAAACCTCCGGTGTTCATTTTATCAACTATTCATATTGCCATCATTGATGGAACCCCTCCGGGGTTCCTTGAATCGTTGAACGATCCAATCAATATTAGAGCTTAAGAATTAAATTTGTGATAAACCACAGAGTGGTTCCATAAAGAATCTCCTTGTATCCTCTCTTCAAAAAGTAAAGTTAAATTATCTTAATTCATTTCACTTTCTTGTTTTTCCTCAGAAGGTAACCTGGATTATTTTATATATTTAATGGAAATTATCATTTTTTACGAGAAAGGAGTATCCCATGACCAGACTTAACCCCGAAAAAAACAAGAAATCAAAAGAACTTTCCAGAAGAAAATTTCTGGGTACTGTTAGCACTGCAACAGCAGGATTTACGATTATTCCCCGCCATGTAATGCCGGGTAAAGGCTTTCAGCAGCCAAGCGATACCGTTAATGTTGCCGGTATAGGTATCGGAGCCCGCGGAGCAGCCGATATAAGAGGTTTATGCGATCCGGATGTGCCAATTGTCAATCCGCAACGGACAAGTACAGGTCAGCCATTAAGCAAAGAGGAGATCGCTGCCAGGGAAGCCAGAATGGGAACCCGCCCGGCCCAGGGTCAGCAGCCTCCACAGGGACAACAGGCACCTCAGGGAGTTACTCAACCTCCCCAGGCACCACAGCAGACCCGGACTCCGGTTAAGCTGGCAAATATATATGCTCTATGTGATGTTGACACTGAATTCGCAGCTCATATCTTCAAAGGATATCCAAAAGCAAAAGTATATACCGACTGGCGCCGGATGTTAGATAAGGAAAAATCGATTGATGCGGTTGTGATCGGAACTCCTGACCATAACCATGCTCCGATCGCCGCAGCATTTATGAGGCAGAAAAAGCATGTATATGCTGAAAAACCATTATGTAAGACAATATATGAATGCCGGAAGCTTGCTGAAATCGCAAAAGAATATGATGTTGTGACCCAGATGGGAAACCAGGGGCATGCAAGTGAGGGGGCAAGGTTAATTAATGAATGGATTCAAAGTGGTGCTATCGGACTCGTACGTGAAGTTCATCTTTCCACAAACAGGCCGATTTGGCCGCAGGGAAATATTACAAGGCCTGCCGGAATCGCTGTCCCAAAAACTCTCGACTGGGATGTATGGCTCGGACCGGCTCCAAAGAAAGATTACCATCCTGATATATGCCATTTCAACTGGCGGGGACTTCGTGATTATGGCACAGGTGCCCTTGGCGATATGGGGGCTCATATATACGATCATGCTTTCTGGTCGCTGAATCTGGGAATACCTACCAGAATACAGGCAAGTTCATCAGTCTATAACAATGAATTCTTGCCCCTTGCAGAAATGATAACTTATGAATTCCCGGCACGTGGATACATGCCGCCTGTTACTGTTACCTGGGTCGATGGCGGCTTGCGTGCACCGCGTCCGATTGAAATTGATCCGGGAACCCGTGTTAGTTCAGCACTCTATCTAGGCGATAAAGGAGTCCTTATGCACGGTGATTACGGGAGCAATCCTCAGCTTCTTCCCAAAAAGGTGATGGAACAGTTCGAGCCGCCAAAACCATGGCTGCCCAGATCACCGGGTATCTATGCAGAGTGGATCGATGCAATAAAAAACAATACGAAATCCTCCACTGACTTCTCATATTCAAGCAGGCTGGTTGAGACAATGATGCTGGGAAATATTGCAGTGTTAATGGCTAATAAAAATGTCATACTTGAATATAATCCGGAAAAAATGGAATTCACCAACCTGCCTGAAGCCAATGAACTGCTTCATTACAAATACAGGGACGGGTGGACTCTTTAATATCAAGAGAGCGCCTTAAGAGTGCGAAGTGAGTACCCAGGTAGACTTCGATAATGTTGATAAGTTATTCCGGGAGAATGCATTGAGAACTTTTAAGCTCTCAATCGGGCAGGTTTGCTGACATTCTGGGAGCAGAAATAAGTAAGCCCGTTTATTTCGGTCATATTGGTGATCTTAAATCCGTATGATTCAAGGATTTCAGAAACTTTGTTTTTATTCATTGTCTTTTCACCCGGGAACTCAAGCCGGTTTACTTTCTGTTTTAAAAGCTTTATCGGATGTAATAACGAAGCATCGTTGCCGGAGGTTTTGGAATCGCTGAAACATCCAAGAAATTTGGTATCGGGAGGCAATACCTGTACAAGGGTAAATAAGAATTCATCAAGATATTTTATAAGATTGAGTTTTCTCAGATTTATAAGTGTTCTGACATTCTTCATCTCATTTTCATCGTAGAAATAGTGATGTCTTGAGGAGAGGACCACAAGGTTATTTTCCCTTGAGAGGCCAAGATCTTTCAGGTAATTAAAAAAACTACCTCCATCTTCCGCAATCATATTAACTATTGCAGGAAAGAAACCCGAAACTCCATGAGTATTTTTATACCTGTTCCCATGATCAATGACGGTTTCATTACTTGTCTGTACTTTGCCGGGGTTCGAAATCGTTGCCATTACTTTTTAGTTTAATCAATGAGATAAATGTAATGCTGTGAAGAGTTCCCTGCAAGTAGCAAAAGCTCAATTAGTGGGGAAATGAGATTGATTGGCTGATCGTTTGTCACCTGAATTGCGGGCATTGTTTATAATTGCCGGTCCTTCATTAATGGTTAGGGCCCATTCGTCAAAACGGCAGTGATATTTACATGAAAACTGGAGATTCTTTTTGATTGAACCTAAACTACGATCACAGAATATTGATGATCAGTGAAGTACAAAGTATCTACTGGCAGGTATCAGATTAAATGCTTTTTGACGAACCATTTATTTCTTTTGATCAGGATTAAGCTATTTTACGCCGTTACAATGGAAGTACATAAACAGAACCGGTTTAATTAATTAATTTTGTATCAGAGATCAGGTTAATTTGCTGGGAAAAGCACCAGGCATACCTTAATAAAAGGTTAATCGGAACGAGATGAAAAGAGCGGGAATAATACTTATATTTTTTATTGTTATATCCTGTGCTCCCGTGAACAAGTCAGGAATGCTTCCTGAGGATGAGCTTTTTATCACACGGAAATTTGTCGGTAATTTTATTGAAGGAGTTATTACCCCTCCTGAACATTTTGGGAATCCGCCACTGCTCTCAATCAGTACATCACTTGACTCTCTTTATGGAAGGATTTCTGTTTATTCGGGGAAATGTGAATTTGTTCCAGGCGACAGGCTATATCTGAGAAGGGTTTACCAGGCGACAGGGATTTTTGGTTCCTGGGTCTATCAGATTGAGAACGAAACCCCCGAAAGAGTTAAATATCAGGTAAGCGGATTTCAGAGCGGGAAAAAAGTACTGGCTCAAAGCTGGTTTTGATAATAAAAGAAAAACTGGAGGTATTATATGGGAATAATTTCATGGATCGTAATGGGCCTGATCGTTGGTTTGCTGGCAAAATTTATAATGCCAGGCAAAGATCCGGGTGGATTTATAATTACAACTCTTCTTGGCATCGGAGGAGGATTACTTGGAGGTTATCTTGGAACAACCTTTGGACTTGGATCTGTAACCGGGTTTGATCTGAGAAGCATTCTAATCGCTACAGGAGGAGCTGTACTGATTCTTATATTGTACAGGATGATAAGAAGGAAATAGGGAAATCAGGAAATAGGGAAATAGAGGAAGAGAGATCAATTCAGTGGGTTTATTTTTTTATGATTTTTATGGATTTCCTGATAATGTCGTTATAACAAGTAGCAATATAGATCCCCGGGGGAAGATCGCTGATGTTAATTAAAGTCTGATACTGGCAATCCTTTTTTCTCATGAAAAGCTTTCCGATAGTATTCTGCAGAAGGATTGTGTATTTCTCATCATTGTTAAGTGCAACATTGAACTCCTCTTTTACAATGGTCGGCCATACAAAGAACTCAGGATCGGTTGAATGATCGGGCTTTTTTACATATACATAAACTTTGTTACTTAATTGTGTTCCACATGTTCCCGATACTGTTGTCCGGTAAACTCCGATATCTTTTGCATTGACATTCTGCAGCAAAAGATTTGAAGAAATTCCCTGTTCCAGCGATTTGCCATCTTTCTGCCACTGATAAGTAAGACTATGACCTTCAGTGGTTACATCCAGGGTCAGATCATCACCAAATGAAACTTCTGCGTCAGGAGAAATGGCGACAATTCTTGTAACAGGCAAAACAGTGAGATTGCTGGTCGCCGAAACAACTGTGCCGCACGATCCTTTGATTTCGCAGAAATAGTGACCGGAATCATCAGTTGTGGCACTCAGGATGTTTACTATTCCTGTGGGACCTGATCTAAAAAGATCGTTGTCTTTAGACCAGGAATAATTAAGGTTATATCCTTCGGCCACGATTTCAAGTGTAACAGGCTTTTCAGCACATAAAACAGTATCAGCCGGTTCACTGATTATTTTCGTAAGCTTTGCAACATTAACCTTCAGTGCTGACATATCAGACAGTTCTCCATTTCTGGAAATCTGAAGATTTACTTCAGCTGATCCTGTAAAACCGGAATTCCATGCAACGGTTGCAGTCTCCATGTTGCCATCAATTGTACCCGAGTTCAGGGGGGTCAGCGACCAGTTGTAAGCAGAGGCACCGGTCACCGGCGCTGCAATGTATTCACTGGTTGACGTTCCGTAACAAACAATAGAATCTCCTCTGGGAACAGGGGCTATAAATGTGATTTCAATGCCTGTCTTCTGTGTGATCCATGATTCAAAAAGTGATAAACGTGTATAGGCGCCATAGGTATCACAATTTGTGCTTCCCCAGCTTACCAGGCCTGCCAGCTTATTTTCTCCATTTACTGACACTACCATAGGGCCGCCGCTATCACCGCTGCAGGCATCCTTATTTCCATCGCGATAACCTGCCATCATATCTGTTGAGGCAATTTCCTTCCACACTAATGATGCCTGTGCATTTGAGACTACAGGAAGTTGAACCTTTTGGAGAGTTGAAGGATAAACAACCGGGTCAACCCTGGTCACCCCATATCCGGTGACCCATGTCAAAACACCCGGATCTGTGGCTCCGGCTGCTGCATCCTTTGCCGAAATCAGCTTTATAGGCACTGCATTCGGAAAATCGATGGGTTCCTTTAATTTAAGCAAGGCAATATCATT
>DOTV01000070.1:1025-7167 GCA_003520925.1 Bacteroidales bacterium | reverse complement strand
ATATCAGCGGAAAGCTTCTTCTCTTCTTCATTCCCGTCTTTGAAATACTGCCGTGCCGCCAGAAGTCCCTGCACGAGATATGATGTTTCAACCAGATCGGCTCCGTTATCCTTTGGTGAGAATGGCTTTACTTTGCCTGTCTCGCCAAAAAGCCAGTGAGGCCAGGCACCATGGAAACGATCGGCTTTCTGGAGAAAAGTTACGATTCTCTGAAACCTTGTAAGTCCTTCCTCCCTCGTTATGAACCCTCTTTCAATTCCTGTAAGCAAAGCCATCAGCCCGAATCCTGATCCTCCGGACGTGATTACATTCATGTCATTTTCGGGATATGATCCGTCGACATGAAAACGTTCCCGTGCCATGCCGGAAACCGGCTCAGCTCCATCATAGAAGTATTGAAAAGTCCGGTACTCAACAAGAGTCAGAAGGGAATCATCTGAGATTTCTTCTGCGGAATTTCCCGGATCAGTGCTGATCTTTTTATCTCCCGGGTTTCTCATACAAGATATTGCAAAAAGCAACACCGCAAAGAAAATACTGATTATCTTCATTTTAAATCTGTATTATAATATTCTGAAATGACCATCTAAGCGAACAAAAGATAACAATTAAAGTTGAGATCGGAAGCATTGCCCGCCATTCATTCCACCCTGAAGGTTTTCCTTTCTGAAATAATTTTTCCGTCAGAGGTTATTCCCTGGACATTTATTTCATATTCTGTAACAAAATCCGAGGTCGGGAATTCAAAACCGAATTTGCCTTCTGCGTCTGCCTTAACTGATGGATTCCAGTAGAGGGTATTCCGAAAGTCGGGGATGGTACTGTTCTTCAGTTCCGGCGAGGAATAATCAGGAGAAAAGAATGAAGGCACCGGGTCGGTTACTCTGTAGGGGAGCCTCGTCATATATCCAGGCATCTGAACAATGCTGAAATCAGCTGTTCGTGTTGTTAAATTTATTAACCCCGGGAAGGAATAACCACCGACAAAATACTTTCCCTTAATCACATCAATTCTTTCAACATCCGAAGGATCAAGGTCTGCATAAAGAGAGGCATCATTTATTTTCACCCCGTCCAGGAAAAGATCAGGTGATGATTCATACCTGCTTTCATTTATGCGGTCCGTAATTTTAATTTCATAACCTTGAATTCTCTTTCTAAGCGAAACATGTGGTAAAAGCTCAAAAAAGACCTCTTCCATTTTAGGCAATGTAACATAATCAGCCATAACCAGCTCAATATCCGGCTTCCCGTAAAACCTGACAGGTGTTAAAGGGTGCAGGTTATTTTTGACAGGATTCCCTGTGGAAGGAACCCTGTAAATCTTTTTTATCTGGTAATTGACACCCCAGTCGTTGATATACTGAGGAATTGAAACTTCCTCGTTAACTGCTGAAATTTGAACAGGAGTGTTCTGTTCAGCAAATCCCGACTCGGTAATTATCTTTCTTATGCTGCTTTCATCATCAGCCATCAGAACCAGATCTTTAATGGTTTCATCAATGTGCAATTTAAAGCTGAAATTCCCTGAACTGTCACTTTTTGCATATTGAAACTCCGGTTCATTACCCGGAATACAGAGCAATACATACTCTGAAGAAGACAATGGCTTCTCTCCGGGTATCAGCCTTCCTCCCAGGAAGTGAAAATCCTTCTCGGTCTTATAAACCGGTACAGGTATTTTACCAGATAATATTTTTGACCAGTCGATCCAGTCACTCTTGATATTTAAAAGGTTACTTCTTATGTGTTCCTGTAGTATTCCGCTGTTTTCAGCATACTTAAACCCATTTAACTCAGGTGCGTATTCCGTACCGTATATAAGATAATCCTTCAGATCGGTTCTCTGACTTTCTCTGGTTAAAGGAGCAACTGAGATGCTTATATTACCTGATTTTAATTTGTCTGCCAGGGACCTTTCCATCTCCAGTTTTACAGCAACTTTTTCACGCACCCCGAAACTTTCGCCAGTATTTACCAGAACAGCTGCACTATCCGTCAAAGGTGTAAAATTATATGCTGAACAGACCGGCTGGCCCTTTGAATCAAAAACAGTCACCTGGTTTATACCGGGCGTCAGGGAGCTGACAGGAAGAATTATCTTTTTATTTTCTCCGGTCATTTTTTCAGTTCCGATATAATCAATTATTCCGTGCGTCTGGATAAATAGATAAAACTGAGTATTATTTTCAGAACGGTACTTTTCATCTGCTTTGATCCTTATTTCTATGCTATCCCGATTGAAACTATTAATTATCAGGTTTATTCCCTGACAGGGTGTTCCCGAACCTGACTCATCAATTACTTTTACCGGGTTCTTCACGGAATTGCCTGGCATTACTTTAAGATTTTTACCGTTAAATGGATTGTAAATCCTGATATCCCTTACAAAACAATTTTGAGGAAGAAAATTCTTCATCCGGTTCGTATAGGCTCTGATTGTATAGATGCCTGTGCTTAAAGTATCGGGCAGGGTTATCTGCCCCGGACCTGATCCATTTTCAAGGTAAATCCTTTTTTGCACAACGGGTCTGTTTCCTGTATTTATGATTTCAAAATAGGCAATACTGCTCGAAGTTGTTGGTCTATGACTCTGCCTGTCAATCAGATATACCGCAAACCAGAGCTCCTCACCTGCAATATATTCAACCCTGTCGGTGTGGATAAATACCTCTTCCATAGGTACAGCTTCAGTATAACTTTGAAACCGCTGTCGCAGAAGTTCCGGGATACCGTTTTGTCCCAGGATCTCAATGTTTTGATCTATCACAAGGATTAAGAAGAAAAAAAGATATACAGGATTAATTTTGTTTTTCATACCATATTTTCGGATTACCCAGTATTAATCGCCAATCCAGAACTCAGGTTTTATATTTGTCCCTCTTACTGTGCAATCAGCACAACCTTTTTTATCAGTCAGTATTCTTCTTCTTGGGCTGCCGAAAGAAGGAGGATTATCTGACAGAACCCATATACTTTCACCAAGTCCCCATATTTCAACATCCCCATATACGGTATCGACCGGACAATCGGGGTACAGGTTGACAATCCCTGCAAAATTATCCCTGATGAATATTCTTTTTGATGATCTGGCAGAGACGCTGAAATATCCCAAAACTCTCTCCCCGGGATTGTCAATGCAAAACACATTGCCCGGTACCGATGCCGGAATCACATCATAAAGGCCGCCGACCTGATCAGTTATGTTTTGCAGTTTTTCCCAGTAAATATATTCGTCCTCATTCAGTGAATACTGATTGACCGAAATGCTGTATTTTATCTTTAGCCTGTCAGTAGTGTTAGTGATTGATGCAACAGGATGTCGTATAATTCTTGCTTCATCAAAGGCAGCAGTGCTTTTAAAATTGATACTTGTCGAAGTATCGCTTACCCAGCATTTAATATTCTCAACGGGAAAAAGAAGGCGCAGAATCCATGTTTCATTGAAGTCCCACCTGTAGTACTTACATTTGTTTTCCGGATCGTGGGTGTCGAGAAAAATGTCGCAGCCATCTATTCCGAAATAATTCCCGAACCCTTCTTTGATAACGGTTTTTTCATAATAAATGCTGTCAATCGGAGGTACAGGTTTCATTTCCACAGGGGATGACTCATAATTGATAACTTTAGCACCATTGTCTGTCCTTATTTTTAAAGTATAAAACCTACCGGCCTGACCTCTGAAAGCTGATGAATTTGTAACATAAGTTCCTGCCCCTTTCTCTGATAACGGATATAAATTTCCCAGGTCATCCTTCAGACTTACAGAACATCCGGTAAGAGGTTTTGCTTCACTCTTCTTTCCAAATGGCAGGGATGTAGATAGTTTTATAGTATTAGGGCCCGGCTGATCAGTAATTAATCCTTCCACAACAAGAAGCTCCTTTTCTTCTTCAGTCTCAGGGGTGAACTGAACAATGCATCCGTTAAGAACAATGAGACAAAACAATATTATTAATCCTGAAAAAGGTTGAAGAAAGCGATGTATGGTTGATGGTAGCCTTGAATTTTTCAGACTATCATTATTTTGTTTCATTGGTTGTTTATGTAAAATCGTTATCATTCTCAAAAATCAAAGCTGAAGGTAACGGAAGGAATCGCCTGTCCGAAGACTGAAAGCTTATAGCCATTAATTACATCCCCTTCCTTCCTGAAGTAAATTGAATAGACATTCTTTCTGCCCAGCAGGTTGTAAACCGAGAAAGTCCAGTTCGGATGGGCAATCTGACTTAACCTGAGACTTCCCCCGATTCTGAAGGAGAGATCAAGCCTCGAGTAATCGGGAATTCTGTACTTGTTTCGATCTGAATAGTGAACAAGCAGATCATCATACATGATGTAAGTTGCCACAGGGAATGTTATCGGACGACCTGTGCTATATGTATAGTTGGCTGAGAAACTGAACCGGCGCGACAGCAAATAGTTAAATGTAAAGGTCAGGTCATTTGGCTTGTCAAAATTTGCCGGGAACCATTTACCATCATTAATTACTTCTTCTTTAAGTGTGCTCAGGCTCCTGATAAAAATCCTGGCATAGGTGTAACCTAAAGTGAACCTCAGCTTTCCTTCGCTCTTTTTCAATAAAAGCTCCAGGCCGTACGATTTTCCTCTCACGTTTACAATATCCTGCTCAATGAAATCATTCATTATCAGATTTGCCCCTCCCTTGAAGTCGGCCATATTCTTTATACCCTTGTAATAAACTTCTGCAGAGGTTTCTATAGTGCCATTGAAGATCATCTGATAGAAACCAAAAGCTACCTGATCCCCGATCTGAGGTTTAAGGTTATAATCACTTAATTTCCAGGTATCTGTTGGCGAGATTGACGTTGAGTTCGTAAGAAGATGAATATATTGCCTTGTCCTGTTGTAATTGATCTTAAAGGAGTTTTTATCTGATATCCTGAAATTCAATGAAATTCTCAGCTCTGGACCGGCATATTTCTTCATTACCTGACCTGCTTTAAAATCAAGAGTATCAATAATTGATGATCCTGATCTTGAAAATCCCGGACGATATACCATCACCCTGCCCGGACCGGTTGAAAAATAGGATGATAACCTTATCCCAGCATTCACTGACAGGAAATCTGTCAGAATTAATTTATCATCGGCATACAAGCCTCCGTCAATTGCTCTTTCCCTGTCAATAAAAGACCGTTTTACAAGCGACGAATCATTTGCAGGTTCATAGCTCCCTGGTAAAACAACAGTTCTGTTAAGGTCGAGTCCGAAGTTCATCTCATTTCTACCCCTGAACAGGTTAAAATCGGCTTTGAAACCTGTGTTGTTTATCTTATGTGAGAGTAAAAAAGATTCGGGTTTATTCTTCTGACTTGAAATTTTATATTCATAAAAACTGTTGTTCAGGGAGAAAGTTGAAAAGAACCTGCTGTTGAAAATATGGCGCCATTTTAAAGCCATAATATTATTGTCGTATTTGTAAACAGTATCTGAACCGAACCTGAAGGCATCGTGGCTTAAATACGATGCAAAATCAATCTTGTTCGATTTATTCGGTTCATAGGTTATCTTCCCGTTAATATCGTAGAATGATGCACTGCTCTCTCTGATCGTTTTGTTGTTGAAAAGTCCGAAAATCCAGTTTGAATAGGTTGTCCTTCCAGTGATAATATAATTGAGAGTGTCCTTTATCAGCGGTCCAGCCATCATGACCTGAGTTGTAATGGGACTTATACCGGCACTTCCTGTAAATTCGTTTTTACCTTCATTTGTCCCGATGTCCAGCACTGAGGATATCCTGCCTCCAAAGCGCGCCGGAATGCCGCCCTTATATAAAGTTGCATCTTTAATCATATCAGGATTCACTGCTGAAAAGAACCCGAAGAAATGAGATGAGTTGTACACCGGAGCTCCGTACAGGAGTATCAGATTCTGGTCAGCTGTGCCTCCCCGTACATTGAATCCGGCGGAACCCTCTCCAACTGATTTTACCCCCGGGATAAGAAGAACACTCTTTACTATATCTGCCTCCCCAAGCGATGTCGGCAGCAATTTGAACGATTGAATATTTATCTTTTCCATCCCCACTTCGAATCGCTTAAGCAGTATGTTCTTCTCAGCCGATACGACAGTCTCTTTCAGAGGAATTAATATGCTTTTCATTTCAATATTCAGTTCT
>DOTV01000070.1:0-667 GCA_003520925.1 Bacteroidales bacterium | reverse complement strand
TAGTATCCGAATTCATTTGAAATTGAACCGGTGGCAAGTTTCTGATTGAAAATTGTAGCACCTGCCACAGGCTCTTCCGTATCACTGTTTTTAATATATCCGGAAATAATAACCTTGCCTGCATTGTTTCTTTCCGCTGGATTCCCGATTTCAATAAATGTATTTCCGTTTTTTTTCTTTTCCTCTGCAGTCTCAGAATAATCTGAAGGAGGCAGGTATATTTTTTCAGCATCATCCGGAGAGGAAAAGACTTTAATTGCAAAATCTTTTGTAAGAACTACATTCCCCCTTCTGTCAATGTAATAAAAAATGCCGGTCCCCCTCAGAAGATCATCAAGCAAATCAGTGAGAGCGTAATTATCAGGATACTCCTTCAACTTCAGGTCTTTAACCCATTCCTCCTTAAAAAAGAACCTTATTTTTTGAAGTGAATGTATGGAGGCTGCAAAATCCCTGAAAGAAAAATCTTTATAAGCTGCAGGCGACCAATTCTTTTCCTGGGCTGAAGCAAAACCCGCAAGAATCAGCAAAAAAAAGAAAATGGAGATCTTTAATCTCATAAAGTATCCTGTTCTTTTAAATCATCATGATAACGAAGAAAAGGTAAATAACTGGACGGGTCTTCATTTGAGATTCTGTTATTATTCTCCCTCATGAATTGCCTGAC
>DOTV01000046.1 GCA_003520925.1 Bacteroidales bacterium | reverse complement strand
CGAGCTACCACTGCTCCACCCCGCAATGTGGGTGCAAATTTAACATATGAGACTCAATTACCAAAGGAATTGGAGTTTTTTTTAGAATTTTAATTATTAAGTTTGTCAAAACTAAAAGCCATGCCACGAGTCTTCAAAGCTATAGAAATAGAAAAAGAGGAGAAAGAAATAAAACGTGACTACCTCGACCGCCATATGCCTCATGTGATCTGTCCCGACCAGGTTAACAGGGGAGAAAAATTTGCTGTTAAAGTGAAACTGGGTGAAGAGTATCCTCACCCTGATGAATATGATCATTCGATAAGCATGATCCAGCTGTGGAACCGCGAAACTCTACTTGCCGAAGCACGCTACACTCCCGGAGTTTATGGAAACCTTCCTTCACATGTCGAAATAGATTTCTATATCGTAGCTCCGGAGGTGTCAATGAACCTGTCGGCAATGTCGGTATGCTCAAAGCATGGCCTCTGGCAAAGTGAGGATAAACCGGTTAAGGTAGTTTAAAGGCCACAGGCGTCAGGCATCAGGCGTGCAGCAATTATTAATCCTGTCACCTGCTGCCTGATGCCTGTCGCCTTTATTTATTATCTTTGCATGCCAATCATGTAATAGATTATGCCAAAGAACGAAAAGAAAAAACAAAACTGGCGCGATAAATACAGGTTTTCCGTAACCAATGATATTACTTTTGAGGAGGTATGGAGAATAAGACTTACACAGTATAATGCTTTCCTTCTTATCACATTCCTCGTATTTTTTATTATCGGTACAACAGCCTCTCTAATAGCGTTTACAAATCTAAGGGAATTTATACCCGGGTACCCCGACGTTACTATGAGACGCAATATTCTTCTGAATGCTATCCGTCTTGACTCTCTTGAAAAAGAGCTGAGCCTGAGAGATAAGTATTTCGAAAATCTCAGTTCCATTATAGCTGGTAATCAGCCAATGAGTGCTTTAGCCCTGAGGGATACAACCAGAAACTATAACTCAATAACATTCCGCACTTCCCCTGAGGACTCTGCCTTCAGAGCCCGGGTTGAAAAAGATAACAAATATAATCTAACTCTAGGGTCCGTTGCATCTGAAACTGTTCCCAGCCTAGCCGGTCTCCATTTCTTCCCGCCGGTTAAAGGAATAGTCTCAGGGAAATTCGATCCCCGTTCCAGCCATTTTGGCACGGATATCGTTACAAAG
This sequence comes from Bacteroidales bacterium, assembly GCA_003520925.1. GTDB lineage: Bacteria > Bacteroidota > Bacteroidia > Bacteroidales > VadinHA17 > LD21. Next base: position 7,716 of record DOTV01000046.1, on the reverse strand, counting down.
CCCAAGTCGCCTGTTGAAGCAGCCCTCGATGGCACTGTTATATTTACAGGATGGACAAGAGAGACAGGTTTTGTAATAGAGCTTCAGCACTCAAACAATATCGTCTCAGTGTATAAACACAATGCCTCTCTTCTAAGGGAGACAGGCGATCTTGTCCGGACAGGGGAAGCAATTGCTATTGTAGGCGATTCAGGCGAACTCTATACTTCGGGCCCCCATCTTCATTTTGAAATCTGGTACAAGGGAAACCCCCTTGATCCTGAAAAACATGTAACCTTCTAAAACCGGGAGTACCTTATGCCAAAGAGATTAGCATTGTTGGGATCGACCGGATCGATAGGCACACAAACACTGGATGTCATTTCACGATTTCCTGAAGAATTTAAGGTGGAAGCCCTCACAGCAGGGAACAATATACGGCTTCTGGTACAGCAGGCACAGAAATTTCTTCCCGATTGTGTGGTTATAGGAAATACCCTTCATTATAATCAGCTGAAGCAGGCTCTGCGGGATATACCGGTCAAGGTGTATGCAGGGGACGAGGCAATAGAACAGGTTGTAAGAGGTTCAAATATCGACATCGTGGTCGCTTCAATGGTTGGCTATTCAGGACTTAGGCCAACCATCTCGGCTATAAAGGCCGGAAAGAAGATTGCCCTCGCGAATAAGGAGACTCTTGTGGTTGCAGGCGAAATAATAAAAAAAATTATTAAGGAATCCGGCAGTAAGATCATCCCCGTTGACTCTGAACATTCTGCGATCTTTCAATGCCTTGCCGGCGAGTCGGGGAATCCGGTGGAGAAGATTACCCTCACAGCTTCAGGAGGGCCCTTTCTTAATTTTACGGAAGAGATGCTCAGAAGAGTTAAACCCCATGAAGCCCTTAAGCACCCAAACTGGGATATGGGAAATAAAGTAACTATCGATTCTGCCTCTCTTATGAACAAAGGACTTGAGGTTATTGAGGCTAAATGGTTATTCGACATTCCTCCTGAACAGATAAAAGTAATAATTCATCCACAGTCTATAATCCATTCACTTGTCCATTTTGCAGACGGCTCGGTGAAGGCACAGCTTGGGGTACCTGATATGAGGGTCCCGATCCTCTATGCATTAAGTTATCCTGACAGGTTATCTTCTGATCTTCCCAGACTTGATCTGAGCAAATGTCCGACTCTCAATTTTATAGAACCTGACCCTTCAAGATTCAGGAACCTTGCCCTGGCTTATAACGCCCTTAAACAAGGAGGCAATATGCCATGCATTATGAACGCCGCCAATGAAATTGCAGTGATTGCATTTCTTGCAGGAAAGATTGGCTTTCTGCAAATGTCGGACGTCGTTGAATTCACTATGGAAAAAACCGAATACCTGGCTTCACCTGGTCTGGGGTTCCTTGAAACGACCAATTCAAATGCAAGAAAAATTGCACAAAACTTCATTAACGAACTTTTAAAGAAATCATGATTATACTTATTAAGATACTGCAGTTTCTGCTGAGCCTTTCAATCATAGTGATAATCCACGAATTCGGCCATTTTATTTTTGCAAAGATTTTTAAAACAAGAGTCGAAAAATTCTACCTCTTTTTCGATGCCTGGTTCGCACTTTTCAAGCGGAAAATCGGTGAAACGGAATATGGGATCGGCTGGATCCCGCTCGGCGGCTATGTAAAAATATCAGGGATGATTGATGAGTCGATGGACAAGGAACAGATGAAACAGCCTCCCCAGCCATATGAATTCAGATCAAAAACTTCAGGCCAGAGACTTATGATTATGACAGCCGGAGTGATATTTAACTTTATTTCAGCATTGATAATTTATGTTTGCGTTCTTTTTGCCTGGGGCGAAACTTACCTTCCCACTGCCAATGTGAAATACGGAATTGTTACAGACTCAACAGGTTACTCAATAGGCCTCAGAAACGGGGATAAGATCATTTCAATCGACAACCAGAAAATTGAAAACTTTAACGAGATCACTTCCGATATTGTTCTGAATAACAGGAAAACAATCCAGGTTGACAGGAACGGAGAACTTATCAATATTGCAATACCGGTTGAGTTTATTGCCAGGCTGCTTAAGGGCAATGGAAAGATAGAACCCAGGACACCTTTCAGACCATACGTTATTTCGGCTTTCGGTAAAGTTTCTCCCGGAAAAGCCGCAGGTCTTCAGGAAGGGGATGAACTTACCGGTGTCGACGGAAATAGTTTTGAATGGTTTGATGAGTTTCAGAAATATCTTTCCGATAACAGTTCCAGGTCGCTGACAGTAAATGTTATCCGGAAAGGAGAACAGTTTAATATCCCGGTTGTGCCGACTTCGGAAGGTATGCTGGGTATAGGAAGCTCAAGAACTTATGAACAGATGTTTGAGCTAAGAACAATTCGTTATGGATTCTTTGAATCTATTCCTGCCGGCATAAGCAAAGGTTTCAAGACGATCAGAGATTACCTGAAACAGTTTAAGGTAATATTCTCAAAGCATACTAAAGCCTATGAATCACTTGGCGGGTTCATTACAATCGGGAGCATCTTCCCGGGTGTATGGGACTGGCAGTCTTTCTGGAACCTGACTGCCCTGTTGTCGATTATACTGGCAGTTATGAACATTCTTCCGATCCCGGCACTCGACGGCGGTCATGTTATGTTTTTATTGTATGAAGTGGTAACAGGAAGGAAACCAAGCGATAAGTTCCTTGAATACGCACAGATCACAGGTATGGTAATCCTGTTTGCACTTCTTATTTTTGCAAATGGGAATGATATATTAAGATTAATAAGGAAATAGAATAATTCTGATGCCGGTTTGTAAATAACCAAAGTATTTCTAACTTTGCATCAAATCAAAACCTAAAGAGATGGGAAAGATAGGAATGACCGAGATTATACTTATTTTGCTTGTTGTTGTGCTTCTGTTCGGGGGTCGTAAAATTCCGGAACTTATGAAAGGCATAGGGCAGGGCATGAAAGAATTTAAGAAAGCTTCAAAGGTTGATGGCGAAACTGAAAACAAGGAAACTTTCAAATAGGGGATCTTAATACCTGATATAAAAATATAAGGGCTGGTTATACGGCCCTTTTTTTATTACAATAATCCTAAAATGTTACCTTCTTAACCACGGAATTTCACAGAGTCAATCCAAAGTAACACTGTGGTTTTATTATGTAATTACATTGTAATTACTTCGTGTAACTCCGTTTAAACCCAGTGCCACTCCGTGTTTAATGTATTTTCTTTGTTACGAGTAATATGATTCGTATTTCTGATTTCTTCTTACCGGATTAAGGCCGGCCTCCCTGATTATATTCTGAATCTCACCGGCATCAAACCGATTATTTGACCCTGCAGCACTGACGACATTCTCCTCGATCATTATCGATCCGAGATCATTTGCCCCGGAATGGAGCGACAGCATAGCAACCTCTTTCCCTACTGTCAGCAGTGATGACTGAAGGTTTGTAATATTATTGAGCATTATCCTGCTTACTGCGATCAGTCGGATATAGTCCGGAGGGTTGTAGGTGCTTTTAATTCCGTGTTTCTTTGAGAGAACAGTGCCTTCATCCTGGAAGGGCCAAGGTATAAATGTTATAAATCCGTAGCTGCCTTCCGGCTTTTCAGCCTGAAGTTCCCTGATCCTTACAAGATGTTCAATCCTTTCGGAAACTGTTTCAAGATGTCCGTACATCATTGTGGCTGAAGTTGGAAGATTCAGGCGGTGCGCCTCTCTCATCACATCAAGCCATTCCCCGGCAGTGGCTTTGGCAGGAGAGATTATTTTCCTAACCCTGTCGGAAAGTATCTCGGCACCGGCGCCGGGAAAACTGTCGAGACCGGCAGTAATCAGCCTGCGCAGGATCTCATTGTACGGGAGAGATTCTTTTTGTGCCAGGAAGACAACTTCGGGCGGACCAAGCGCGTGAAGTTTCAAGGAGGGATACAGCTCCTTGATGTTCCTGAAAAGATCTGTATAAAATTTAAGTCCCAGATCTGGATTCATGCCACCCTGCAGGAGAAGCTGATCACCCCCCAGGGCAACGAGCTCATCAATCTTTTTAATATAATCACTGATAGAAGTAACATATGCATCAGGAGAATCTTTCCTCCGGCAGAAATTACAGAATTTGCACTGTGAGAAACATATATTTGTAATGTTCACATTTCTGTCGATCATCCAGCCGGCATTCCTGCCGGGTACATGGATCTGTCTTATTTTATCAGCAGTGAATATAAGCTCCTCAAGCGGGGCCTCATGATAAAGCGCAGTACCCTCCTCCACAGTCAGGGGTTCCAGATCGAGGGCCTTTTTATATAAGTTGTTCAAATCCATTTGTAAGGTGATACATCTTTACAATTTAACGCCAGCGCGGATTTGTAATCCGTGCCTTCGTTTCACAATATTATGGCGGAACAAAGGTAACTCTTTAGAAACTAAACAATCAATTATTTAATTAACTTTACATTCTTAAAAAATCCGGATAAAATCTATGAAACCCGCGATAAGTAAAATTTCACAAATACATCCTGATCAGTCTGTTATATGTATTCTTGGAAAGAATGAGATTCCAGAGTGGTTAAAGCTTTCCAAATCAGAAAAGGAATTTGCATTAAAGCAATTGACAGCCGGGGAAGAGTATGCAGTTATCAACTCATACTATAAAAACACTTATATAATCAGGATAAATGAAAACGGTTCCGGGTATAAGCAGAAAGAAGAGTTGCGGAAGACCGCTTTCAATCTCCGGAAAATTATCAGATCGAATAACCATACCGAACTGGTAATTGCTTCACATAATGCATTTAATGGAGCTGTCGAGGCATTTACCGAAGGATTGGTTCTCAGCTTCTATAAGTTTGGTAAATACAAAACAAAAAAAGAGAAAGAAGAGAAATACAATTACCCGTCAGTGCTTCTTCTGTTCCAGGGGCCGGATGATGAAGATCTAAAGTGGCTCACTGACCTTACCGATTCGGTATATTTTGTGCGCGATCTGATCAATGAACCTGTTAACCATCTTAATGCACCTGCCCTGGCAGATGAGATAAAGAAGATAGGAACCTCCGCCGGATTCAGCGTTGAAGTTTTAAATAAGGGAAAGATAGAAACACTGAAGATGGGCGGATTACTTGCAGTCAATAAGGGAAGTGTTGATCCTCCGGTGTTCTGCATACTGGAGTGGAAGCCCGAAAAGCCACTTAATGCCAGTCCGCTTGTACTCGTAGGAAAAGGGATTGTATATGATACAGGTGGATTAAATATCAAAACCGGCGATTACATGGATAATATGAAAGCTGACATGGCGGGTGCTGCAGCAGTTACGGGTGTAATGGCCACTATAGCCAGAACAGGGATTCCGCTTCATGTTATAGGTCTTATCCCTGCCACCGATAACCGGCCGGGTGGAAATGCATACACCCAGGGAGATATTATAACGATGCATAACGGAATGAATGTTGAAGTTGGCAATACCGACGCCGAAGGAAGACTGATACTGGCAGACGCAATAAGCTATGCTTCAAGGTTTAAGCCTGAATTAATTATAGATATTGCAACTCTTACAGGTTCTGCTGCCATGACCTTTGGTGTTCAGGCCATTGCAGTCATGGGCAATGCCGACAGGAAGTATTTCAGGCTGCTTGAGGAGTGTGGGAACGAGGTTTATGAGAGAACCGCCGAACTGCCATTCTGGGAGGAGTATGGGGAACTTATAAAATCGGATATAGCAGATATCAGAAATGTTGGCGGGAGGGAAGCCGGTGCCATAACTGCGGGTAAATTCCTTGAGAATTTTGCTGAATATCCAATGATTCACATGGATATCGCCGGAACAGGATCACTTAAAAAAGATGATTTTTACAGGTTGAAGGATGGTCCGGGCTCCGGAGTAAGGTTGCTTTCAACATTTATTAAGAAGTATGCAGAAGGCCTGATGGCTAAGTAACGACATTAGTATGGAGAAGAAATCAATAATTGCAGGAATTACACAGGGAGATATAAATGGCATAGGATATGAGGTAATAATAAAAGCCCTCATGGATGATGAAATTAACGATATCTGTGTTCCGGTGGTCTACGGCTCGCCAAAGGTGGCCGCATACCATCGTAAGGCCCTGAATATTATTAATTTCAGCTTTAATAATATTCGTTCAGCCGAAGAAGCCAATAATAAAAAAGTAAACCTTATAAACTGCCTTGATGATAATATAAGGGTGGAACTTGGAAAATCGACACCTCAGGGTGGTGAAGCCGCCTTTGCCTCACTCGAAAAAGCTGTTGCCGATCTGAAAAACGGTAAAATTGATGTGTTGATTACAGCGCCTATTGACAAGCAGAATATACAATCGGATAACTTCAGGTTCAGCGGCCACACCGAATACCTTAAATCTGTTGCCGGGGCCGATGATGTTCTTATGTTCATGATAAGTGAAAGTGTTAAGATCGGAGTTGCCACAGGCCATGTACCATTGAGAAATGTCCCCGATCTGATTACAACAGATCTTCTTCTAAAGAAATTCAGGTTAATGAATCAATCCCTTACCCTCGATTTCGGAATACGCCGGCCGAGAATTGCAGTTCTTGGACTTAATCCTCATGCCGGGGACAACTCCCTGCTGGGTAAAGAGGAGGTTGAAATAATTACTCCGGCAATACAGCAGGCTGTAAAGGAAAACATGCTGATCTTCGGACCATTCCCGGCAGACGGGTTTTTCGGTGCGGGATCATTTTCCAAATTTGACGGGATAATGGCAATGTACCATGACCAGGGACTCGCTCCTTTTAAGGCATTATCATTCGACACAGGAGTGAATTTTACTGCCGGACTGCCCTTTATCAGGACTTCTCCAGTTCATGGTACAGCATTCCAGATAGCCGGGAAGGGAGAGGCTTCAGAAAGCTCATTCAGGCAGTCAATTTTCCTTGCCTGCGATATTTACAGGAACAGGAAGATGTACTCAGAAATAGCCCGCAATCCTCTGAAGCACCAGGATATTGAAATCCATAATGAACGGGTCGATGAACTTCCGCCCGAAATTCCAAACTCTGAACAGCATATATGATCGATTATATAAAAGGAAACCTGGCAGAACTGACTCCCGCATTTATCGTTATTGAAAATGGTGGTATAGGATATTTTGTCAGCATTTCTCTTTCAACATTTACAAAGCTTGAGGGTAAAAAAGAGTGCAGAATACTCATTCATGAAGTAATAAGAGAAGATGCTCATCAGCTGTTTGGATTTGCCGATAAGGAGGAACGTGATATTTTCAGATTGCTGATATCTGTTTCGGGGGTTGGTGCCGCAACTGCAAGAATGATGCTTTCCTCACTTACCCATGAGGAAATTGAGAAGGCTATCCTCGGGTCGGATGTCAATACCTTAAAGAGTATTAAAGGGATAGGTTTAAAGAGCGCACAGAGGATCATTGTCGACCTGAAAGACAAACTTGGAAAACAATCCGGAACCGGCGAAATATTTGCATTTACAGACAATACTAAGCGTGAAGAGGCGTTATCAGCTTTAGTGATGCTTGGGTTTGGTAAAAGTGCTGTCTTAAAAGTCCTTGACAGGATAATCAGAGAAGAGAAAAATCTGACTGTCGAGGATATTATTAAGAGAGCCCTTAAAAGCCTGTAAATACATATATTTCATTTGGGATCAGGGATATCATATAAAAATCTGCTGAAATTTTCATATTTTGTACTATT
>DOTV01000022.1 GCA_003520925.1 Bacteroidales bacterium | reverse complement strand
TGTTCTGCCTCCAGTTAAGATTACCTGTTGCGGAGCTAAAGTTATAAGAATAATTCTGAATTGTCCCTGCAACTGTCGATGTAGGATAGCAGTAAGAATCATATCCAAACGCCCTGAGTATTTTTCCGTCATTCTTTTACTGTAAAACATTTGGTATTCTTACGCCTTTTTGCCTTCACACCTTTACACCTTTACGCCTTAATGCCTTTCCACTAATAAAAAAACCACCCTTACCCCTTCAAGTTGTGTACCCATAAATTTCAACGGGGATCTAATATCTTTAAACCTTTTCGCGTTTTAAACATCCAAGAACTAAACTGTTGTACGTTTGGATCACAGGAATCCGGATAAGGATATTTTTGAACTTCTTGAAACTGACATCAACAATGGTTTCAGACTTGTTGTTGAGCGCTACAGTACAAGGCTCTACTGGCACATCCGGCGTCTTGTAATCCTTCACGAAGATGCCGATGACGCCCTCCAGAATACTTTTATCAACGCCTGGCGCAATATTTCAAATTTCAGGAGCGAGAGCTCGCTTTATACATGGCTCTATGCCATTGCAACCAATGAAGCCCTTACTCTCATAAATAAAAGGACCAGAAATTACGCCGTTTCGATCGATGACCTTGGAAGCTGGTTTGCAAATTCAACTGAAGGAAGTACCTGGTTCGATGGAGATGAGGCACAGATCAGACTGCAGAACGCAATAATCAGGCTTCCTGAAAAACAGAGGATCGTTTTCAACCTTAAATACTATGATGACATGACCTATGAGGATATGAGCAAAGTACTTAAAACATCTGTCGGCGCACTTAAAGCGTCATATCACCACGCTGTAAAAAAAATTGAAAATATATTATCAGGCATTTAAACCATTTGTAATTTTAATCATCCAAATAAGTGATGAAAACCAGTGACAAAATACCGCATGGAAATTCTTTTAAAGTGCCTGAAAAATACTTTGAGGAACTGAACAGCAGGATAATCGCCTCAACTGTTGAAAATCAGAATAAAAAGAATAAGCCCGGAATTTATGTTAAGCTAAAGCCCTTCCTTGCAATTGCCGCATCTGTTGCTGTTCTGACTCTTTTAACCTATTCCGGTATGAAGCTGTTTCCACCACGAAATGAAGCGGCTTCTCTTTCAGGGATCCCGGTTGAAGAGTACCCGGAAGCGATATTAAATGAAATTGATATTCTTACGCTTGAGGGAAATCTGGTTCTTACTGAAATACCTGATATGGAGCCGGTTATCAATGAGAAAGATATTATTGATTATCTCGTGCTTGAAAATATCGATATAAACGAACTACAGGAACAATTATAAAAGCTCAGCAATGAAAAGAAAAATCGTTGTTTTTACAATACTTGCGACCTTCTGTGCAATGAATATTCTGGCACAGAATGCCAACCGCCAGAGGCTCGATGCCTATAAAATTGCGTTTTTTACAAAGCGCCTTAATCTAACCCCGACGGAAGCCGAAAAATTCTGGCCGGTTTATAATGAATACCAGGATAACAAGAATAAGATCCAGATTGAAAGACAGGAACTTAACAGAAATTTCAATCAGAACGAGCTCAATATGAGTGAGAAGGAAATGATTGATTCGGGTGATAAACTTGTCGGGCTGGAGGTCAGGGAAGCTGCCCTGGCCCAGGAATTCCATCACAAAATAAAAACGGTACTCTCCCCTGTCAAAGTCCTGAGGCTCTACCAGGCCGAGAATCAGTACAGGCTTCAACTGCTGAAAGAACTACAGGAAAGAAGAGAGGTGAGGGTTAATCAGAACATAAGGCAGCAATAGAAGCGCCCCCTACCCCCTAAAGGGGGTTTTAAAGATAAAGCTTCTGGATAAAGTCCCCGCCAGCTGGCGGGGATTTAGGGGCTTATATCAGATATTAAGTAATGTAATTACAATGTAATTACATTGTTTTTCAGGTAAAGTCAGTGAAACTCCGTTGCAATCCGTGTAACTCCGTGGTTAGAAGATCTTAGAGCTTTTTTGTGATTTCAGAAAAGACAATAGTTCCTCAATATTCATCTTCTTCTGTTCCCCCGATGCCATTACCTTAAGAGTAACCAGATTGTTCTTAATTTCCTCTTCCCCCGCAATAATAATATAAGGTATCTTCCTTGAATCAGCATACGACATCTGCTTCTTCAGCTTAACGGCATCAGGATAAATCTCTGAACTGATCTTAATGTCTGACAACTGTTCCCGTATCTTAAATGCAAATTTTATTTCTTCATCGCCGAAGTTAAGTATCAAAACCTTGGTCAACTGCCTCTCCTGTTCACTGAACAGGTTCAGCTGGCTCATTACATCATAGATCCTGTCGGCGCCAAAAGAGACTCCGACCCCAGAGACTCCTTCCATTCCAAACACACCTGTGAGGTTGTCATACCGGCCACCGCCGCATATACTTCCGATGCTTGCATCTTTCGACTTGACCTCGATTATAGCTCCCGTATAGTAATTCAGCCCGCGTGCGAGCGTAAGGTCAAGCTCCGTCATTGCTGAAAGTTCATGGCTGCCAATGTATGAAAACAGTGTCCTGAGCTCTTCAATACCCTTTTTGCCAACTTCCGATCCTGACAGGATCTTTTCAAGTGCAGCCAGTTTTTCAGAAGTAGTTCCTTTCAGTTCTATAACAGGTTGAAGCTTACTAATAGCCTCTGATGCTATTCCTCTGCTCCTGAGCTCTTCATTGACTGCCTCAATGCCAATCTTATCAAGCTTATCAATTGCTACTGTTATATCAGTTATTCTTGCCGATTCATTAATGATCTCAGCAATCCCCGATAAGATCTTCCTGTTGTTGATCTTAATGATAACTGCAATTCTGAGTTTACTGAATATCTCGTCAATTATCCTTACAAGCTCATACTCATTCAGAAGTGAATCACTGCCGATAACATCAACATCACACTGAAAGAATTCGCGGTACCTGCCTTTCTGCGGACGGTCGGCACGCCACACAGGCTGGATCTGATATCTTTTAAACGGGAAAATGATCTCATCACGATGCTGAACGACATATCTGGCGAATGGTACTGTAAGGTCATACCTCAATCCCCGTTCGCAAATCAGGGATGATAATCTAACAGTTTCCCTGTCAAGCAGATCCTTATCATTCACACCTGAAAGAAAATCACCTGAATTAAGGATTCTGAACAGCAACTTATCGCCCTCCTCTCCATATTTTCCGAGCAGGGTTGACAGGTTTTCCATCGCCGGTGTCTCAATCGGCTGATAGCCATAAAACCTGAAAACTCTTTTGATCGTATCGAAGATGAAATCCCTTTTCATCATCTCTTCGGGCGAAAAATCGCGGGTTCCTTTCGGTATTGAAGGCTTCATTTCCTAAATTAAAGATAAAAGACAAAAGTAGGAATAAAAAAGGCTAAAGGCAAAAGGCTAAAGGCGAAAGGAGGAATAGTTGTGCAGCTATTCAGTTAAGTCCCCCTTCAGGGGGGTTGGGGGGTTAGTACTTTTCCGGCACGAAGTTCTGTTCCGTTATCGGCGGCCTTACATACGCCACATCATGTTTCAAAGGTGGAAGTTTAATGGCTTTTACAGTCAGATCCTTATATGGAATAAGTGTGAGAAAATGATCGATGCAGTTAAGCCTGGCTCTTCTTTTGTCATCGGCCGGCACTACATACCACGGTGACTGCCTTGTATCGGTATATGAAAACATCTTGTCCTTGGCCATCGAGTATTCAACCCATTTGTCACGCGATTCAATATCCATCTGGCTTATCTTCCACCGCTTGGTGGGATCCTTGATCCTGTCCTGGAACCGGTTTTCCTGTTCTTTATCGCTGATTGAGAACCAGTATTTTATGAGTATGATACCCGATCGAATGAGCATTCGTTCAAACTCGGGACATGATCGTAGAAATTCTTCATATTCTTCATTGGTACAGTAACCCATCACCTTTTCGACGCCAGCCCTGTTGTACCAGCTCCGGTCGAAAAGTGTTATCTCTCCACCAGAAGGGAGTTCTGATACATATCGCTGAAAATACCACTGAGATTTTTCCTTTTCAGTCGGAATGCCCAGAGCCACGATCCGGCAAATCCTGGGATTGAGGCAGCCTGCAATTGTCTTTATCACCCCACCCTTGCCAGCTGCATCGCGCCCTTCAAAAATAACAACTACCCGCAGCTTGTTGGCCTTTACCCACTCCTGAAGCTT
>DOTV01000013.1:10822-19049 GCA_003520925.1 Bacteroidales bacterium | reverse complement strand
ACGATTCACGATAAAATGAGGAATGAACGTCTTCTGTTTGTTTACAGGGGAGAAATAACAGACAGGAATTCATTGCCTCTTCTGACACTGCTTGAGAATGAGATGAAGGACGATTCCTATGGATTTGTTGGAAGGAAGAGGCTGTTCATGTATGTCCTTGAAAACCTACAGAATATTGTCAAGCATGGTGACAGGTCAGATTATGGAGATATGTCGCTTGTTGCTTACTCAAAAACAGATGACGGCTACAAAATTACCACGGGAAACATAATTTCAACTGATCATGTGAATGATCTGAAAAAAAGGCTTGACAGGGTTAATAATCTGGATTATAATGAAATAAAAGTTCTTTACCGACAGATACTGGATAGCACTGAATTCAGCAGCAAGGGCGGTGCCGGGCTTGGATTGATAGAAATGGCAATCAAGACAGGGAACAGGCTCGATTATGAATTTGTTCCTGTCGATAAGGGTTTTTCATATTTTATTCTAAGTAAAACTGTCGATTCGAGCGGTTTGGGTTTAAATACAGGAAAGGAGAACAAGCGATTTAAGGGTGATTCCGTTATCCATCTTGAGCGCCTGATGGCCGGGAATAAAATTTACATGATCTGGTCGGGGCATCTTACCTCCGGGATCGGAGAGGAAGTATTATCGCTCACTGAAGCCAGGCTGACTGAAGAGGATGTCGATTCAGCTCTCCGGAAAAGAGTTTTCAATGTAATGATCGAGATTCTGGAAAACGTCTCAAAATATAATCCCGGAAAGATAGCCGAGCAAAAATTCGGCATGCCTACGGTTTTAGTCCGGCTGGATAAGGGTAAATACGTTCTGACTACCGGAAATCTGATCCTGAATCCTCAGGTCGCGGATCTGAAAGATAAGCTTGACAAGATAAACAGTATTGGCAAGGAGGAGCTTAAAACACTTTTCTATGAGTCCTTATCAAAGCAATCGATCGATACAGACAGTACCGGCAATATGGGACTCATTTCAATGGCGCGGAAGTCGGGAAGCAAACTTAATTACCAGTTTGAGAAGGTAAATGATCTGTATTCCTATTTCATGCTGACCGTCAGTATCGAAGGCCATTCCGAATGATCAGAATACCCTTAAAATCAGCTTGCTATCATTCCATTCAGCGTAACTACCTTCCCTGATCCAGTCACCGAGGAAAACAATGTGGCTGCCCTGTTCAGGCTCGTAGTCAAGTGCAAGATGACGGTGGCCAAAAATGAAATAGTCGATTTTATCATTTTCAAGCACCGATCGGGAATATCTTATAAGATCTTCTTTTTCCTCACCCAGAAAATCGAGAGTTATTCCTTTTCCAAGTCTTGAATTAAGAGACCATTTATGTCCGATACCAATACCTATTCGTGGATGCAGCATGGAATACATTGCACGGAGTTGCCTGTTCCGGAATATTGACAGAAGAATCTTATAGCCTGTGCTTCTGCTGCCGAGACCTTCCCCGTGAGCAATATGGAATTTCTTCCCGTCGATCGTCTGAGTATGGGGAGAAGTATGAATTTTTACTCCGCACTCATCAGAAAGATAATTCCCCACCCACATATCGTGGTTGCCCGTAAAGAAGTGGACAGGTATACCCGAATCGGTCACAGCCGAAACTGTCCCCAAAAACCTTGTAAATCCGCGGGGGACTACAAGCTTGTATTCCCACCAGAAATCAAAAATGTCTCCAACAAGGAATATTTCCCTGGCATCAGGGGCTATTGCATTCAGCCACTTTACCACCTTTTTTTCGCGTTCGGCAGGATCGCCACCGGCTTTGAGACCAAGATGAAAATCAGATGCAAAGTATATTTTCCCCAGTTCTTTCAATTCCGAATGCTAATCATTAAATAATTGATTTAACTTAATCTGCAGCGCCCGTCCATGAAGGTTGGATCCTATAATAGTTCCGTCGCGGTCAAACAGAAAATTGGCCGGTAGGCTTGTGACATTGAAGAGAATTGCATTGGCGGGACTAAGCGGGTCATCCTCCCTTGTGTTTATCCAGGGGAGCTCATCAAACCGCACTTCATCCCTCCATTTTTGCTCACTTTCGTCAACATTTATCTGGTAAATTTCAAAACCTTTTTTCCTGAAGGTTTTATATATCTCCTTGAACTGTAGATTTTCAGTTATGCATTCTTTTGAGTCGACCGACCAGAAAGTCAGTAAAACGACTTTCCCTTTCAGAGAGGATAAAGCTATTCTCTTTCCGTTGATGTCTTTCAGATCAGGATCCAGTTTTGCTACAGGAGATTTGGCGGCCATGCTCTGTATCTGATTAGAATACATACGGTTCAATTCGTTTTTAAGATCTTCGGCAAGTGCCTTTACATTTTTTGATCCCGGATAATATCGCCCCAGTGAGTCGGAGATTATTTTCATATATTGCAGATCGCGCGGTTCATTAAGGACATAAGAGTTATCATCGATTTTCTGATAAATTGCTTTAAGTGAAGCCATCGATTTTGTATTGCTTATAATGAATTCAATGTTTTTCTTCCGTAACTCCTTAAGAATATCGCTGAATTCATTTTCGAGCCGGCTCTTATTTTCATCGAAGCCGGGTTTACCCGACGATTCGGCATAAACCACCCTGAGGGAATCGAGTTTTCTTTTAGCAGTTGCAAGCCTCATATCAAGCATCCTGACGTCCTCTGAGCCCTTCGATCCAGTTACAGTATAGTCGCCTGAGGTTGTTTTGCCATTAAATGATATCTGGATTTTTTCTCCTGGTTCAGCAAGCAAAGTGACAAAATCCGAATCAGAATAACCAATCTGATAGAATTCAGGACCGGTTGATTTTACTCTGAACTTAAAGTTCCCGTTGCTTCCTATTTCAGATGAATCGAGAAGCACCAGCCTGTTGACATCGACCCTGTTAAGTGTGAGGGCTTTTTTATGAGGGTCCTTTATTACCCCTTTTACAGTGAATTTATTTTTGTTCTGGCACCCTGCAAAAAGAAGGAGTGGAAGCAGAAGAAGCAATGTTCTTTTCATCATAAAATCAGATTACCGTTTTCCGGATTTGGTTATTGGTTTATTTAAATATTTCAGCAAGTTTTCTTTGCAGCGCATCTCCCCTGAGGTTTGAGGCAATTATCCTGCCTTCCTTGTCGAGCAGGTAATTAGCCGGGATTGATTCAATATTATACAGAGGTACAACGATGGATTGCCAGTAGCTGACATCACTTACGTGGATCCATTTATCAAGTCCGTCATCATTGATACCTTTTATCCAGGCCTCCTTTGTTTTATCAAGCGAAACCTGGTAAATTTTGAAACCCTTGTTGCGGTACAAATTCCAGGCCTTGACCAGATTGGGGTTTTCTGTCCGGCAGGGAGCACACCATGAGGCCCAGAAATCGAGTAATACGAAAGAACCTCTTGTCGAAGAAAGCTTAATTGTATCACCTTCAGGTGAAGGCAGAGCAATCTCGGGAGCAACATTTCTTTCTCCCGGATTGGGTTTTGCTAATTCTTTACCATCATAGTAAGCAACCATCTCTTTTATCTGATTGTGCAGATCAATTACAGGACCATATTCAGGATATTTTTTGAACAATGAAGAATCGACTTTCAGGAAATATGATAAATCTTTCTGAGGATCAAGTATATATATTTCCTGGGTTAACTGTGAATACAGGACCGGTATTGTTGCGAGAGAAGTAAGGTTATCGTCAATATATTTTTTGGCAAATCTGTTCATATCATTCAGATAGCCGTCACCAAGGTTGTCAAGGGAATCGATAACCTTTGCCACATCGGGCCTGCCTGAATTACTGTTGTAAATATCGTTAAGCCGGCTTATTTTGTTTCTTGTTTTAATCAATAGTCTGTTATAATCTGCAATGAGCTTTGTCCCTTTTGATCCGATAACAGCAACCGGATAATTCAATGAATCGAAGTGAGAGGTCATTTTTATTTTCTCTCCTGGTTCAATAAGCATTGTCAGGAAGTTATTTTGATTAATTTTGAGCAGATAAAAAGACGGGAATTTTACCTTCCTTTTGAATTCAAAACTACCATCTTCCGAAACTATGGCGGAATCGACATTTAGAAGCTCATTAGGTTTAAGCTCCTGCAGAAAAATATACTGTCGGGGCAATGGATTCTCAAGGATACCGGATATTTCAGAAGTTTTATCACCGCAGCCTGCAAATATGGATGCGGCTGCTAAAAGAATTCCCAGTTTTCTGTTCATACAGAGAATAATATTTGTTAATTAGAATATTTTATTGAGATGCAAAGTTACTCTTTTTTTTATCAGAGAACGCCCGGAGCTGATTTTATAATGTTTACCGGAATGCATCATAAAGCAAAACAGGAATATCAACATTTTTCCATCATTGGGAAGGTTGCTTTGGAATGTTCAATAAAATTCATTAACTTAAAAACTTTTTAGTACAGTATTATAAAGAATTGTTTATGAGTTATATAAAGTTTGAAAAGAGTCAGATTATTAACCTCGAATACTCCCTGTCAAGAGAGATGATCAGAACCAACAGGGCTGGTTCTTACTCTTCCACTACAATTGTCGGATGCAATACCCGCAAGTACCATGGTTTGCTTGTATGTCCGGTCGATGCTTTCGGAGGTGAGAGGTATGTCCTTCTGTCGTCACTCGATGCAACGGTAGTGAATAATGACAGAAGCTTCAATACCGGAATAAGGAAATATAAGGGAGATTATTACAGTCCGAAGGGCCATAAGTATATCGAAGAGCTGGAGATGGATGGAATTCCTTCAAGAATTTACAGGGTAGGAGGGGTAAAGCTAAAACATGAAAGGCTTCTTGTCCATTATGAGGAGCAGTATCTTGCCCGGTTCACTATTCTCGAAGCATCTGAACCGATGAAACTTCAGATCAGGCCTTTTCTGGCTTTCAGGAATATTCATGAGCTGACACATGCCAACCTTTCAGCAAATACAAAAGTGGATCCTGTTGAATGCGGTATTAAAATGAGGCTCTATGAGGGATTTCCTTACCTCCATATGCAGTTCTCACAAAAAGCCGAGTTTATTCATGTACCTGACTGGTACCTTGGGATTGAGTACACTGAAGAGCAGAAGAGAGGTTATGATTATTCCGAAGATTTGTTTACGCCGGGCTTCTTTGAAGTTGAAGCTAAAGAAGGTGATGTGATAGTTTTTTCGGCTTCGACAAAGGAAGAAAAACCATCAGGTTTTAAAGCCAAATTTACTAAAACCGTCAATGGCAAGATCCCCAGAAGTAATTTTATAAACTGCCTGAAAAATGCCGCCCAGCAGTTTATTGAAAAACGACATGGAAAGACCCTTATCATTGCCGGTTACCCATGGTTCGGATCGTGGGGAAGGGATACATTTATTGCCCTTCCGGGACTCGCGCTGGCGCGTACGGGTAAAAAGCTTCAGCTCTACAGGGAAATCCTCGATACCCAGGTGGCAAGGATGAAGGATGGTCTGTTCCCGAATATGGGCAACATCGGCAATCCGGCATTCAATTCGGTTGACGCTCCGTTGTGGTTCTTCTGGTCGGTTCAGCAATACCTCGAGAATGGCGGGACAGATGCATGGGAGCGCTACGGTGAGGCATTGAAATCAGTTCTTAATGCTTATAAAAACGGTACTGCCTTTAATATAGTCATGAGGGAAAACGGACTGATATATGCAGGTGCGCCCGGAAAATCGCTCACATGGATGGATGCAGTGGTAAACGGGATCCCTGTTACCCAGAGAAAAGGTTATGCAGTTGAAATTAACGCACTGTGGTACAATGCAGTTTGTTTTGCTCTTGATATGGCAAAGCAGGCCAGGGATCGTAAGTTTGTTAAGGAAAATGAGAACCTGCCTGCACTGATAAGCAATTCTTTCCATGATATGTTCTGTGACAGTAAGAGGGGATATCTTGCTGACTATGTAAACGACGATGAAGGAAAGAACTATTTTGTAAGACCTAATATGGTTATTGCAGTTTCACTTCCGTACTCCATGCTTACAAAGGACGAGATGAAAAGAGTATTGGATATTGCAGATAAAGAGCTTGTGACACCTCGAGGGCTCAGGACCCTTTCTCCCGGAAATCCTCTGTACAAGGGTACTTATCACGGAAACCAGGAAGAAAGGGACAATGCTTATCATAACGGAACCGTATGGCCGTGGTTGTTCGGACCATTCTGTGAAGGCTGGCTTAAAGTTTATGGAAAACAGGGTGAACAAAGAGTAAAGAAGCTTATTTTCGGACTTGAAGAGGTTATGAGTGAACACGGTGTAAGCACTATTTCAGAGATTTATGACGGGGATCCTCCTCATGCCCCCAATGGTACCATTTCACAGGCATGGAGTGTTGGTGAGGTTCTGAGAATAATCGATCTTCTGGAAAACAAATTTTCAAATTTATAAATCAGGTGTGATATGCGGGTACTAATGTTCGGATGGGAATTTCCGCCACACATCTCCGGCGGATTAGGTACAGCCAGTTATGGCCTGACAAAAGGTATGTCAACACTGGAGGATCTTGAAGTTATCTTCGTTGTCCCAAAGACATGGGGTGATGAGGACCAGAGCAGAGTAAGACTGATCGGGGCCAATAAAATACCTGTTGCCTTCAAACAGGTTCATTATAAGGGATTCAGACGCCCTATTGAACAGATTGAAATCTCTTCAAAAATTGTACCTTATACCGATCCTGAGGAGTTCTGGACAAGGATCAACTCGGAAACTTCAGGATACAAGCTAATTGTTCAGACAAACAACGAGGGTACTGTTGACTTCTCCGGAAGATATGACACTTCACTTATGGATGAGATATACAAATATTCCGTGGTCGCTTCCGTAATTGCTGAAGAAAACGAGTTTGATATAATACATGCTCATGACTGGCTGGCATATCCTGCAGGTATAGCAGCAATGGAAGTCTCCGGCAAGCCTCTTGTGATACATGTTCATGCAACCGATTTCGATCGCAGCGGTGGTAATGTCAACCCCGATGTTTACCGGATCGAAAAGCTTGGGATGGATGCTGCCTCAAAAATCATAACTGTTAGTAATCTGACAAGGGATATTGTAATCAATAAATACAACATTAATCCTGATAAGGTCGAGACTGTCTACAATGCAGTAGAACCGGTCAAGATGTCACAGGATGTAGTTGTAAATAAGGGATTTGATGAAAAAGTAGTTACTTTCCTCGGAAGGATAACCATGCAGAAGGGTCCTGAGTATTTTATCGAAGCTGCATATAAAGTCCTTCAGGTAATGCCCGATGTAAGATTCGTAATGGCAGGCTCCGGTGACATGATGGAAAGAATGATGCGTAGAGCAGCAGCACTTAAGATTACCGACAGGTTTCATTTTACAGGTTTCCTTAAAGGGAAGGATGTCTTTACGATGCTTAATATGAGCGATGTGTACATTATGCCATCGGTCTCCGAGCCGTTTGGGATCTCTCCTCTCGAGGCCATGCAATCAAATGTTCCGGTTATAATCAGCAAACAGTCGGGAGTCTCCGAAATACTGACGCATGCCGTTAAGACGGATTTCTGGGATATCGACGCAATGGCCGATGCAATTTATGGCATCCTGAACTATCCTGCCCTTTCGAAGATGTTCATCAAGAATGGCAAGGAAGAAGTGGTAAGGCTGAAATGGGATAATTCAGCAAGGCACGTCAGGGATATTTATTACAGAGTGATTTGGCAAAATAAGAACTAGATATGATTTTAACAGGCAAAAAAGCAATATGCTTTTATTTTCAGGTCCATCAGCCATTCAGGCTAAAACGATACAGGTTCTTTGACCTGGGTCATGACCATTATTATTATGATGATTTCTCGAATGAGTCAATCATGAGAAAGGTGGCAGAGAATTGTTATCTCCCGGCCAATGAAATCATGCTCGATCTGATCCTGAAAAACAAGGGAAAGTTTAAAGTAACTTTTTCCCTTACAGGTTTGGTAATAAACCAGTTTCGCCTTTATGCACCTGAAGTGCTGGAGTCGTTTAAGAAACTTGCTGATACCGGAATGGTGGAATTTCTTGCCGAGACTGAATCTCATTCACTGGCATCAATTAAAACAAGGAGTGAATTTGAGCGCCAGATTAATTCCCACAGGGAAATGATGAAGAAATTTCTTGGCATTGAAACAACATCGTTCAGGAACACAGAATTAATCTATTCAGACCAGATTGGTTCATGGGTGGCTGATATGGGCTTTAAATCGATGCTCAC
>DOTV01000013.1:7748-10410 GCA_003520925.1 Bacteroidales bacterium | reverse complement strand
CTGACAGCTGATAAATATGCGTCGTGGATTAATAAACTTGCTCCTAAAAGCGAACTGATAAATGTTTTCCTTGATTATGAGACCTTTGGGGAACACAATCATAAGAGTACCGGGATATTCGATTTTATTCAGCATCTGCCCGGTGCGATCCTGAAAAAGACCCCATTCAAGTTTATGACTCCGACAGAGGTTACAGACTATCTTCAGCCTGTTTCAGCTATCAGTGTCCCCTCCCCAATTTCATGGGCTGACGAAGAACGCGATATAACAGCATGGCATGGAAATGAACTTCAGGTAGCAGCCCTTGAAAAGCTGTACCAGATGACTGATAAAGTCAACCAGTGTGAAGATGTCCAGATAAAAAAGGACTGGGAATATCTCCAGGCCAGCGATCATTTTTACTATATGGCCACAAAATTCTTTTCCGACGGGGCAGTTCATGCATATTTCAATCCCTATGATACTCCTTATGACGCGTTTATGAATTATATGAATGTATTAAGCGATTTTGAGATCAGGCTCAATCGTTTTATTCCCGACAGAGAAACGCAAAATGAGATCTCAAAGCTTAATAATCTTATCAAGGAAAAAGAATCAATAATTGATCTGCAGACAAGCCAGATCGAAAGCCTTAAGAAAAAGGCTCCGGCTAAAAAGAAAACCGCAAGGCTATCCGCAACAAAAGTTAAAAGCACCAGAAAGGCAAAAACCACAAAAGCTGTCAAACCAAAAAAAAGCAAATAGAAGTCTAGTTATATTAATCTGAACCAATATTTTTAATAATGAATGTTGAACTAATTTTTGAGACCAGTTGGGAAGTTTGTAACAAGGTCGGAGGGATTCATACTGTAATCTCAACAAAAGCTCTGAATATTGTAAATGAACTTGGTGACAATTTTATACTTATAGGCCCTGACGTCTGGAGGGAAGAGGTGACGAATCCTGAATTTATCCCTGATGATACTCTATTCCCGGAATGGCGGATTCTTGCAGCAAATGAAGGACTAAGAGTCAAAACCGGACGATGGAACATTGCCGGAAAACCTATCGTATTTTTAATAGATTTCACCCCCTACTTTGGCCAGCAGAATGAGATATTTGCCAAATTCTGGGAAACTTATAAACTTGACAGCATAACCGGCCAGTGGGATTATGTCGAACCTGCCCTCTTTGGCTATGGCGCAGGAAAAGTAATTGAAAGCTTCACTTCATGCTATCACGACCGTCATAATATTATTGCACAGTTCCATGAGTGGATGACAGGTACAGGAATTCTCTACCTGGAAAAATTCGCACCATGGATAGCAACTGCCTTCACTACACATGCAACAGTCCTGGGCAGATGCATTGCCGGCAACAACAGGCCCCTGTACGGAAAAATGAAAGAATACAACCCTGTACAGATTTCACGCGAATTCAATGTCGTTGCTAAACAATCACTTGAGAAAACATCGGCTGCCGAGGCAGACGTTTTCACCACCGTAAGCGAGATAACATCCAGGGAGTGCTCATTTTTTCTTGGTAAAGACGTCGATCTGGTTACCCCAAACGGCTTTGAAGACTCTTTTGTTCCTCCGGTTGAATCATTCGGGGAGAAGCGGCAGGCAGCACGATCCAAACTAAGAGCAGTTGCAGAGGCCGTTCTTGGTTACCGGCTCTCTGATAACTGCATGTTTGTTGCGAACAGCGGAAGATACGAGTTCCACAATAAAGGAGTGGATATCCTTATTGATTCGCTTGGTGAATTAAATCAGGATAGTGAGCTGCCAAGAGAATGTGTGACCTTTATCCTTATCCCTGCATATCATAAGGGTCCACGACAGGATCTCATTGATATCCTGTACAATAACGGACAGAACAGCGGAACCGAAAAATATCTCACGCATAGCCTCCATTACCCTGACACCGATCCGGTTCTTCAGAGCATTAAGGTCAATCGCCTGACAAACAGCCAGAATTTAAAGGTAAAGATCATTTTTGCACCCTCATATCTGAATGGGAATGACGGAATCTTTAATCTCTCATATTTTGATCTGCTGATCGGATTTGACCTGACGGTTTTTCCGTCGTATTATGAACCATGGGGATATACTCCGCTTGAAAGCCTTATGTTTTCTATTCCGACAGTTACCACCTCTCTTTCAGGCTTTGGCCTGTGGGTAAGGGAGTACTATAAGGATCACGGAAATGGTATCGCTATTGTAGAGAGAACAGATGATAACGAAAAGGAAGTAGTTGGTGAGATCAGAAAATTCATCCGGAAATATATAGGTCTCTCAGATGGTGAAATAGAGGAAGCAAGATTCAAAGCGCATGAGACATCAAGGATAGCTATGTGGGACAATCTGGTTAAGCGTTATTTTGACGCTTACGAAATTGCACTTACCCATAGCAGCGAAAGGAGAGATGAACCAAGGGATTTTGCACAATTTGTTGAGGCTCCCGACCTGAAGATCAGGAAACCTCATCAGATCCCTGTATGGAAGGATATATACGTACAGAGCGATGTTCCTGATAAACTGGCATCTCTGAAGGAGCTTTCAGCCAATCTCTGGTGGTCATGGAACTGGGATGCCGAGTCGTTGTTCAGGAGAATGGACCCTTCACTGTGGGACGAGGTACAGCATAATCCAAAGCTGCTTCTTGAAAAGATCGATTACAA
>DOTV01000013.1:0-7388 GCA_003520925.1 Bacteroidales bacterium | reverse complement strand
CCGTCAGTGGCTTACTTCAGCATGGAGTTCGGAATTCACCCTTGTCTTAAAATATATTCAGGAGGTCTTGGTATCCTTGCAGGCGATTATCTTAAGGAAGCAAGCGATTCGAACTTTCACATTTACGGTATCGGGCTTTTGTACAGGTTCGGGTATTTCAAGCAAAAACTCGGGCCAAGGGGCGAACAGCTTACAATTTATGAGGCTGAAGAGTTCTCGCGCCTCCCGATAATGCCCGTCAAGGACCCTGAGGGGAAACATCTTACAGTAAATATAGTATGGCCCGGGAGAAGCGTGAATGTGCGTATCTGGGAAGCCAAAGTCGGGAAGGTTTCACTTTTTTTACTTGACACTGATTTTGATGACAATTCTGCCGAGGACCGTTCAATAACTCATTACCTCTACGGTGGAGATCACGAGAACCGTCTTAAGCAGGAACTTATTCTTGGCATCGGCGGCATAAGGGCTCTTACAGCAATGGGTCTGAAACCCGATCTCTATCACAGTAATGAAGGACATTCGGCATTTATCAGCCTCGAACGCATCAGAAAGCTGATTGAAGAATATCACCTGACATTTGATCAGGCTATCGAAGCAATCCGCTCATCAACACTTTTCACAACCCATACTCCGGTTCCTGCAGGTCATGATGCATTTGAAGAGGATCTTTTAAGAAAATACATTTCTCATTATCACGCCAGGCTCAATATTTCATGGGATGAGCTTATGGCGCTTGGCAGGTGCCCCGGAGAGGCAGACAGGAAATTCAATATGAGCTATCTTGCCACTCATATGTCGCAGGAACTGAATGGCGTCAGTAAACTGCATGGTCAGGTTACCCAGGGCTTGTTCAACAAACTCTGGCCCGGCTACCTCAAAGAAGAACTATACATAGGTTACGTAACGAACGGGGTTCATCATCCCACCTGGATCGCTCCCGAATGGCAGACGATCTATAAACAGCTGACCGGTACTGTTAATTTTGACCAGACCGACAGAAGCCTTTGGGAAAAATTGTACACCCTTGATGATAAAACGGTTTATGATATAAAAACCGGATTAAAAAAGCAACTCTTCGTTAATATCCGCAAAAGGCTGCAATCGGACATGATCGACAAGCACGTAAGTCCGAGGACATTGCTCAACATCAGTACCCATCTTAATGATAAGGCCCTTACTATAGGTTTTGCCCGAAGGTTTGCGACCTACAAAAGAGCTTCGCTGCTGTTCAGGGATCTCGACAGGCTTGCAAGAATTGTAAATGATCCCGACAGGCCGGTACAGTTCATCTATGCCGGGAAAGCCCATCCTCATGACGGAGGGGGACAGGATCTGATCAAAAGAGTCTTCGAAATATCGCAGATGCCTCAGTTTGCGGGGAAAGTCCTTTTCCTTGAAAACTATGACATTGAACTGGCAAAGCAGCTTGTCAGAGGTGTCGATATCTGGCTCAATACACCTACACGACCGCTTGAAGCCTCAGGAACAAGCGGCGAAAAAGCTGTGATGAACGGAACGATACATTTCAGCGTCCTCGACGGCTGGTGGGTTGAAGGTTACCGCGCCTATGCCGGCTGGGCCCTTCCAAAGAAAAAATCCTTCAACAATCAGGACCTTCAGGATGATGTAGATGCTGAAACAATCTACAATATGCTTGAATATGAGATAGTTCCGGCATATTATTCAAAAAACGAAGTTGGGATTCCGGTTGAATGGATAAGCCTTATTAAGAACACGATGGTGAAGATAGCTCCGGAATTTACAATGAGGAGGATGCTGGATGATTATATTGAAAGGTATTATTTGAAACTCTGGCCAAGGAATAAATTCCTTACAGTAAATAATTTTGAGAAAGCAAAGGCAATAGCTTCCTGGAAAAAGAATATGAAGGACGAATGGGATAATATTGAGGTTTTGAATTATAATTTCGAACGGCCCCAGGAAAACGTCTATCATTCAGGTCACGATTACCATGCCGAAATAGCACTTGACATCAAGAAAATTCCAAAGGACAATGTGGGGGTGGAATTCGTTTTTACTCATCTGAACAAGCAGGGCGAATATGAATTTGTCGACAGCCAGGAGTTCAAGCTTGTCAGCAGCAAAAACGGCAAATGCCTCTACAGGGCAAATCTTATTCCTGAGAAAGCCGGAACATTTTTCTACGGAATAAGAATATATCCGAGGCACAAGGATCTTCCGCATAAGCAGGATTTTTACCTGCTCAGGTGGATCGATTAAATATCAATGGCTCTCTTTACGGTTTCCCTCTTTAAAACGAGGGCACAACGTGAGGGAAGATAAAGATAAAGGTAGAAAGGCTGATCGAGTGTTGGCTTTGCTGCCTTTCTTGTTGATGTATAGTACGAATTCCTGTTGACTCTGTCAAAACCTCCGAATCCGGGGTCATCAGAATCGAGGATTATTTTGAATTTCCCTTTGACAGGTATGCCATAATCTGTAAATGAGTTGGTCGGGTGGAAATTAAAAACAAGAACAAACTCGCCTCTTGAGAAAGCAATTACTTTATCATAATTGTTATCATAGATCCTGTTTACATACAGGTCATCCAGGATCCTGAATTCTTTATGAAGCCTTATCATCGCATTATCGAAATTCAACAGGAATGAATACTTAAGATCTTCATTCAGGGCGAGATTCCACTGGCGGCGGGCATATTTATAGCTCCAGTTGTTACCTTCCCTTGGAAAATCGATCCATTCAGGATGACCGAATTCGTTTCCCATGAAATTCAGGTATCCGCCGCCCGATGCGCTGAATGTTAAAAGCCTGATCATTTTGTGCAGGGCGATGCCCCTGTCCATTGAGAAACTATGGTATGTTTTTGCCATGCCTGTGTACATCTCGGCATCCAGCATACGGAAAATCAATGTTTTATCGCCAACCAGAGCCTGGTCGTGCGATTCACAGTACGAAATTATTCTCTCCTCGGGCCTGTGCTGCGTGAGCTCATGGATCAGATGACTCATATCCCAGTTTTCATCGGGGGTATCCTTTACAAGCTTGATCCAGAAATCGGGAACTCCCATCGAAAGCCTGTAGTCGAAACCATAACCTTGTCTTGAAGTATCTGCTGCAATACCGGGCATGCCGCTCATTTCCTCTGCTACAGTTAATGCGCCAGGCTTAAATTCATGGATCATTTTATTGGCCAGGTAAAGATAAACAAGGGCATCTTCATCCTGTCCGCCATCGAAATAATCATTATATGCTGTAAAACTCTTTTCCAGCCCGTGGTTATAATATATCATGCTTGTAATGCCGTCGAACCTGAATCCGTCAAATTTATATTCTTCGAGCCAGTACCTGCAGTTCGATAAAAGGAAATGCATCACATTGTCCTTGCCGTAATCGAAACATAATGAGTCCCAGGCTATGTGATTCCTTCTTTCGTTCGTGTGAAAATACTGTCCCGGCGATCCGTCAAAGAGTCCAAGTCCCTCATTTACATTTTTAACTGAGTGTGAATGCACCAGGTCCATAATCACCCTTACACCTGATTCGTGGGCCTTGTCAATCAATGCTTTAAGATCCTCTGGTGTCCCGAACCTCGATGATGCTGCAAAAAAGCTTGAAACATGATAGCCGAACGACCCGTAAAACGGATGCTCCTGTATTGCCATCAGCTGGATTGTATTGTATCCGTCTTTAACGATTAATGGCAGGACCTTGCTTGCAAATTCACTATAGCTCCCGATTTTTTCTTCAGAGGTGGCCATTCCTATGTGAGCCTCATATATCACAGGGGCAGTAACTTCTGCCCTGAAATCTTTGATCTTCCATTTGTATGGCGTTTCAGGGTACCAGACCTGAGAAGTGAATATTTTTGTGTTTTCGTCCTGAACAAGGCGTGTTGCATACGATGGAATACGCTCCCCTTTTCCACCTTTCCAGTGAACCGAGAGTTTGTAAAGATCTCCATGTTTCAGGGAATCAGGAGGCAGTTTTATCTCCCAGTCACCATATTCGTTTATCCTGTTGAGTTTAAATGAGGGTTTTTCTTTCCAGTCGCTGAATATCCCGGTGAGAAATATTTTCTCTGCATTCGGAGCCCATTCCCTAAAGGTCCAGCCTTCGGGACCATGATGAAGTCCGTAGTAATAATGGCCCATGGCAAATTCCATGAGATTCCCGTTTCCGGTAAGGTGGTCCTCCTTAAGGATGCATTTATTAATCCGGCTTTCGATAATACCTTTGAAGGGCTCAAGCCATGGATCAGATAAATAGAACTTGACAGGATTCATGATAATTTTATTAAGTGGGATACTTTCTATAAAATTACAAAAACTAAATTACTTAATTGTCCCGTTTTCACCGGCTTTATTAATTTTACTCCCTCAAGATGAAATTAATATGATAGTTCATTATGAATATGAAAATCTGAACCTGAGAAACCCTTTCGTCACCGTTGGAGTTTTTGACGGCGTGCATCTTGGGCACAGGGCACTTCTCGAACGACTTGTGTTAAGAGCAAGGGAGGGTGATGGTGAATCGGTTGTAATTACTTTTAATCCACACCCCAGACTTGTGCTTTCAGAAAAGAAAGAAGAACCATTCTCACTTTCGACAATAGATGAAAAAAAAGAGCTTCTGGAACTATCGGGTATTGATCACCTGATAATCATGAATTTTACCAGGGAACTGGGAAATATGGACGCTGCCGATTTCATAGGGGAGATACTATTCGGAAAAATTGGTGTGAAACATCTGTTGGTAGGCTATGATAACCACTTTGGAAAGGACAAGGGAGGTGACTTCAAAAAGATCCGCGAATGTTCTGAGATGTATAACTTTGAAATAGAGCAGGTTGAAGGAATTTACGCTCAGGAAGGGATTATAAGTTCAACTACTATCAGGGAAGCACTCATTCAGGGCAGGGTAGAAGACGCGGGCAGGTTGCTGGGATACAATTATAAACTGTCCGGAATAGTGGTTGAGGGCCGCAAAATAGGGCATAAATTAGGTTTTCCGACTGCAAACATAAAACCTGCCGATATCTTCAAGCTTATCCCTGCCGATGGAGTTTATGCCGTCGAAGTAACGTATAGTAATTTAAAATTTCCGGGTATGCTCAGCATAGGCTATAATCCCACCGTAAATAATGACAGGACACAAAAATCGATTGAAGTGAATATTTTTGGGTCTGATGCTGATCTGTACGGCTGCGTTATCACAGTAATCTTCAGATACAGGCTTAGGGAAGAGAGGAAATTTAAAGACACTGAGCATCTTGCCATGCAGATGAAACTTGACAAAGAGGCAGCCCTCAGGTTGCTGGATTGAACAGACCATCAAAATAATTGTTTAACTTTGCATCCGTTAAATCAAATAAAAAATTCATAAATGAATATACTTGTCGACACAGAACTATACGCGGTTAAAGATATTTCACTTGCATCCTTCGGAAGGAAAGAAATTGAGATTGCGGAAAAGGAGATGCCGGGCCTTTTGGCCATAAGGAAAAAATATTCCTCTGAAAAGCCACTGAAGGGGGCAAGGATTACCGGTTCACTTCACATGACGATACAGACAGCTGTTCTGATCGAGACACTTGTTGAACTTGGTGCTGATGTGAGATGGGCAAGCTGCAATATCTTCTCAACTCAGGATCATGCAGCAGCAGCAATTGCTGAAAAAGGAATACCGGTTTTTGCCTGGAAGGGCGAAACACTTGAAGAATACTGGTGGTGTACTGCAAGGGCGCTGTCTTTTCCGGATGGCAAAGGTCCCAACCTGATTGTTGATGACGGTGGCGACGCTTCTCTGCTTGTGCATCTCGGCTATAAAGCTGAAAATGATCCTGCATTTCTTGACAAGGAACCATCGAGCAGGGAGGAAGGAATAATATTCGCAACTCTGAAGGGACTGCTTTCCAGTGAACCGGGGAAATGGCACAGGACTGTAAGTGAACTTAAAGGTATATCGGAGGAGACAACTACAGGTGTTCACAGACTTTATCAGATGATGGAAAATAACGAACTTCTGGTTCCGGCAATAAATGTTAATGATTCGGTTACCAAATCGAAATTTGATAATTTGTATGGCTGCCGCGAATCACTTGCCGATGGTCTGAAGAGAGCACTTGATGTGATGATTGCAGGTAAAGTTGTTGTGGTCTGCGGTTATGGTGATGTTGGTAAAGGCTGCGCCAAATCGATGAGAGCATACGGTGCACGGGTAATCATAACCGAAATTGATCCAATCTGCGCTTTGCAGGCATCGATGGAAGGATTTGAAGTGAAACCGGTAGAGGATGTTCTTGGCGAAGGCAATATCTATGTAACCGCAACCGGGAACAGGGATATAATTACCCTCGATCATCTGCTGAAAATGAAGGATCAGGCAATTGTATGCAATATTGGCCATTTTGACAACGAGATACAGGTTGACACTCTTAATGAGATGAAAGGAATCAGAAAAGTGAACATTAAGCCTCAGGTGGACAAATATGTATTTCCCGACGGCCATGCGATCTTCCTTCTTGCTGAAGGCAGACTTGTGAATCTTGGATGTGCAACCGGGCACCCTTCATTTGTGATGAGCAACTCATTTAGCAATCAGACTCTTGCCCAGCTCGACCTCTGGAAAAAAGATTACAAGATCGGAGTCTACAGGCTCCCGAAATACCTCGATGAAGAGGTTGCAAGGCTGCACCTAGACCAGCTGGGAGTAAAACTTACCAGGCTGACAAAGGAACAGGCTGATTATATTGGAGTGGAGCAGAACGGGCCATATAAGGCTGATCATTATCGTTACTAACACCTCATCCCCAACTCCTTCTCGCAAGAGTGAAGGGGAGCAGGAAATTTATTTTAAGAAAAAAAAGTCCCTCCCTCCTGGGGGAGAGATTCAGGGAGAGGTTATTTGTTCCACACTCTTATAAACCTATCTTCATCAAAACTGGTATTGTAATTCTTTAATGGATACTTTCCCAAGCCGGATATTGGAGTTCCATATGTTAAAAGAGAATATTTGGTGCCGCAGTAAGGGCATGTAGCATAAGGTGATCCGTCAATTTTGATTTTGACACTGAGGCTATTCGCAACTAAATCGTAAGGGCATGTCCTATCGTAGGCATAATATTTATCCGGACCGCTGTAAATAATGATCCCATTCCCGTCATACCCGGCTGATCTGTAACCCCAGTTATTAGTTGAAGCATCGACTGTATCTGAAATCCCTATAAAGGAAAGGTTAACAAATTCCGGATCCGTCAGATTAATCGTAAAATCAACAAAAACATCAGGGATTACGTCATTATTCGCCTTGCTGCACGAAATTAAAGCAATAGTTAAGAAGAATACAATAAATAAAAGTGCAGGTTTTGAAAATCTCATAATGAAATCCACGTTATTAAATAACAGGAC
>DOTV01000115.1:4467-4870 GCA_003520925.1 Bacteroidales bacterium | reverse complement strand
CCATGGGAGGAGTGAGCGCCAGAGTCTTCCCAACAACAATAGTGAATGGACGCCTGGACTCCCCTTTGTTATTTTTTGCAACTAATTCGACTTTATATCTGCCGGGTTTTGAAATACTTCCGGTAATTATCCCCGTTTCTCTATTCAGTTTCAGTGATCCGGGAAGTCCTTTAACATCAAATGACATAGGTCTTTCACCTGTTGCGGGAATACGATAGAGAAAGGGAGAGCCGGGTCGCATTCCACAGATCTTTGGTCCGTTAACACGCGGTTCTGCAGGTGCTTCAGGTGTAAGAACTTCACCCTCTGCAATTATATTTGAAGGTACTGTTGTGGGGACCATTCCCGAATATTCGATTCTGGTGTCGATCCAGTTTGCATAATCTCTTGAATTACCATCGTT
>DOTV01000115.1:1799-4149 GCA_003520925.1 Bacteroidales bacterium | reverse complement strand
ACTGTCCCCCTTCCTCATCAGGCCGCTTTCCCAAAGTATCTTTTTATCACCAAGAATATAAAAGATTACTGAACCGCTCTCACTGGAGCTATCATCAACGCCAACTTTTGAGTGGAATGATTTTCCAGTCCTGTTAACATTGATCAGATAAGAACTTGTGGCAATGGTTCCCACGCCTCGCGAATAAACCTGATTCCCAACTGATAAAGGGGTCTCTTTAAACGATTTGTTTATCTGAGGGATTCCCCAGCCGGTTTTCATACCGGATAGATCCATTTCATCGAGAAAGATATTCTTTTTTGATCCTGTATATGAGGAGAGAAGAAAAAGCAGAGAGCAGATAATTAAAAAGTTGGAGACTGTTTTCATATTATTAATAACTAAAATTAAAACTTTTAAAATGCAATTTCTGAAAACAAATAATAGCCTTCTGAATCCCTCAGTTGTTCATTTAATCCAACCTCCACCGGTCTCCCTGATCTGGTATCGAACAATTGAATGGCAAGTGAGTAAGTGCCTTTCAGCTTCTCTTTGAATTCAGTGGAATATGTTTCATTAAAAGGTACATGAGGAAACCAGTTTTTGTTTCCTGAGTTCTGAATGCTAAAATAAACAGGTTTGCCTGGCTTTTTTACATCGGTTAATTTTCCTTTCAACTGATAAACAGAATAAGCCGGGGCAACACCTTTATTTATCCACTCGATATCGAAATTAATGGACGTATTTGTAATCCTTTTTACTGTTAAGGCTTTTGGAAAATACCAGTAACCGCACATATTTAAAATTTCTTTTGTAAACTCCGGGTTGTCCTTTAGCCACTCACCCAGATAGCCGTGAAAACCGACATAAGTTGGCCGAATTATTTTTACAGCATTGCGAAAAACATCAGCACCACTTACCTTGTATTCAGAAATTATTTCAGCACCATTTTTACCAATCCAGTATCCGTTACTTTTTACTTTTCCATAATGTTCCAGTTCAAAAACGGTCGGCATGGTTTTGTATACCTCTGCAAAAAACTCCGGGTGCCTGACAGTCCAGGTGGCAAGATCATTTTGCATATAGCCCTGTACCATCGGGCTGTCGTCGCGCATTGAGAAGCCGTTTTCAAGGGCATAATTCAGCAACTCCTTCTTCTCTGTATCCGATTTTGTTGAAGCCAGCAAATCGTCGGTTACGATCAATTGTGTGTTCTTGTAATGTTTCAAATGAAGGTTTATATGTGTTTTAACCTCATTGAATGCAGGCGGAATCCGGGTTGAACTCCAGGTATGACCTTCGCCCCAGTCACCTATGCTGCCAACATCAACATAGCGAACCCAGGGTTTTCCATCGTATTTTTTGGCAAATGCCTTGTGAAAGTTATCCAGCTTTTCAAGATAGATTGGGTCGTCCCAATCAGGAGTCCAGGATGCACTGCCAAATTCAGGTTTCTCAATGCCTTTGGCTCCTGCTTTAACAACCCAATAAGGTGTTGCATAGCGGATACCGTTTACTTCGTGCGGAACACTTGTTGGAGCCGGGCCTGTTTCTTTGCAAGAAATCCGGAACGAAATCATATATCCTAACGGCACATATTTTTCAACAATGTTATCGATGTACGACCAGTCGAATTTGCCTTCTTCGGGTTCAAGATAAGCCCATGCAAGCCTGAGATAGAGGTGGTCCATTCCGGGGAACGCCTTCAGTTCTGATTCGTCTTTCAGAAGGTATTTGCCAATACCATTGTCGAGCATGTGGTGATACCACCCTTTATCGGGATTGGCCAGCGGACGGATAGTATCCCATTTGGCAGAGAGATCTGTTTTCTGCAGCTGAGCATTAAAAGAAACATAACTTATTTCAAACAGCTCTCCTGTATAAAGCTCGGTGAGCGTTAAAATAAAGCCCTGGGATTTAAGTTCACTACCTGTTAATGTGGCAACTATCTTGCCATCAAGTGATTTTACCTGATAAGTTTTTATAGGATCAAGCCAGTTAACAGTAACAATCCGGCTTGATTCAACAGAACCATGACGAAATACCCCAATTATTCCACCCTCTTTCGTTTCGGTATTTATCCGTTGGAAACCATCCCACATTCCTTCCATCGGTTCGCCGAAGCATGGCAGATCCTGACGAAAACTCATTATGCCGTATTTACTTTCCATGAGTTGCAGCCAATCTGCATAAGTCCGGTAGGTTTTAAGTTCACTTTCAGAAAGTTTTCTGGGATCACCCAGCATTATGGGAAGAGCTCCTGCAATCGATTTTATGTGCATTTCCCAGCCCTTGTCCTGCATCTGGGGATTTCCAATTACAAGAGCTGTTGCCGGCATTGCAGGTGAACGCCACCATGCCATATTCCGGA
>DOTV01000115.1:0-1549 GCA_003520925.1 Bacteroidales bacterium | reverse complement strand
CCTGATATCTGTTTTTTCACCTGCAGCTCCTTCAAAATTTGATAGCCAGTCGCCTTCCGCATGTTTCACCAGGGAATAATCTATTGCCTGAGTTCCACCAAGGGTTTCAAAAGTACAATCAATAAACAGATTTGGCCTGGCGGCATGAAGTTCATCAAACAACTTCCAAAGCCGTTCATAATTTGTATAGAGCGATTCATTATGATCGTTGTGACCAGGGTGATTTGTCGAATAGCAACCCGACTGGGTATGATCATATGTATAAGCACTTGTTACTACTGCAAAATCGAGCTTGTAATATTCAATCCCGTATTCGACAGCCATTTTCAATAAAATTTCTTTAATATAATCATACCAACCTGTTCCAAAACATGCAGTGAATTTCTCCTTGTCACCGGGCGCATGCAAAGATGTATGAGCACCATCAATATCAGTAACAAACCATTCAGGATGTGCTTTGTATACTTTACTTGAAGGTGCGGCGCTTCCGATGCTGACCCATAACCCGGGCTTCATTCCAAGCGATTTAATGTAATCAAAAACAGGTTTCAGTCCGTTGGGAAATTTCTTGTAGTCTATACCCCAGTCGCCATAGCTGTCCTGCCATCCGTCGTCAATTATGAACTCTGTCATTCCGGCATCTGCTGCAGCTTTAGCCAGCTCCATTACAAGCTTTTCATTAATATTTTTATAGAAAGGCTCCCAGGTATTATACACAAAAGTCGGCTTCTCTTTAAGTTCTGAGAGCCTTATTCCCATGTACTTGCGTACAAAATCGGGTACAAAAGTATTAAGTATCTCATCTGGTGTCTTTTGGTTATTATAAACCATAGTAAAGACCTGTGGGGTTTCAAACGACTCACCTTTGGCAATCCATTTACGGAATGGGAATAGAGAATTTTTATGAGTCAGCCCTATACAAATATCCTGTGATTCCCAGAAGACTGAAGTATGTTTTAAAACTCCGGTTGCCTCATTTCCGAGAACTATACCCTGTTCTGTATTCATATCATGCACTATAATTAAAGCATCCTGTTTTCCTCCATCGTAATTGCCTATATATCTTCTCCTTCCGTAGTCGTGGTAAATCCAGCTGTAGGTAACCGGGTAGTATCCGGGGACCTCTAACTTTTCAACATCGACAGACTCCAGTCTTATAGGTTCTTCTGTTAAATTTTTAACAATAAGGCTTTTACGTATTGCCGGGGAATTAGGATAAAGTAAGTATTTAATTATCAGTTCAAATTTTCTATCTCCGCTGAGAAGAGTTACTGCCGCACCTTTTCCACCTTTGGAATCTTCAGTCTTCCGGATATCTTTCATGTTCCAATTTACCATCCCGGAATATACAACATCGTTTATTTCAAACTGGAAGTCGGTATTGATCTTCAGAAAATAGCCAAAATCACCATTTACAGGCTTATAGGAAGTGGTTACAAAGTTACCTTCCGGTGAGGGGAGCTTTATAGTTCGCTGTACTACCCCATTATCGAGAACCAGTTCAGTCTTAGTCCATTTTGCAAAAGGATTTATGCTCCAACAAGGCCCA
>DOTV01000141.1:4180-9594 GCA_003520925.1 Bacteroidales bacterium | reverse complement strand
GCCTTACACTCTTGCCAGAGCCCATATTATCGAATAAAGATCCAGTTTCTCCCGTCCTGGCATTTACCCTGAACGGTAATGGTGATCTCAGACTGTCTCCTTTAACAATGTATCGTGACAGCGTACCTGCAATTTTTTTTGCAGCATCAAGGTATTTTAGTTCTCCTGTAATTTTATAAAGGTTTATCAGCTCAGAACCGAAACTCCCTGCCTTGTCAGGCTGTGTTATTCCTTTTCCGTTCCTCATGTCACCATCATATCTTCCCGAATGAACTTCAGTATTATATGGATATGGAATATATGGCCATTTATCTGACGGACCTGATAAAGATCTCTCCAGGTAAGTGTCAGCTATATATTTCATATTTTCAATTATTTCAATATTCCCTGTATACGCATAAAGCAATCCCCACGATGAGAGGGCCATGTTGATCTGGTCGCCTCCAAGTCCGCGCAAATCATGTTCAGGCCTCCACACCTGATGATTCATATAGTATTTCAGTCCGTTTGAGTCAGTTTCCATGTTTTTCCAGAAATTCCACACCAGTATCATCACAGTATCATACGACTTACCCCTGTCAGCTGAAAACCATGGAAGAATTGAACCGTCTTTTTTACTGATTCTCACCGGATGATATTGAATTGTATCGCTCAGAATTATTGTGTCATTGACATTGCTTACGGCTTCTGATCCCGACCGGCATGAAGAAAATCCTGCAATGAAAACATAAAGCGATACCAGATGTAAATATTTCATAGTAATTTTAATGTTGCGTTAACTTCCAAATATCCTGTTAAATTATTAACAATTCCCCTAAAAACAAACCTTGTATGAATCATCAAAATCCAATTAAGGAATTTACCGAGGAATTGCCGGTGAGAATAAAACAGACCGGCAGGCCGGAAGAAGAGCCCCATGCACTTATTCTGAAAGCCGGGAAGCTTAATGTGACTTATTTAAATGGAGCCCTGAGATATTTATCAGCAGAAAACAATGAACTTGTTCGAATGATTTATGCTGCCGTCCGGGACAGGAGCTGGCTGACAATTCCACCTGTGTTGACAGATCAGAAAATCGAAAAAAATGAAAATTCATTCAGAATAACTTTCAGAGGCATTTATCAGAATGAAGAAATAAATTTCTCTGCTGATTATGTTATAGAAGGAAGTGGGGACAACAGAATAGTTTTTTCAATGGATGGCACTGCAACCGAAACATTTGAAAGGAACCGTATAGGTTTATGTGTCCTGCATCCTATTGATGGCTGTGCCGGTGCCAACTGTGTGATTGCCCATAATGATGGTTCACTTGAACAATCAGTTTTTCCTTCCGAGATAAGCCCGCATCAGGTATTCAGGGATATTAAATCAATGAAATGGATTGCAAACAGGATTACCTGTACACTCGGTTTTGAAGGCGATATTTTTGAGACAGAGGATCAGAGAAACTGGACTGATGCATCTTACAAAACCTATTCGACCCCTCTCTCCCTTCCTTTCCCTGTTAAAATTGAAAAAGGGACAAGGATAATCCAGAGAATTACGTTCAGTGCTGAAGGGTCATTTAATGATTCATCTGAAACAGTTGGAAAAATAATAGTTAAGCTCTTCCCAGAAGAACCGGCAAGACTTCCCTCCATAGGGATCTGTCAGTCAAGCAGGCCAAATCCAATGAGTCCTGCAGAGACAAAGATTATTAGATCCCTCAGGTTTGATCATTACAGAGTCGACCTTCACCTTTATAAAAACGGATGGCAGTTCAAAGCTGAACAGGGATCGCGTGAATCATCTGACCTTGGCTGCCAGCTTGAACTTGCCCTTTTCTTTAGTAATAATACCCGGCAGGAGATAAACAACTTTACTGACTGGTATTCCCGCCGAAAAGTTTCAGTGGCATCTTTATTATTGTTTCATAAAGACCTCCCTTCAACACCGGATAACCTTGCCATTGAAGTCATTCCAATCCTGAGAGAAGTAAATCCAGCAGTTAAAATAGCAACAGGGACGAATGCCGGTTTTGCACAGTTTAACCGGAATATACCTGGAGAAACCGGGAATGATTCCGTTTCCTATCCGATATATCCCCAGGAACATGCCTCAGATAATTTATCACTGACCGAAAACCTTGAATCTCAGAAGTATTCAATCCTGACCGCTAAAATGTTCTCAGGGAGAAAGGGTATAGTTATATCTCCTGTAAATATTCAGAGAAGGTTTAACCCGAATATGTCGTATTGTGAGATTCCACCCGACGGACCTGATATGCCAATCCGGGTCGACAGCCGTATGATGTCTCTTTTTGGTGCCTGCTGGACTGCCATCAGTCTTAAATACCTCTGCGAAAATAGTCCGGAGAGCATTACCTTTTATGAGACAGTAGGTGAATGCGGAATTTTCCAGGGAGAGCATGATTCAAGATGGCCTGAGACGTTTCCGGCAGTTAAAGGAATGATTTTCCCGGTTTTCCATGTTTTCAGATTCATAATGGGAAATAAGGATCTGAAGCTTATCAGAAGCATTAGCTCAAAGCCGCTTGCGATTGATTGCATTGCCCTTTCAGATGGAAAGAAAGCAAAGTTGATTCTTGTGAATCTCAGCGGAACGGTCCGTTCAATACAACTCGACTGTTGTTCTGGTCTTTTCAGGATGCGGACACTGAGTGCCCGAAGCTTTTCAGAAGCAGCTTTGGATTTCAGGTGGACCGGGATTGAAAATGAAAAAATAATAAAATCTAACGATACATTTCCGGTTGAGCCATATTCATTAAACTTTATTGAAGGATGGAAAAAACATTGAATTTACTATATTTATTCACTCTTAATCATGTTTAATTATGGTGCTTGTTCAGAACTATTCATTAGCTGTATTTTTGTGTTTTGTTGCAATGATCTGCTGGGGTTCGTGGCAGAACACACAGAATCTTATCGGCAAATCATGGCGCTTTGAACTTTTCTACTGGGATTATTCTATAGGGATCCTTCTTTTTGCCTTGATAATGGCCTTTACCTTCGGAAGTTTGGGAACTCAGGGAAGAAGTTTCATACCTGACCTTGCCCAGGCTGACCCAAAGAGTCTTCTTTGGGCAGCTATAGGAGGTTTCATATGGAATATTGGTACACTCCTGCTTGTTGCATCAATTTCAGTTGCCGGTATGTCGGTCGCATTTCCGATTGGGGGAGGAATCGGCTGGACACTTGGAATACTTATTAATTATCTTGGCAAACCTGAAGGAAATCCATTTTTCCTTTTTGGCGGAACAGCAGTGATAATTATCGCCATCCTTTTCAGTATGCAGTCTTACCGGAAACTTGCTGCCCATCAGAAGAAACCATCTTTCAAAGGTATAGCACTTGCATTGCTTGCCGGTCTCTGCATTGCATTCTTCTACAGGTTTGTTGCAGCTTCGCTGGCATCCGATTTCTCTCCGGCCGACGATGGTAAGATCAGCTCATATACCGCTGTTGTTCTGTTCTCGATCGGGGCTCTTTTAAGTACAATAATTGTCAATCCTCTCTTCATGGCAAAACCTGTACAGGGAGAACCCGTAAAGATGGCGCAATGGCTGAAAGGAAAACCAAGGGCTCACATGTTCGGGTTGCTTGGCGGAGCAATCTGGTGCCTTGGTAATTCAGTTAGTTTCATGTCGGTAGGTGCAGCAAGCCCGGCAATCTCATACGGACTGAGCAATGCAGCACCGGTAATCGCCGCTCTCTGGGGTATCTTTGTGTGGAAGGAATTCAGGGGTGCACCAAAGTTAACAGGTATCCTGCTTGCACTCATGTTTCTTTTTTATTTAATAGGTCTCGTCCTGATAGTCTATTCAAGGTTCGCCTGATTAACTCCCCCTTCAATGGGGGAATAAAACCAATTACCCATTTAGTTAATATGTAATAAATACGTCTTTATGAATAAATCAATTCCACTAATTATCTGCCTGGTCTTCTGCAGTTTATTTACCTTCTCCCAGGAAAATCCCATGCAGGGAAAATCAGTTGACTTCAAACATGGCAGACTAAAAATATCTGAAAACAAAAGGTTTCTGATCCATGAGGATGGAACCCCGTTCTTTTATCTTGGTGACACAGGCTGGGAGCTCTTCCATCGTCTGAATAAAGAGGATACGGAGAAGTATCTTGAAAATCGCAGGGCCAAAGGGTTTACAGTAATTCAGGCCGTAGTCCTTGCCGAACTTGACGGTCTGAATACTCCAAATGCTGAGGGAAACAAGCCTTTGATAGATAATGATCCCCTTAAACCTGATGAAGCTTATTTCAGGCATGTCGACTGGGTGATAAAAAAGGCTGAAGAAAAAGGAATATTCATCGGACTGCTGCCCACCTGGGGCGACAAGTGGAACAGGAAATGGGGTACAGGTCCCCAGATATTCAATCCGGAGAATGCAAGGGTTTATTGCAAATTCCTTGGAGAACGATACAGAAACTGTCCTAATATAATCTGGATCCTTGGCGGTGACAGGCCAATTGAAATAGAATATCACAGGCAGATAATAGCCGCAATGGCTGAGGGATTACGCCTTGGTGACGGAGGATCACATCTCATAAGTTTTCATCCGACCGGAGGTCAGGGTTCTTCACAATTTCTTCACAATGAACCATGGCTCGATTTTAATATGCGGCAGAATGGACACAGCCTGAGCTATACCGCACGTTATCAAATGACATATGATGATTACATGCTTGAACCGGTAAAGCCGGTGATTGATGCTGAACCCATTTATGAGGATCATCCCATCGACTTCAATCCTGATGCAAATGGCCACTCAACAGCCTCTGATGTGCGACGGCCGCTTTACTGGGATCTGTTTGCCGGCGCCTGCGGCCATACTTACGGACATCATTCGGTTTGGCAGATGTGGATACCTTCCCGTACCCCTGTGAACCGGCCGCTGATGCCATGGTACGAAGCAATTGATCAGCCCGGGGCAGGACAGATGATTTACGGACGTCGTTTAATGGAATCGAGACCCTTCTTTAACAGGATCCCCGATAATTCAATAATTGTCGCTGACAATGTAACCTCATCTGTTCCCGGAAGAGGATCTTACAGTTTTGTGGCAACACGCGACCGGGAGGGTACCTATGCAATGATCTATGCACCTGTGGGACGTAAGTTTACAATACGGATGGATGTGATCAGTGGGAAGGAAGTTGCAGCCTGGTGGTTTAACCCGCGAAACGGAGAGGCAACATCAATAGGAAAATATTCCAATACCGGCACACAGACATTTAATTCACCAACACCAGGGGAGAACCTCGACTGGATACTTGTTCTTGATGATGCTTCAAAAAAATATCCTGCCCCGGGTTCAAAAAAACTATAGGTATGAGACTGGGAATATCATCATATACGTTTACCTGGTCGGTAGGTGTTCCCGGGTCGCTCCCTGAAGAACA
>DOTV01000141.1:0-3814 GCA_003520925.1 Bacteroidales bacterium | reverse complement strand
GTGATTATTCGGTGGCAAAAAACATCGGTCTGGAGATTGGAGGAAAAGGACTTACTCCGGAACATACTATGAAATGTCTCGGAATAGCCGAAAGAACAGGTTCGCCCATATTGAGAATGGTCATTGACAACCAGGGTTTTAAGCCATCTGTTCCAGAAATAAAGCTCATCATAAGAGACCTTTTGCCAGAGCTCAGAAAGAAAAGAATAAAGCTGGCCATTGAAAACCACGACCGGTTAAAGGCAAGGGAATTTGAGGATATAATACAATCGGCCGGATCCGAATGGGTTGGCATCTGTCTCGATTCTGTAAATTCCATGGGGGCCGGGGAAGGATTTGAAACGGTAGCCGGGATACTTATCCCGTACACGTTCAACCTTCATATTAAGGATTTCGTTATTTACAGGTTAGAGCATAAAATGGGATTCGTCATTGAAGGAAGACCTGCCGGCAAAGGGATGCTCAACATACCGGATCTGATCAGCAGGACTTCCCGGACTGGCCTCTGCCGGAGTGCAATCCTCGAATTGTGGACTCCACCTGAGCCGGAAATTAAAGCAACCATAAAAAAGGAAAGTGAGTGGGCTGATGAAAGTATCGAATACCTAAAAACGGTAGTATATTGATATACAATTGATATATAATTGATATAAATTGATATAAGATAGATATACCATTTTAATACTATTCTAATCAATAATAATATGGAGAGATTGAAATTTGCTGTTATAGGCTGCGGTTTCTGGTCGAAATTCCAGATCGGAGCCTGGAATGAAGTTGATGGAGCAGAACTTGTTGCCGTTTACAACCGGACAAAGTCAAAGGCTGAGAAGATTGCTGCATATTTTAAAGTCCCAGGGATTTACGATAATCCCGATGATCTCTTCAGAAAGGAGAAGCTTGATTTTGTTGATATTATTACAGATGTTGATACTCATGCTCAATTCGTTGAAATGGCTCTTAAAAATGGCATCAGGAAGATTATCTGCCAGAAACCTATGGCTCCTGATTTTCAGACTGCAAAAAGAATGGTGAAGATGTGCTCTGATGCCGGAGCCGCCCTGTACATTCATGAAAACTACAGGTGGCAGGCTCCTGTCAGGAGGTTTAAACAGATCGTCGATTCGGGAGTTATCGGGAAAACATTTAAAGCACGAGTCTCTTTTTTATCAGGATTTCCTGTATTTGACAATCAGCCATTCCTTAGGGAGCTCGATCATTTTATACTTACCGATATGGGTTCTCATGTTCTTGATGTTATAAGGTTTCTGTTCGGTGAATGTGAGGAATTGTGGTGCCAGACCAAGGCTGTTAACAAGGGCATCAGGGGAGAGGACATGGCTGCGGTAATGATGAAAATGAAGAACGGCATGCCGGTTTTTTCGGAACTTTCATACGCCTCAATTGTTGAACATGATTCATTTTCAACCATCTATATACTTGTTGAAGGGGAGAAAGGATCCGTTTGTCTCGGACCAGGATTCGAAATCAGGACCACCACAAAAAGCGGGACAACCTCCGAAATTGTAAAGTTCCCCTCCTACTCATGGGCCGATCCAGCCTATATTGTGAATCACGAAAGCGGCATTCATATCAACAGGAACATCCTGGATGATATGCTGGAGAAAGCTAAAGCAGAAAACACAGGAGCTGATAACCTTGAAACTGTAAGGCTTATATGGGCGTGCTATGAGTCTGCCTCTTCAGGGAAAACAATCAGAATTGAAGAGTTCATTTAATATTATATGAAGTAATATGTTAAAAGTTGCACTTGTAGGGGCCGGAGGGAAAATGGGACTTCGCCTTACCAATAACCTGAAAAATTCAGGATATCTCATGTCGTACCACGAGGTAAATAGAACAGGGATTGAGAAACTTAATGAAAAGGGTGTTAATGTCTCAGAAGCGGCTTCATTTATACCCGAAGCGGATATTGTTATTCTGGCAGTTCCTGATGTTGCCCTCGACAAGGTTTCATCAGAGGTTATTCCCTCAATGAAAGAGGGAGCCCTTATTGTCACACTTGATCCGGCAGCGGCACTTGCCGGAAAACTTCACCAAAGAGATGACATCTCTTATTTTATAACCCATCCGTGTCATCCATCTGTTTTTAACTGGGAACCGGATGAGTCAGCCATGAATGACCATTTCGGAGGCAACAGGGCGAAGCAGGCAATTGTCTGCGCGCTTTTAAAAGGAACTGATGATGATTACAAAACGGGCGAGGAGCTGGCAAAAACTTTCTATGCTCCGGTTTCAAGATCACACAGGATAACGACTGAGCAGATGGGATTGCTCGAACCAGCTCTGGTGGAGACACTTGCATCTACCTGCATATTTGTCATCAGGGAGGGTCTGACTGAGGTAATAAATAAAGGTGTTCCTGCTGAGGCAGCAAGGGATTTTCTGCTCGGCCACCTCAGGATCCAGATGGCAGTTCTCTTTAATGAACTTCCCGGAGCTGTGTTCTCCGACGCTGCAAACAAGGCGCTTCAGCGGGGTCTTAAAGAATTCATCAGGGATGATTGGAAAAAGGTTTTTGAACCTGATAATGTAAGGGATCAGATAAATTCTATAACCTGATTAGTTATTGAAATAACTTAGAGAATCCATTTAGTCAGATTATGAAGAAACTATTCCTTTTAATGCTTCTGCCGTTGAAATGTCTCGCACAGCAGCCGATTCAATATGTTGATCCGCTAATTGGAACTGCTCCGGCGTCAACAGAAAGTGCCAGGAAGCACAGTGAGGCAGGTTCAGAACTTAAAGGCCAGACTTTCCCTGCTGTGGGCCGTCCGTTCGGAATGACTCAATGGACTCCGGAAACCAGGCGCACTGAACTTAAATGCATATCCCCTTATTATTACACCGATAAATATATAACCGGATTCAGGGGAAGCCACTGGATGAGCGGAAGCTGCACACAGGACTATGGCAGTGCAACCGTAATGCCATTTACGGCACTGATGCCGGATACAATCAAATCCCCTCCCTCTTCGAAATTCAGTCACAAGAATGAAACAGCTTCTCCCGCCTATTACCGTTTGTTACTCGACAGTTATAATATTGCAGCCGAAATTACGGGGTCTGTCCGGTCGGGAATGATGAGGTTCACTTATCCCGGAAAGGGCAGAAGCTGTATCTTTTTAAGGATCAACAGCGACGAAAAAGAAGGGAAAAT
Organism: Bacteroidales bacterium; assembly: GCA_003520925.1. GTDB lineage: Bacteria > Bacteroidota > Bacteroidia > Bacteroidales > VadinHA17 > LD21. Next base: position 633 of record DOTV01000141.1, on the reverse strand, counting down.
GCGGATAAACGGTGAGCAGAACGAGATCGTTCTGTGTAATCCGGTACACCGGATCTACCAGGGATCCGGCCAGCCGGCAGGATTCAACGGCTGGTTTGTGATAGTGTTTGACAAGCCTTTTTCTCAAATAGAAAAACTAACTGACAATCAGCAGATAGCAATAGATTTCGGTGACCAGAAGATTGTAAATGTCCGCATAGGAACTTCTTTTACAAGTGTTGAAAACGCCCGCGCCAATCTTGAGGCCGAAATACCAGGCTGGGACTTTGACAGGCTGCGTAAGTCAACTGAAGATGTATGGAACCAGACGCTTGGTAAATTGAGACCGGGCGGAGGGACTGAAGAGAATCTCAGGAAATTCTATACAGCCCTTTACCATTGTTATCAGCTTCCACGTATAGCAAGCGATGTCGATGGAAGCTATCCCGGCTTTGCACAGGACACCCTTATTCATAAAGCTGTTGGTTTTGATTATTATGATGATTTTTCGATGTGGGATACATACCGGGCGCTTCATCCACTGATGACGATCCTGGAACCTGAACGTACCCTTCATATGGTGAAATCGCTGATTGCAAAAGCTGAACAGGGTGGCTGGATGCCAATATTCCCGGCATGGTCTAATTATACGGC
>DOTV01000083.1:1037-5700 GCA_003520925.1 Bacteroidales bacterium | reverse complement strand
ATTATTTCATCCCAGCGTGTTGTCTGCAAGATAGTAATATTATTTTCCTTTTTATACTGTCCGATAGTTTCTGCAACTTTCATTCGTTTTTCAAGGATGTCTATAAGAGTGTCATCGAAAACATCGATTTGCTGTCGTAATTCACCAAGGATATCCAGGAGTCTGGGATCAGACGCCACTGGGCTTCTGAGAACCAGCCGGCTCAGCAGTTCCCTGAGTTCATTGGGCGTGACCTGCTGGGCTGAATCGCTGAGAGCATTATCGGGATCGATATGCGATTCAAGCATTAGCCCGTCAAAGTTAAGGTCCATTGCCTTCTGTGATATCTCGAAAAGATATTCCCTTGCCCCTGAGATATGGCTCGGGTCGCAGATTATCGGAAGGTCAGGAATGCGACGGCGTAGCTCAATCGGCAATTGCCAGTTTGGCTGATTTCTGTAAATTGTTTTCTCATAGGTTGAGAATCCCCGGTGGATAGCTCCCAGCCTTGTTATCCCTGCTCTGGCAATGCGCTCGATCGCACCTATCCACAGCTCAAGGTCGGGGTTTATCGGATTTTTTACAAGAACCATCACGTCAACACCTTTAAGGGCATCTGATATCTCCTGGACTGTGAAAGGATTAACAGATGTCCTGGCGCCGATCCACAGCATATCGATACCGTATTTAAGTGCCTCGTATACATGCTTTTCATTGGCGACCTCAGTTCCGACCAGCAGGCCGGTTTCCTGCTTGACTGTTCTGAGCCATTTCAGACCATCAATTCCTACCCCTTCAAATGAATTAGGACGGGTTCTGGGCTTCCAGATCCCGGCACGGAATACGCTTACCTCCTTTATCTGAGCAAGCTCTGTTGCAGTAGCCATTACCTGCTCCTCAGTTTCGGCGCTGCATGGGCCGGAGATTAGAAATGGCCTTGACTTATAGCCTTTCCACTCGTTTGCCAGATATGTTTTCAGATCAAGTACCATAAGGATTAATATTTTAGTTTAAGATCTTTCTTATCTTGTTGGCCTCTTCCATAAGAGTTTTAAGGCCATCCTTATCCTTTTCAGAAATCATCTTCCTGAAGAGGTTCATCTTTTCGATGTAAGTGTCCATTACCTCAATAATAAATTCTGAATTTTCTAAAAAAATAGGGGCCCAGGTATCCCCGTTACTCTTTGCAAGTCTTACCGTACTTTCAAACCCTCCTCCGGCAAGTGTCATTATATTCTGTTCTTCACGCTCTTTGTCAAGAACACTAAGGGCCAGAGAAAAAGATGTAATATGTGAAATATGTGATACATAAGCCACATGAACATCATGATCGCTTGAATTCATATAGACTTTTCTCATATTCAGCACTTCAAGCATTTTCTCAACCACACCAAGTGCATCCTGATCGCTGAGTTCTCGATCGCAGATGATCGCGTTCTTGTAATCGAAAAGTCTTCCGATAGCAGCAAGAGGGCCAGAAAACTCGGTTCCAGCCATCGGATGGAGAGCAACATAGCGTCCCCTGGCCGGATGATTTTTTGAAATATCTGCAATTTTATTCTTCGTGGAGCCCATATCGGTCACTACCCTGGAAGTTCCGGCTATCTGATCAAGTATTCCGGGAAGCATTTTACAATTTGTATCAACTGGTGTGCTGAGAATTATCAGGTCGCTTCTGTCCACTGCGTTTTCAAGTGAATCCGTTTCATCAACCAGGCCGCAAAGCTGCGCAATGTTCCTGTGCTGAAGGTTTGAATCGACCCCAATTATTTTGTCAGCGAATCCCCGCTTGCGGAGGTCAATCATTAATGAGCCTCCTATAAGTCCTATTCCTACTGCTGCTATTGTCATATCAGTGATTGGAGATTAATGAATGGTTTGCTATTCTGTCTCTTGCTTCCTTTAGCCTTTCATTTGGTGCGCACAAAGATATGCGAAGATATCGTTCCCCCAGGCTTCCGAAAATGAAACCTGGAGTGATAAATACTTGAGACTTATTGAGTATCTCTTCCACAAACTCTTCGCAGCTTCCGGTTTCATCGGGGATCCGCCCCCAAAGAAAGAGACCTGTCTGTTCCATTTTGAATTTACATGATAGCAGTTCCATAATTGATTCTGCAGTTTTACGGCGTTCTGTATAAGCTTTATTAACCGTATCATACCATGATTCCGGATTATTAAGGGCTTCAGCGGCTGCCAGCTGAAGTGGCAGGAACATCCCGGAATCCATATTGCTTTTTACTTTGAGAATATTCCTGATGTACTCACTGTTCCCGGCAACCATTCCGATCCTCCATCCTGCCATATTATGGGACTTGCTTAACGAATTCAGCTCAAGGGAATTTTCCATTGCCCCGTCAACTGAAAGCAGGCTCAGATACTCTTTATTAAGTATGAAACTGTAAGGATTATCATTGCATAAAAGGATGTTGTGATTCCGGGAAAAAGAGACCAGTTCCTTGAAAAGACTTGCCGATCCTTTTGTACCGGTAGGCATGTGAGGGTAATTAATCCACATTAGTTTTACATTGTCAAGACCCTCTTTTTCAATGGCATCGATGTCAGGTAACCAGCCGTTTTTCTCGGTAAGATCATAATACCTTACATTTCCTCCAACAAGGTTTGTCACAGAAGAGTAAGTAGGGTAGCCAGGGTTTGGAACAAGCACTTCATCGCCAGGATTTATAAAAGCCATGGTTATGTGCATTATACCTTCCTTGCTTCCCATCAGCGGCAGGATCTCATTGTCCGGGTCAAGCCTTACCCTGAAATACCTCAGGTACCAGTCAGAGAAAGCTTTTCTTAGTATAGGACTTCCGTTATAACTTGGATATCCATGTACATTTGGTTTAGATGATTCTTCAGCAAGACGTTTAATCGTGTTATCGGAGGGAGGTTGATCGGGACTCCCTATGCCAAGATTAATAATATCAGCTCCCTTCCTGCGCATCTCTTCTATCTGCCTGAGTTTACGCGAAAAATAGTATTCCTGAACACTATTTGTGCGATCAGCCGGTTTAACTTTCATAAAGCATATCTCCTTTATTATAAACACCAAGTACCTCCAGATTGCTTGTATATTCTTTAAGTAGTGATTCAATCATTTTAATATCTGAGTTTTCGGGCAGTTCAAGGTCGAGATAGAACATATATTCCCAATCACCATTCAGTCTGGGTACCGACTGGATCTTGGAGAGATTGATATTCATTTCCGCAAGCTTCACAAGAACTGCAGCAAGCGAACCCGGCTTATGTCCTGTAGCAAAACAGATTGAAACCTTGTTCCCTGATTGATTTTCTTTTTCTTCACTGCCAATCACCAGGAACCTGGTGTAGTTTTTCTTATAGGTCTCAATTCCGTCTGCAATTATTTCAAGTCCATAGATTTCAGCTGCCTGGGATGAAGCTATGGCTGCAATTTTTTTCAGCCTGTGTTCCGATATCAGTTTTGCGCTTCCTGCAGTATCATCCGATTCTACAAGTGTTATTTCAGGGAACTGATTAAGAAATGTCATGCACTGTTCCAGTGCAATCGGATGTGATCTGATCTGTTTTATATCGTGAATAGTCTGTCCGGGAAGAGCCATGAGATTCTGCTTTACCCTGAGATTATGTTCACCAAGCATTTTTAAACCCGATTCCCTGATAAGACTGTAATTGTAAAGTATGCTTCCCGACCGTGCATTTTCAATTGCCATCATTGCGAGGTCGGCTTTCCCTTCCATGACGCAGTTGAGAGTCTGGTCAAAGGTTGAGCATGGGACGATTTCAAGAACCTCATTATGAAAAAACTGCCTGGCTGCGACTTCATGAAAACATCCTTTTTCTCCCTGTACCGAAATTTTCATCTTCTGTATGTATTAATAAAGAAGGGTCCCTCTTCGGGGACCCTTGTTTATGTGTGATTTCTAATCAGTATACAAAAATCCCCTTATTTCTTTTTGTAATAAAAAAAGAAGAAAAAAGAGAAGAATCTGTTGTATACAATATTCATTGAATAGGGTTATTTGCTTGCAAAAGTAATTTTTTTTTAATAAAACAAATAAAAAATCAATAAAATATTGAAATAGGTGGATTTTATTTACCCACGCCAGTGCAGATTCTTAATCTGTGCAGCACAACAATAACCGCACTAGCGCTGATTTGTAGTCCGTGCTATGCATCGTGGTTTGCAGCTGATGGATTTATTTATGACGTTTTAACAAAACATCCTCGATATCTGCGAATTTAATGCCCCTGGTTTTGAACAAAATCAGTAGATGATACAGCAGATCTGCTGCTTCGTTCCTAAACAGTTGCTGGTTATCATCCTTTGATTCAATGACAAGTTCAACAGCCTCTTCACCGACTTTCTGAGCGACTTTATTTATCCCTTTCCGGAAAAGCTTGTTTGTATAGGAATCACTGACGTTATTATCAATTCTTTGACTAACAATTTGTTCAAGTTCATAAATAAATCCTTTTGCGGTTTCTTCTCCGAAGCACGATTTCCTTCCGGTATGACATACGGGTCCGGCCGGATTCACTTTGATAAGAAGAGAATCATTATCGCAGTCGATTGTTATTTCTTTAACAATCAAAAAATTACCGGATGTTTCGCCTTTGGTCCAGAGTCGGTTTTTGCTCCGGCTGAAAAATGTGACTTTACCTTCCTCCCGGGTTTTTTTTAATGCTTTTTCATTCA
>DOTV01000083.1:0-705 GCA_003520925.1 Bacteroidales bacterium | reverse complement strand
AAATCTATATCCATTTTTACTTTATTTATTTTTAAGGGCTAAAGCCCGATTATTGGTTCCATGTTTTTTCCCCAGCCTGAAGGCTGGGGTTAGAGCAGTTTTAGGAATCTGGACTTTGGCCAAGCTTCTTTGCTTTAACCATGGCATTAATGCCGTGGTTAAAGGTATCACTACAAATCAGGACTTTAGTCCTTATAATCTTACATTAATACCTCTCCCGGCCAGATATTTCTTAAGTTCCGGAATCGATATTTCCCCATAATGGAAAATACTTGCTGCCAACGCTGCGCTGCATGTGGTTTTTGAAAAGATCTCCCTGAAATGTTCCATTGTTCCGGCGCCGCCGGAGGCTATAACAGGTATATTAACACTTTTGCTTACCTCCGCTGTTATCCCGACTGAGAAACCTGATTTCGTTCCGTCTGCATTCATCGATGTCAGCAGAATTTCACCAGCTCCCAGTTTTTCAGCGTTCATTGCCCATTCGGCAGCTTTTACCCGGGTGGGAGTGCGGCCTGCGTCTACATGTACAATCCATTCATTGTCAGTCAGATGAGTATCAATAGCAACCACAACACACTGGCTGCCGAACCGTTTTGCAACCTGGGATATCAGTGCCGGATTCCGGAATGCTGAAGTATTAATACTTACCTTGTCTGCTCCAGCGGTTATCAGCAGGGCCGCATCCTCAATTGTATTTATGCC
>DOTV01000027.1 GCA_003520925.1 Bacteroidales bacterium | reverse complement strand
GGAGGTTCCGGACCATATTGGGCACATCCCGTAATCCATAATGGAGTTTTGTTTCTTAGACATGGTGAAGCGCTGATGGCGTATGATATTAAAGAAAAATAACATTCTGTATACAGGACTTACTACTGTAATTCTTGCAGGAGTCCTCATCTGGTGGCTGGTCGGGGATCATTATCCGGCTGAGCTCACTGTGAGGGTTCCCGGTATGGATAACAGGCCAAAGATCGAACCAAGGTCCGAGAATATCGTTGTGGGTGAATTTTTTGACACGCTCGGAACATTTGATGAAATGGTCGCTGGTGAGTGGCCAAGGTTTCGCGGCGCTAATTTCGACAACATAATAAGAGATACATTCCAAATGGCAGAATCGTGGGACACTACAGGTCCGCCATTGATTTGGAAAGTTACTCTCGGGGAAGGTTACGCCGGACCAGCTGTGAAGAATGGCAGGGTTTATCTTCTTGATTATAATGAAAGAAGAAAAGCTGACATGCTAAGGTGTTTTTCACTTAAATCAGGAACAGAACTCTGGCGAAGATGGTATAATGTAGACATGAAAAGAAATCACGGTTACTCACGGACCATTCCTGCTGTTACTGATAAATACCTGGTTTCGGTGGGTCCCAGGTCGCATGTTATGTGCGTTGATCCTAATACAGGTGTTCTTTTCTGGACTATCGATATGGAAAAGGAATTCGGGGTACCTGGCAGTGCAAAAGGAAAAATAACCCCCGACTTTTATTCAGGGCAGTGTCCACTTATCGATAACGATGTTGCTGTACTTGCTCCGGGCGGCAAAGCGCTCATGATAGGAGTCAGATGTTCTGATGGTGAAATCCTGTGGCGTACTCCGAATCCGGATTCATTGCATATGTCGCACGGCTCAATTATGCCAATGTTGATCCATGGCAGAAAAATGTACGTTTACAACGCGGTGGGCGGAGTTGTCGGGGTGGCTGCTGATGGAAGTGATGTCGGAAGGCTTTTATGGAAAACAAAAGAATGGAGTCCGGCAACAACTGCCGCCTCTCCCCTTTTTCTTGGTAACAATGAGATAGCAGTTTTCGGAAGCTATGGGGCAGGCGGAGGAAAATTAAGGATAGACTTTGACGGCAACAATTATAAAGCCGTTCTTGTCGAGACCCACAAGGCATCGGAGGGAATCTCAAGCGATCAGCAGACACCTGTCATTAAAGGTGACTACATATGGTCTGTAATGCCTGAAAATGCAGGTCCGCTGAAGAAACAGCTCGTTTGCTACAACAGATCCGATCTCAGAAAACTTGTCTGGAGCAGCGGAAAGGAAATGAGATTCGGACGCGGTTTAGGCCCGTATATTATGAAAGATGATAAGATGCTCCTGCTTGATGACGATGCCAATCTGTATTATTTCAGGATAGAAGAATCTAAAGCTGAATTGATATCAAACTCCAGTATTATTAAGGGTATTGAAGCCTGGGGACCAATGGCAATAGCAGGTAACTACCTCATAATGAGGGATGCGAGAAATATGCTATGTCTTTTTATCGGAAAAACCAATTGATCATGAATAAAAAACTAACAGCTCTCCTTGCACTCGTAATTATTCTTGCTTTTATAGGATACATTATCTATGATGCATCGACCGGATCAGATAAACAGGAGGATTCAGGAATATTGCCTGATACGGTTTATGAGGAAAACTGGTCGGTTGACAGGACTTGCATTGTATCCGAAGGAAAACTTTCTTCGGTGGCAGTTGCACCCGACGGAAACATATTCCTGGGAGGAGATTCATTTGTAAAAGCAGTCGATAATAACCTGAATGACCTGTGGAAACTGCCAGCGGAGCAGAAGATAACTGCTCTCTCAGTTTCAGGTGATACCGTTTTTGCCTCGACTCAGGAAACAATCCTGCTGATTTCAACTTCAGGCAAGCTGCTTGATGAATGGGGTCCTTATGAAGATAACAGCATTATTACATCTGTTTCAGCCGGTAAAAATGTAATTGCAGTTGCTGATGCCGGAACCAGGAGAGTTTTTGTACTTGACAAGAAAGGTGTTATGAGGTCAATGATGGGCCAATCGGAAGAACAATTCGTTATTCCCAGCTCCTATTTTGATGTTGCCCTGGATGGAAATCAGCTTTTTGTCGCAAATACCGGAAACAGGAGAGTTGAAACATGGACAACTGAAGGCAAAAAGCTCAGTCAGTTTGGTGAGCCCGGAACTGCTCCGGGCGCTTTCTGCGGATGCTGCAATCCTGCACATTTTGCTCTTATTCCGCAGGGCTTCGTAACCGCTGAAAAAGGAATTAACAGGATAAAAATACTTGACCGGAATGGTGATTTCATAGAATTTGTTTCATCGCAAAATGACTTTATACCATCGATTCCGCTTGATGTGGCTTCCGTTGATGGAAAAACTATATACGCAGTAAATAGTGTTAACAGTACACTTTATGTATACAAGCACAAATAACTGCCCCCAACCCCCTAAAGGGGGCTATAATTGAGGACTGATTTAGACCCCCCTTTAGGGGGGCAGGGGGGCGAAGAAAGGCGAAGGAGAAGGAATATAGTAAGATATTAGACAAATGCATTATAAACTGTAACATGCGATATAAAAGAAAAGATTTCATTACAAAATTGATTCAGGCAGGACTCTTCGGAATTCTGTTATTGATAACTTTTCTGCTGGGAAGTAAAGTTGTTTCAGGAAATGACTGCAGCAGTTGCCCTGGAAACGGTATTTGCAGAGGTGAGTCAGATTGCAGCAGATATTAAATGGAAAAGATGAAGGAAGGAAAAAACATCTATCAGTCACGCAGGGATTTTGTGCGTAAAGCTGGAAAAATTCTTGTAATTGCCCCAATTATTGCTCTTCCGGTAGTTCTTGGAAAGAAGGTAACTGCCAGGGGCAATGTCTGGCAGATCGATCCTCACAAATGCACGCAGTGCGGTCAGTGCAAAACGAAATGTGTTTTGACGCCATCAGCAGTAAAGTGTACCCATAATTTCAGGATGTGTGGTTATTGTGACCTCTGCGGAGGATATCTGAGGCAGGGAACCAAGACCATCAGTACCGCAGCCGAAAACCAGCTTTGTCCGACAGCTGCGATAACAAGGACATTCGTCGAGGAACCATATTTCCAGTACACAATTAATGAAGACCTGTGTGATGGATGCGGAAAATGTGTTTTAGGCTGCAAGGATTTCGGAAACGGATCGCTTTACCTGCAGATAAACCAGGATCTGTGTGTTAACTGCAATGAGTGTTCCATCGCACGGAACTGCCCTTCGGATGCAATATCGAGAATCACAGATAAAGAACAATATATACCAAAAGAAAAGATATAAGTAAAGGATTGCTTTTCTCGTCCGTCAGTTGTCGGACGGATCGCAATGACAGAAATAATTAAGACAAACTCCTTTGAAAAAGAAACTGCCATACATCATCTTATTACTAATGCTCGCATGGCAAGCAGTGCTTTTCGCTCAGGACAGGTTTCCGCGTCCGGAGTTCGAATCGGGATATGTATACCCTGAGCACCAGATGCCTTTGCAAAGGGCTCCGGTATGGGAATATATCGACCTTGCAGTATTGATAGGTGCACTCAGTATAGCCTCATGGCTCGCCCTGAAAAAAAGATCAAGACAGGGATTGGTATGGCTTTCTGTATTTTCCCTTGCCTATTTCGGATTTTTCAGGGAAGGATGCGTTTGCTCCGTCGGATCTCTGCAAAACGTTTCCCTGGCACTGTTTAATGAGGGATATGCCATTCCGCTTACGGTTCTTTTGTTTTTCATTATACCCCTGATCTTCGCACTGGCGTTTGGAAGGGTGTTTTGTGCGGGTGTCTGCCCCCTTGGTGCAATTCAGGAGCTAACAGGTTTCCGCACGGTTAAACTGCCAAAGGTTGTTGAATCGGTAATGATTTCGATCCCATTCATTTATCTGGGTGTATCAGTTCTTTCATCTGCAACAGAGAGCCAGTTCCTGATATGCAGGTATGATCCTTTTGTCGGGATATTCCGGCTCGATGCGCCCTATACAATGATAATATTCGGTGCACTCCTGCTTGTTGCAGGGATATTTATTAACAGGCCTTACTGCAGATATCTTTGCCCATACGGTGTTTTGCTCAATGTCTTTTCACGGTTTTCCCAGAAACATCTCACTGTAACTCCTGCCGAATGTACGAATTGCAGACTTTGCGAGGATGTTTGTCCATACGATGCAATACTTCCTTCCGACATAATCCGGCCGGTTGCCGAACCGCAAAAAGAGAGAAAAAGATTTTTAATATACCTCGTGCTGATTCCATTTTTTGCAGCCGGAGGGGCGATACTGTTCAGGAACCTCTCCCCGGTTTTTGCCGGTCTGAACGGTAATGTGCGCCTTGCAAGGGAAATAAGGGCAGAAAAAGAGAATGGTGTTGTTGCCGTTTCCAAAGCAGCCATAGCTTTCAAGGAGGCGGGAAAAACTGAAAAAGAACTGTTTGATGACGAAATACGTATTCATGAACGGTTCAGAAAGGGATCCATCTGGATGGGTATCTTTCTTGGAACAGCGTTCGGATTAAGTCTTGTTTCACTTTCGACACGGACAAGAAGGACAGGGTATGTACCTCACAAAGGGAAATGCTATAGCTGCGGCCGATGCTTCCAGTATTGTCCGATCCATATAAATAAAAGAGTCTCTGATGAAAAAGTTTGAAGATAAGGATATTAAAATACTCAGAGGTATAAGCAACGGGGCAGGAATTTTTTCTGCGATTGTTGCGCTGACAATGCTTCTGAGCATTATTCAGCTTAAAACAATTGATCCGCTTGATAATCCTGCCATTGTGACAATAAAGGAAGAATTTGACAAGGATCCTGAAAATGTTTTGAAGGCTGAACAGGTCAGAGCACTCGACCTGGTGGCAAGAAAAGCATACTTTTCGTCACGGCGGCAGGTGGAAACAGGATCTTATCTTCTTCTTGCAGGTGCTGTGATTTTTGTGCTTTGCCAGAGGTTAATAGCAGGAAGTGAAAAATCCATTCCTGCAATACCGGGTGAACGCCAGGATCAGGTCTCCGGAAATATCCGATATTCAAAATATCTTGCAGGATCGGTGGCAGTACTTATCGTGGTGGCAATAATTTCCTCTTTCATGCTGAGAAGCAATCTTCCTGACTTGTCAGGAAAAAGAACTGCAAAGGCCGGAGAAAAAGTGAATAAAAAGGAGAAAAATGAAGGAAAGTCTGTTGCCGATTCATTTAAACCGGACGCAACGAACTATCCTTTTTTCAGAGGACAGGATGGCAGGGGTATTGCCGGAGGAGAGGGATATCCGGTTGAATGGAACGGGGAAAACGGAACCAACATCAAATGGAAGATTAAAGTGCCAAAAAGTGGAAAGAGCTCTCCAGTAATATGGAACAACAAGATATTCATTACCGGATCGGATGGTGCAGTTAGCGAGGTTTACTGTATAAACAAGAAGACCGGGGAGATTGAATGGACAGCGACGGCTTCAGGGATCACAGGGGAACCGCCGGCCCCACCCGAAACTGACTTTGAAACCGGGATTGCAGCTCCGACAGCCGCTACCGACGGTAAATCGGTTTGTGCTATTTTCGCAAATGGCAATCTTGTCTGTCTTGACATGGATGGTAAAAGTAAATGGGCAAAGAATATAGGAATTCCGGCAAATGTTTACGGATACTCCTGTTCACTTATAATGTATGACGGAGTTCTGATAGTTAAGTTCGACTCAAATGAGAAAGTCTCGGTGATGGCATTCGATACAGGCTCGGGAGACCTTAAATGGGAAACATTAAGAAGAGGAAGGGCAACATGGTCTTCGCCTGCGATAGCAACATTCAACGGTGAACCGCAGATCATAATAAACGGAAATCCAGAGGTTACTTCATTTAACGCGGTTACAGGCAAGGAACTATGGACTATCGAGGTGCTTACCGGTGATGTAGCCCCCTCCCCTGCAGTTAACGGCAGTCATGTCTATTCAGTCACTGACTACGCCAAACTGGCAGCTGTGAAACCGGGACCGGGTCCGTCAATCGTTTGGGAAGACAATACGTTCACACCCGATGCATCGAGTCCGGTTGCTACTGAAAACTATCTTTTTATTTCAACCGGAGTCGGTGATGTGGCTTGCTATGATGCAATGAAAGGAGATACTTTATGGACGCATTATTTCTCTGATCAGTTTTATGCATCACCTGTTGTGGCAGATGAGAAGGTCTTTTTTCTTGACCGAATGGGTGTGATGCATATAGTCAAAGCCGGACCTCAGTTTGAGATTTTGGCCGAATCGCCGCTGGGTGAACCTTCCGACTGTACACCTGCATTCTCCGACAGGAATATTTATATCCGGGGAAGAAATAACCTTTTTTGTATTTCAGCAAATTGAAAGAAGAAATTATAAATACTGAAACATGTAATTGCGGGGGTGGATCGGTGAATGTCGAGGAGATTACTTCGGCAGTCGAAGCCGTTGTAAAAGAGACAGGTACCGGAAAGGATAAAGTCATTCTGATTCTTCAGGAGGTACAGAAAAGACTTAATTATCTTCCTTCTGAAGCCCTGAAGCATATCTGCAGAATCACCGATGTGACGCCGGGTCAGATCTCCGGAGTCTCAACGTTTTATTCGCAGTTCAGGCATATTCCTTCGGGACAGCACACAATTAAGATATGTGCCGGTACTGCCTGTCATGTAAAGGGCTCACAACTTATTTCCGAAGCCTTTAAGAGAGATCTTAAGATAACAGATGACAGGAACAGCTCACCTGATAATCTGTTTTCAATAGAGGAAGTTGCCTGTCTTGGCTGTTGCACTCTGGCACCGGTAGTCCAGATCGACAGTAAAACTTACGGGCATGTAAAACCTACCCAGGTTAACGAAATTGTAAAAGATTTCCTTAACTCACATGCCAAAAAGCAGGATCATGAAGGTCACGATTCAAATGAGGATTTTGATGCTGAAGTCAGGATTGGCCTTGGGTCATGTTGTGTTGCAGGAGGCAGCAGGGATATACTGGGAAAGCTTATTGACATCAAGGAATATTACAATCTAAATATAAAAGTAAAGCCGGTAGGATGTGTAGGTGTCTGCAATCAGACTCCGCTGCTGGAGATTGTTTCAGATCAGAACGTCAGCTCAAGATATACTAATGTCAGGCAGGATCAGGTCGAAGAGATACTTCTGAAGCATATAAAACCCAGATCCATAAATAAAAGGCTGAGGTTCAGGATAAACAATTTTGCCGATACCTTTTTATCGGATGATATGCTATACAGTCCCGTAAACCTCCCCGGTGATGTAAGGGAACATACCCTTAAGGATTTTCAGAGCACCCAGGTGAGGATTGCAACACTGCATGGCGGCATGATGACACCCGATTCCTGGAATGAGTATGTTCTTCTGGACGGATTTAAAGCATTGAGAAGATGCCTCACTTCTTCCGATCCGGCCACAGTGGTCAGAATTATTTCCGAGAGTGGCCTCAGAGGTCGCGGCGGAGCTGGATTTCCTACTGGTAAAAAATGGGAGATATCTTCAGTTTCAGAGTTGAAACCTAAATATGTTGTCTGCAACGGCGATGAAGGCGATCCCGGAGCGTTCATGGACAGGATGATACTTGAATCATTTCCTTTCAGGGTAATTGAAGGAATGCTTATTGCCGGATTCTCGACCGGGGCCGATAAGGGCATCTTCTATATTAGGGCTGAGTATCCCCTGGCAGTCTCAAGAGTAAGGGCTGCGCTTGCAGTTTGCAAGGAGAAAGGAATTGTCGGCAGGAATATTTTTGGTTCGGATTTCTCCTTCGAAATAGAGGTATTTGAAGGTGCCGGTGCTTTCGTATGCGGAGAGGAGACAGCTTTGATTGCATCCCTGGAAGGGAAACGTGGTACTCCTCACCTTAGACCGCCTTATCCTGCTGTAAAAGGTTTCAAGGGACACCCTACCCTGGTAAACAATGTTGAGACCCTTGCGATTGTCCCCTGGATAATAAATAATGGATCTAAGGCTTTCAGTTCTGTCGGAACTGAAAAAAGCAAAGGAACAAAGGTATTTGCCCTCGCCGGTAAAGTAGCAAAGGGAGGTCTGATTGAGGTACCTATGGGTACCACCATAAGGGATATTGTTGAAAAAATCGGCCATGGAGTAGCTGAGGGAAGATCATTTAAAGCTGTTCAGATAGGAGGTCCATCGGGCGGATGCATCCCCGAAACGATGGCAGATACCCCGGTCGACTATGAAGAACTTACAAGGATGGGTGCAATGATGGGATCAGGAGGCATGGTGGTGCTTGATGATACCGACTGCATGGTCGACATGGCAAAGTACTTTCTTGAATTCACCCACAAACAATCGTGTGGGAAATGCACATTCTGCAGGATTGGAACGAAACACATGCTTGAGATTTTAACAAGGCTGACTCAGGGAAAAGCTGTTATGGGCGAAATTGATGAACTTGAGAGACTTTGCCATGATGTGCAGAGCGGCAGCCTGTGCGGACTTGGAAAAACAGCTCCAAATCCCGTTATAACAGGCCTGAAATATTTCAGGGAGGAGTATGAGGCTCATGCTAAGGGAACTTGTCCGGCAAGGCGATGCCGGGATCTTATAAAATATTCAATTACAGATAAATGCACAGGATGTACGAAATGCTTCCAGGAGTGCCCGGTGAATGCTATTGCCTTCAGGCCATATGAAAAGCATGAGATTGACCAGTCACTTTGTAC
>DOTV01000211.1 GCA_003520925.1 Bacteroidales bacterium | reverse complement strand
GGCCCTTTTTGTCTGAAGACCTCCCGAACCGGGTCCGTTGAGCGCCAGGCGAAACAATCTTTTCTCCCGCTAAAAGAAAAAGGCTATTTTTATAGCCTTTTTCTTTATTTTATAAGGATTTTAACTAATTTCGATCCCCAAACCATAACGTTTAACCAAACTTAATTTCTTTATTCCATGAAAAGAATTTATTACATTTTTCTAATGATCGTTGCAGGAGTTTTGTATTCCTGTACCGCAAAAAAAACTGATTCGGGAATCTCAGTTCCGTTTGAAAAATACACTTTACCAAACGGACTGACTGTAATCCTTCACGAAGACAAATCCGATCCCATTGCTGCAGTGGCTGTAGTATTTCATGTAGGCTCAAGCCGTGAAGTCCCCGGTAAGACGGGATTCGCACATCTTTTTGAGCATATGATGTTCCAGAAATCCGAGAATGTTGGTGAGGACCAGCTCTTCAAGCTTATCCAGGGTGCAGGAGGAGAACTGAACGGAGGAACAAGTTTTGATAACACTGTTTATTATGAGGTTATTCCGAAGAACGCTGTTGAGATGGCTCTCTGGCTTGAGTCGGACAGGCTGGGATACCTTGAAAACACTGTTACCCAGGCTGCTTTCGCAAACCAGCAGAATGTTGTCCAGAACGAAAAACGCCAGAGTGTTGATAATGCACCATATGGACACAATGATGCTCTTATACTTAAAAACCTTTATCCTAAAGGACATCCCTACAGCTGGGATGTAATTGGTGAGATGGAGGATCTTCAGAATGCAACTGTTGCAGATGTCAAGGCATTTCATAAAAAATTCTACACTCCAAATAATGCAACACTTGTGGTAGCAGGCGACATAAACAAGGAGGAAATAAAAGCCCTGGTTGAGAAATATTTTGGTGAAATTCCTGCAGGTGAACCTGTTGAGAAAAGAACCCCATTGCCGGCAGCTCTTAATTCTACGATCAGGCTTTATCATGAAGACAATTTTGCAAAGGCACCGCGTCTGACAATGGTGTTTCCCGTTCCTGAACAATTTTCGAAAGATTCTTACGCACTTGATTATCTCGGTCAGCTTCTTTCCAGTGGGAAAAAGACACCTTTATATAAGGTACTTGTAAAAGATAAAAAGCTTACATCTTCTGTCAATGCGTACAATCAGTCGCTTGAGATTGCAGGTTCTTTCGAGATTTCCGTAACTGCAAATCCAGGAGTAAGCCTTGCGGAAGTTGAAAAAGGAATTTACGAAGGTTTTGAGATGTTCGAAAAGGAAGGATTCACCGAAGCTGATCTGACAGCTCTGAAAGCCAGGAATGAAACGGGATTTTACAATCAGTTCAGCAGTATCCTGAGCAAATCATTTACACTGGGTCAATATCAGATGTTCAAGGAAGATCCTGCCTTTTACGCCCAGGATTTTAAGGCCGGACAGGATGTGACTTCTGAGGATATAAAAAATGTCTACCAGAAATATATTAAGGGTAAGAATTTTGTTATGACAAGCTTTGTTCCGAAGGGCGAGATAAGTCTTGTTGCCGACGGATCAGTGAACGCAGGTATAATCGAAGAAGATGTGACAAAGGCTGCTGAAGTAAAAACCACTGATTTCAAAGAGGAGCCTGTGGTTAAAACCCCTACGAAATTTGACCGGTCGGTCCAGCCGCCTGTAGGTCCTGATCCGGAGGTTACGCTTCCTGCAGTATGGACCAGCTCGCTTTCAAACGGTATGAAATTGTTTGGAATTAAGCAAAGCGAATTACCTCTGGTTCAATATTCAATCATAATTTCAGGAGGACACCTGCTTGACGGGGTCGATAAAGCCGGATTAGCCAGCATGACTGCTTCGCTAATGAATGAGGGAACAAAAAATAAAACACCTGAGGAACTCGAGGATGCAATAAAGCTTCTTGGTGCGAGCATTTCGTTCTACGGTGGCAGCGAGAATATTACTGTAAGGGTAAGTACACTGGTACGCAACTTTGAAAAGACTATCGCACTTGTTGAAGAGATGCTTTTCGAACCACGCTGGGATGAAGAACAATTCAATCTTACAAAAAGCAGGGTCATAAACAACCTGAAAAGGAACAAGGCAAATCCAAGTTATCTTGCATCAAATGAGCTATCAAGGCTGATCTTCGGAGAAAACAATATTCTTGCTGTCGAGACAGCAGGAACTGAGGAATCTGTTAATTCCATTACGAAATATGACCTGATTGAATTTTACAATAAGAATTTTTCTCCATCGCTGGCGAAGTTTATTGTAGCAGGAGATATTGATCAGCAAAGGGTTGAGGCAGCTCTTGCAGGTATAAATACAAAGTGGCAGGCAAAAGAAGTCCCCATGCCGCCGGTAAAAGTTGCTGCGCCTCCCGAAAAATCCCAGATATATTTTGTAGATGTGCCTGGTGCCAAACAATCGGTTATTTATATCGGATGCCCTTCGATTACCAGGACGGATCCGGATTACTATTCTGCATATGTTACCAATTACAAGCTTGGCGGGTCATTTAACGGGTTATTCAACCTTATCCTGCGTGAGGAAAAAGGATTTACATACGGAGCAAGGTCAAGTTTCAACGGGGCAAAAAACTATGGGACGTTTATGGCATCCTCAATGGTACGTACAAACTCAACTCTTGAGTCGCTGACAATCTTCAAGACAGAGATGGAAAAGTACAGGGAGAATATTCCTCAGGAATATATTGATTTTACAAAATCAGCTTTATTAAAGAGCAATGCCCGTAATTTTGAAACACTGGGAAGTCTTTTAGGAATGCTGAATAATATTGCTGTTTATGATCTTCCGGTTGACTATGTCAAGAAGGAAGAGGCTTTTGTTAAAGGATTAACGGTGGAGAAACAGCTTGAGCTTGCCAGAAAGTACATTGATCCGTCGAGGATGTATTATGTAGTGGCAGGCGATGCGGTAACGCAGCTAAAGGAATTGGAGAAGGTTGGACTTGGGAAACCTGTCCTCGTAAAAGAATAGATTTTCTGTCCGATTATAAAGATTATCCTGATTATAAAAAGTTTCGCATTATACATTCAATGCGAAACTTTTTATTTTTGAAACATTAATCTCTAAAAGTATGTCGAAGAAAACGGTTTCCGGATTCATTTTGCTGTTAGCATTCCTTTCATGTCAGGGGCAGGGTGATGACCTTGATAAAGGCCAGTCAGGCTATATACCTTCTGCAGAAAACCTGCAGAACAGGGAATGGTTCAGTGACGCCCATTTCGGGATGTTTATCCATTGGGGAGTATCAAGCGTACTTGGCCGAGAGATCGGTTGGGCCCTTTCAGGCAAAGATGTAAATGAATACCGGATGAACATGTACAAGTTCAATCCGACAAAATTTGATGCAGCTGCTGTAGTAAGGCTGGCAAAGGACGCAGGAATGAAATACATCACATTCACCACACGTCACCACGACAGTTTTAGCATGTTCAATACCAGGTATTCCGACTGGAATATAATGAATACTCCCTATGGCAGAGATGTACTAAAAATGCTTGCTGAAGAATGCCATAAGCAGGGTATCAGGTTATTTTGCTATTACTCCCTGACTGATTTTTACCGACCCGATTATTGCCAGGGAAATACCAGTAAAGGAATCGGAATAAAGGGAGAATGTGACTGGGAAGCATATCTTCAGTTCATGAAAAACCAGCTAACCGAAATACTGACAAATTATGGTCCTATTTATGGAATCTGGTTCGATGGCCACTGGGACCAGGTGCAGCAAACGAAAGAGATACCCGGAGGAAAACAGCTACGAGTCTGGAATTATAATGAAATTTATAAGCTTATTCATGATCTCCAGCCAGGATGCATGATTGTCAACAATCACCATCTTGCAACCTTCCCTGGAGAAGACTATCAGACATTTGAACGTGATCTTCCGGGCAGCAATACCGGTGGAGGATATTCAGCCAATGCAGTTATCTCCCAGGAGCTTCCTCTTGAAACAAGCGATATCATTGGTAAAAGCTGGGGATATGTCACAGGCGATACTATTAACCGATCAGTAAAGGAGCTGGTTCACATACTTATTGGTTCTGCAGGATGTGGTGCCAATCTGCTGTTAAACATCGGTCCGACACCGGAGGGAGAAGTCCGTGAGGCACACAAGGAGAGACTTATTGGAATGGGGAACTGGCTTAGAATATATGGTGAAACAATATATGGAACCCGAAAAAGCTTTATGTTACCAGCAGAATGGGGAGTTGCAGTTGAAAAGCAGGACAAACTCTATCTGCATATTACACATCCGGAGAAAATCATAGGCCAGCTCAGTCTCATCGGGTTCCCCTATAAGATTAAAAAAGCTTACCGCTTTGAATCAGGAAAATCCGTAAAATTCAAGGCGGATAATGCTGCTGCAACGGTTAGCCTGCAACTTAGTGATCTTGATTCTGCTGCTGTAGATAATGTGGTAGTTTTAAAGGT
>DOTV01000167.1:35724-44729 GCA_003520925.1 Bacteroidales bacterium | reverse complement strand
ATACTACCATGTGACGGATCCTTGTTGTGTTTGATTGAGCAATAGTGAATTGACAGAGGATAACTGACAAAAACAGGCTCAGGAACAAATTTCTTCTTATCATAATTATTTATTTGGTTTATTTATCTGTAAGGAATTCAAAAGCTCCCTTTCTGAGATTTATACCATATTCCAGCCAGGCTTTTAAGCATGCCAGGAAGTTTGCCAAGCCTTCAGTATTACCCTGAAGCCATCTGATATCTGATTTGTCAGGTTTCCTGCTTTTTTCAGTTATTGTAACCAGAGTGGAATTGTCAAGCCTGCCTGACAGTGTCATTTCCACAAAAAGCTGGTTTTCCATATTTAAATATAATATTAATTAAACAGTTTTACCTTTGCTTTTCAGGATCTTCAGACTAAGGTATATATCGGCAGCTCCAATAACCAGAAACAGTGGTTGTAAAAAGCTGGACAGGCCAATCCACGAAACCTGAATAATTATCCAGACGCTCAATAATATACCCAATGATAATCCCACAGGTCCGGCCAGGTTTCTCCGGGTAAATGACAGATAAGCACCCAGAGCATTTGCAAATCCATTGACAAATAAAAGAAACAATCCCGGTAGCAGGAATGAGTTCAGCGGTGAATTTGCAAGTAAATCAGGGGTCACCCCCATTGCCTTTCCTGTCGTATCCAGAAGATATCCTAATCCTGCCGGAAGTGCTCCTAGAGCTGTAAAAGTCTCAAGGGATCCCAGAATAATATAATACTTTTTCATTTTAACTGAATCAAAAGCGCTTATACGTCCAATTTTATAAAAATAGAAAAAAATTATTTGTTACAATTCCAATTAACCGGCAAGGCAGGTAATCCTCATTGCGTAAACCATGAGGATATGATCAGTGTCAGGTCGATTTATTGAATAAATTTAAAGAGTAAAAAATTGACTGATGTCTGAACAAAAATGGAAAAATTAATGTTCATCATCAGTAAAAAAAGTAAGTTACAAAATGGTACAAACTATATTAGGGTCAGGAGGCAGCATTGGAATCCCATTAGCCAGGGAGTTAAGTAAGTATACAAATAAGGTTCGGCTAGTCAGCAGGCATCCCCAAAAGGTTAACGACACAGACGAGCTTTTCCCTGCTGATGTCAGTGACTTAAAGCAGATTGAAAAGGCAATTGCCGGCAGCGAAGTTGTATATGTTACAATCGGATTTGAATATAATCTCAAAATCTGGCAGAAAACATGGCCTCCATTCATTCAGGAGGTAATTAACTCATGTAAAAAACAGAATACAAAGCTGGTCTTTTTTGATAACATGTATGTATATGCCAGGAAATCTGTTCCGTTTATGACAGAAGACTCACCTATTCTTCCGCCAAGCGGGAAAGGCAAGGTAAGAGAGAGAATAAGGGAAATGATAATCAGTGAGGTAGAAAAAAGAAATCTTACAGCCCTTATTGCGAGATCGGCAGATTTTTACGGACCTGAAAACAAAAACAGCGCCCTGTCAATAATGGTTGCCGATAATTTGATGAAAGGTAAAAAAGCCCAGGTAATGGGGGACCCTGGTAAAATTCACACTTTTACATATACTCCCGATGCTGCTAAATCAACTGCAGTATTAGGAAATACTCCTGATGCCTTTAACCAGGAATGGCATGTGCTGACCACCAAGGAAGGATTGACAACTCTTGACTGGATAAATCTGATTGCCCAAGAAATCAATACTGAAGCAAGGGTTCAGAAAGTCCCGGTCTGGATGTTGAAAATTCTGGGACTCTTTGTACCGGTAATGAGGGAATTTCCCGAGATGTTGTATCAGAATGAGCAGGATTACATATTCGACAGCAGCAAATTTGAAAAACGGTTCGGGATGACAGCCACCTCGCCAAAGGATGGCATAAAAAAAATGATTGAAAGTTTGAAGAAATGATCTGACTCAGAACACCAGTCCTGTAAGCCAGCCCCAGATCACATAGCGTAAAAATTTTCCTGCGAGCATTGAAATTGCGGTTATAGGTATATTGGCACGAAGAAGGCCAAGCCCAACAGCAAAGATATCTCCAACAGCAGGCACCCACGAGAGGAATGCAAAAACTGCCCCTCTCCTGTAAAGGCGGTTATGCCACTTTTCGATTGTTTCGCGTTTTATCCGAAGGTATTTTTCAATCCACTCCCATTTCCCAAGATACCCTATTGCATAGCTGCTCATCCCCCCAAGCCAGTTGCCGGCTGTGGCTACTAAAACGGCAGAATAAGCATCTGTTCCGTTAGCTATCAGAAAAGTGAGCAATGCTTCAGAGCTGAACGGCACTACTGTAGCTGCCAGGAAACTGGCTAAAAACAATCCCCAGAGGGTATAATCAAAGAGTCCTTCTGCCAATGTTAAAATTCGATTATCTGCGAACTTAAATAAAATTTGTGATGAGATTCCGTTCCGGAGGGAATGACAGCTTAATTGAATCATAATTATATCCCTTCAATTTCCCGCAGGAGTTTCTGTTTGGCTCTTGAAAGACGGGACCTTGAGGTACTGCCTGAGATTGATAATATTTCAGCAATCTCCTCATGATCATAACCTTCGAACAGGTAAAGTGACAAAATCTCCCGGAATTTCTCAGGGAGAAGCTTGATTGTTTCCATCACCCTGTGTAACCTGGATTCGGTTACTGTATTAATATTTATACTGTCATCGCTGGTATCTTCAATCATATTATAAGATTCAATGTCTTCAAAAATTATTCTGTTCTGTTTCCTCAGCAAATCGATCGACCTGTTTTGAACTATTTTTTTAAGCCATGCACCAAAACTTACCGTTCCTGACCAGTTATCGATATTCTCGAAAGCCGAAAGGAAAGATTCCTGCATAATGTCTTCTGCCTCCATCGGATTGTTCAGAATTCTAAGGCTGATGTTATACATTGCTTTATAATACAATTTGTATATCTGAAATTGTGCTTTCTGATCACCCCTTTTGCAGCCATTTATTAAATCCTGATGCAGACTTAAAAGTGAAGTTCCTGACATTGCCGTTTGTGCTTTCATGATATTAATTTTGATTTACTGATCAAAACTAACAGCAAGCGCCCGCATCTAAAGAACACCCCTATAAGAATGGCGTACATCCCTATCGGCAAGCATGATTCTAATCAGATAAGTACAATAGTGTCAGGGATTTATTGATTTCCGGAATTCTGAAGGAGTTTTCCCGGTGAGTTTCTTAAATGCATTATTAAAAGCTGTTTTTGAATTATATCCGACCATTTCGGAGACCTCTTCAATAGTCAGCTTATCATTCTTTTTGTCTGATAAAATCCTTTTTGCATCTTCAACCCGGTATGATGCAAGTATTTCAAAAAAACTTGCATTCAGTTTTTCATTTATTACCTGTGAAACGTGATGGGGACTCTCCCCTATTTTCTTTGCCAGTTCAGACAGAGAAGCCAGATTATCTGAAAAATAATGTCTGGTTTTAAGTTCAAGAATAATATCATCAAGGATTTGCACTTTTCGTGCTTCAGTCAAAGATGATTTACGGTATTTCCCGATAGAAAGATCCATGAAAGAGGTTGAACGGTCAAAATAGGCCGAATCGTTCATGACCCTGAAAGTGGTTAACAGAAATATTATTGACACATAAATTCCAATAAAATAATCTCCTGTATCACCTCTGAAACATATTTTTACGATAATAAATATGACTATCACAATAATGAAGTGAAAAATCATATTCCTCAAGGGTTTAAGGACTTCATCGTCTGTCCTGAAAATCGATTCCCCTGATTTGCTTAAGATTTTTGCAAGATTCCGCACAGCCAGGGAAATGTAAACAATCAGCTGTATTGCAGTTGCCATATTCACCCATCTCTTTATATCAAGCGGGTCGTTCGAAATAACTGCCTGAGCTTTGAGCAAAGGCCATTCGGGATGATAACTGTTTATATAAGAATTATATTTAAAATCATCCGACTGAATAAAATCGAAACACATATATCCGAGGTACAGAAAGAAAACAATAAAGTGAAGCCAGTCTTTTTTTACATCGGATTGGTCAGTACTTCTCTTAACAAAAAGGTAAATTAACGGGCCAAGAGTAAAATTAAGCGGCTCCGAATAATTCGTTACTGAAAGAACTTTAACGATATACCCTGAAAGATTGAGAAACTGTTCCAGCATCAGAAGTGCAAGAGACAGAAGTAATAGTCCCTGATACAGGTTAGCTTTAATGTTTGATGAAGACTTCAGGATAAAGAAAAAGGAAAGGATGAATCCCTGGCATACTCCGATAAATATAAATACCGATAAGGCATTTAAATTGGTAGTAGTATTCATAAATCAAATGTAATGAACTTTTCATTTTTAACTTATTGAGGCTGCTGAAAAAGTCTTCATTGACCAAACCTGGCCATAAAGTCTTGAAAAAATGGAGCATTGAAGCAGATATCATGATACTTGACCGGGATCATTTGTTTTGTACCCGGTATATAGTTTCACTTATGAATTAATTGACTTATTGATATCTAATGTCTAATTTTGGTTATAAGATTTGTAAACTGAACAGACAATCGGGTTGTATAATTATGAGAACTGATATTCAGGTCGGGGTATTTGATGTATTCATTTTTCTCGGAGTCTTCCAGGGATTTTTTTTATCATGGTTTTTTATAAAAAATGTACAGAATAACAGGAAAGCCAATCTTTACCAGGGACTGTTTCTCCTTTCTCTGTCTCTTGTAATATTTGAAGAATGGTTGAACAACACCGGATATATTGTTAAAATATTGTCTTTGACAAATTTCAGCGAATCCCTGAATTTTGCGTTAGGTCCCCTTTTTTACCTTTATATCAGAAGCTGTCTGAATCCGGAAGAAAAGCAAAGAGCCTTAATCCATTTTATCCCATTTTTTTTCTGGTTGTTTTATCTGGTTTTTGCATTTATTCAGCCTGAGGAATTCAAGTACAACTCCTATATCGAAACAAAACACCCGGATTGGGGATATCTGGATGTTCAAACAACAATACCAGATGATCCTTTGGGAATCAGATCAATTGTCAACCAGCTTACAATAATTCAGCTTATCTCCTATTTTAGTGGTGCAATATTAATTTTGCTTAAAAAATTCAGATCGCTGAATCAGTCTGTTTTCAAGACAGATAACGAAGTTCTCATTATACTGAGAAATACGACAGTGCATTTCCTTATTATGGTTGCAATGTTTATTATTACCAAATTATATTTTGGCATGAGGAGTGATATAGGCGGTTACCTGGTTGCATCTTATGTATCTTTTATGATCTATACAACAAGCTATCAGATCCTCAACAGATCTGATTTTTTTGACAGACCAAGCTCATTTTTGTCTTTCCCTTCGTTGAAATATCAGAAATCATCCCTTTCAGAAGGGGATAAAGAAATGATCCTTGCCAAAATAAATAAAGAGATGGAGGAAAAGGATTATTTTATTAACAATCTTGCTTCATTATCAGGGCTTTCAAAACAGATAAATGAATCTTCTCATCATGTATCACAGGTAATAAATGAAAAACTTAATAAGAACTTCTTTGAATTACTTGCATTTTACAGGGTAGAACATGCCAAAAAGCTGATCCGTGGGGATAAAAATGCAAAAATCACAGTTGATGAGCTGGCAGAACTGGTCGGTTATAATTCGAAATCATCCTTTAATGTCGCTTTTAAGAAATACACCCTGAAAACACCTTCAGAATATAGAAAATCATTAAATAATCAGTAACATTCTTGTTATCTGATAGATAACAATATATTTATTCTCCAGTACTGTTTAATCCGATAGGCTCATACATCGTACCGATAGGCTGATTTGTTCTGACCGATTCTTCTGTTTTATGTTTGTCATGGAAACCAAAACTGGCAATAATGGCAACAATGACAGATCAGAAAACAGAGCGTCAGTATTATATCGACTGGCTAAGAATCCTTCTCATAATCAGTGTATTCCTTTTTCATATAGGAATGATCTTCAATACATGGCCATGGCATATAAAGAACGATCAGCAATATGGTGGTCTGCTGCGTCAGGGGATGACTTTTCTTCATTACTGGCGAATGCCGTTATTATTTATGCTTTCAGGTGCAGGTACATTTTTTGCTCTTGGAAAACGAACCCCCGGTCAATATCTGTCTGAGCGTTTTAAGCGGCTTGTAATTCCTCTGGCAATAGGGATATTTACCCTCGTCCCTGTCCAG
Organism: Bacteroidales bacterium; assembly: GCA_003520925.1. Lineage (GTDB taxonomy): Bacteria > Bacteroidota > Bacteroidia > Bacteroidales > VadinHA17 > LD21. Next base: position 38,514 of record DOTV01000167.1, on the reverse strand, counting down.
GTTTATATTGAAAAGATAAACTTGTATGGCTCATTACCCGAATTTTATTCCCATATGTTTGATGGGATCTATCCCGATGGTAATTTCAGCTGGCACCATCTTTGGTTCATAGCATACTTGTTTGTGATATCTCTGTTTATCACACCATTCCTTAATTTCCTACGAAGCCAAAGATTTCAAAGGTTCACTCTCCGGATCGAAAATATTGTTATCAACCCCTTGGCACTGAATATTTTCATAATTCCATTGTTATTATCCCAGATAATTCTTCGTCAGTATTTTGAAACCGAAACCAATGATCTGGTAAACGACTGGGCCTCACTTACATACTATATCATTTTCTTTCTGGCAGGTTTTATATTATTACCTGTCAGGAATATTACAGAAGCTATGCGAAAATACAGGTTATGGTACCTGGCAGAGGTCGTCGCCGCAACTTTTGTAATGTTCAAAGTTCCAGGGCTGGCTAAATCTGCGGATTCCGGGGATATTATCCGGGATGTTTCTTCGATTTTCCTTGCCTGGTCATGTGCAATGACGGCAATAGGTTTTGCAAAACAATATCTTAACAGGAACTCTCTGCTAAGGAAGCTGGCCAATGAAGCAATTTATCCTTTCTATTTGCTCCATCAGCCTGTAATAGTGGTTATGGGATTTTTCATCATTCACCTCGATATCGCGGTTGTCTGGAAAGTCATCATTGTTATGATTTCTTCTTTTACTCTTTCAGCCTCAATATACTGGATATTAATAAGACGATTCAATATTCTCCGGATCATATTCGGAATGAAGAAACTTGAAAAAACTAAGAAAGATTCTGAAATAAGCAAAGTGATTGAGCCGGTAATCGTAACCAATGAAATGTCGATATCAGCATGAGATCAATTTCCTTATGATGTACAATAAACAATGATCAAAAACCAGTTGAAATGAAAAAGAAGACAAAATTATATTTACTCGTAATAGCCTGTATCCTGATGCTTCTGGCAATGTTTGTACTTCCGATTTTCATCAAACCTGGTCAATCAATAATCAGAAATACAATCAGCGATCTGGGAGCACAAAATTCAGCCGGCGCCTGGATCATTAATTCAATACTTGTTGTCGTTGCTTTCAGCTCACTGATTTCTGTCTGGGGATGCTTTAAAGGCTTTGCCTTTCAACGTGTCATTCTCTTATTTTTTGTGATCTCCATTGTGCTTTCAGCATTTTTTAACAGTGCTCCTGTTAACCCTTCTGTCCCCTGCAATATTAGTGAGGATGGCTGGCATAAGTATTTTACGGGTATCACATGGATCGCTTTTACGATTCTGACCTTTTCGACAGCAATGATACTTAAGAAACAGAATGACAAATCATTGAATTTAGTTACGGCAATATCTGTCATATTACTATCCCTTCTTTCATCCGAAGCTGAACAGACGGCAGGTGTCTGGCAAAGACTCCTTTACATTATTTCCTTCGGATGGCTGATATACACTTTAAAAACTATTGAATAGAAAGTGGAAAACAAATCAGAATATATATGCTTAACATCTAATTATCAAGATTTTAAATTATGAATTTAACAATTAATGAATCATGAAAACAAGAATTAAAAATCAGAAAATGAATTTAAACGGAATGATTTTCGTTGTAGCTGCCACTTTAATGTTCGCTCCGGCACTCTTAAATGCACAGGAACAGGACACCACCAGGACTTTGTTTAAATCAACAGTTAAAGTCAGTGAGATGTGGGTCCCTGAGGTTAAAATCAATTCAATACAGGGAGATATCGGAACTCTCATTGGATTTTACGGAGGTGCCCTGATAAACCGTTCTTTCCTTCTGGGTATTTCGGGCGGGGTTAACCTGGGGCACCCTAGGGTTAACTACGGGTATTTCGGAGGCATAGGACAGTTTATTTACAAGCCCGGGAACTTACTGCATTTCAGCAGCCAGTTACTGCTGGCATATGGATCCACAAAAGATTATGAGAATCCGAAATCGGGACTGCTTGACAATTTCTGGAATATCTCAGGGGCTCATTTCTTTGTAATGGAACCAGGTGTAAACCTTGAATTAAACCTCAGCAAAAGACTGACACTGGCCGCAGGAATAAGTTACAGGTATGTTTCGGGGTTAAATGAAAATGATGAGAATGTTTCAATTACCCATGTGACAAATAAAGATCTGAGCGGTCTGAATTTCAATATCGGTTTGAAGTTTGGCAAAGAAAAGAAGGTTAAATCATAAAATAATTACGACAGAAAGACGTCAACCTTTTTCAAAATTATCTTCTAAATTGCAGGAAGAAATACGATACGGGCTTTTCCGGTAAAATCTGCCAAAATAAAAATCTATGATCACTGAGAATATATCAGATCACCTCAAAAGTAACTATTTGGTTTGCCAGGTAAACATGAAACAGGTTTTATTCATTTTATTTTCACTCCTGTTCTCTCCTGCCGCTATGGCTCAACTGTCTGCCAGGTACACCTCATTTAAACCTGGAGGTGAATGGCTTGCTGAGGATGGTGTACATATCGACTGCCATGGCGGTAACATAATTTATGTTGAATCGCTGAAAACCTATTATTGGTATGGAGAACATCGCGGAGAGCCAAGAGGGGCATCGTGTTATTCTTCAAAAGATCTTTATAACTGGAAAAAGGAGGGTGTGGTACTGGAAAAGGGGGATATTCAGGTTTTTGAACGTCCCAAGGTGATCTATGATGAAGCTAATAAACGTTATGTCATGTGGTTCCATTATGACGGTAACAATTATACAATTGCAGAACTCGGCGTGGC
>DOTV01000167.1:10092-35409 GCA_003520925.1 Bacteroidales bacterium | reverse complement strand
CGGACATGAATCGCGGGATATTGGAATGTATTTTGATCCGGGTACAAAAAAAGCCTATATCGGCTATGCAGCCGATCATACAAATCTCACGATAAGGATGGTGGAATTGTCGGCCGATTATCTAGGTATCACAACTAACGATGTTGATATAAAAGCCCATTGTGAGGGTCCCGGCATTCTGAAAAAAGGCGGGATCTTTTATCTTCTGACAAGCGGATGTTCAGGCTGGACGCCAAATCCTGCAACTTATTACACTGCACCTGACATTATGGGACCCTATATTGATCAGGGTCACCCTTTTAATGGTGATGCAGGTAACAACTCGTTCAATTCACAGCCATGTTACATTTTTAAGATCCCCGGTTATAAGGATGCATATCTCTATATGGGTGACAGATGGAATGGAGGCGGTCGTCCTGAATCACAATATGTATTTTTACCGATTACTATTACAGAGGAAGGGAAGATGGAACTTCACTGGTACAAAGAGTGGGATTTAACAATGTTCACTCCCGAAAGGAACAGGCCTGTAAGATAAACCACTGATGCAAGTGGTGCAGATGCGGTTTTCGCTACTATTTCTTGTTTGGAATATTTCTGTTTCTGTATTTCTGGATTTTTTCTTCCAGCGACAGTAATTTGTCCTTATAAAATCTTAGCAAGCCTGCTATGTTTTCTTCGGAAGGATTCTCTTGTAATTGCTTCTTTAACTCTTCAAATGAAGCATCAAATTGCTGAAGTTCAGACCCAAATTCAGCTTTTTCTTCAGGATTAGTTATATACTTATAGGTAAGCCTTGTATTCCGGTGAATACGAAATTTATAATTATGCTCTGCTTTCCAGTATTTTAAGGAAACCCGCGTCAACGGAGGAGAGAGAAAAAGTCTCCAAATTGCAAAAGATATAATAAATATAAGGATAGTGGCAATTCCGACTCTTACCAGATAAGGCACTATACTGATTACTTCCTTAAATTTCCTGAATAATTTTGACAGGAAAAGCTGACTATGATCAGGTTCAGGGTTATATGAGTTGAACTCATCTTTATTTTCCCTTATAAATTTTTCTAGTTCTTCTTCTTTCCGGATTTTCATAAAACTGGATTTGTTTAAATCAAAGACGGAAAAATTTAAGACATGTGTTACGTTGTGGCTATGTAAAGATATAAAATACGATGTTCAGGTGGTAATCCTGAAAGAAGTTCTTAATTAAAAGATTTGGAGATATTTTTTAAAGAAATCATATAACCAATGGGGACTATCAAATCCGAATTTTTAACAGGTTTTGTGATAACTTTCATTTCACTTGTATAGGTCGTTTTTATATCGTTAGAAGTTATCGTAAACGTATTTGTCTGGAAGCCGATATCCTCAATCAGGCCTCTCAACATGAATTTCAACAAATCATTTTTTTGTGCAACCTCAATAGCACTTCTGTTAATGATATTAATATTATTCAAATTAAGAAGCTTCTCTGCAAGAATACTTACCAGAATGATGTTTTGATTAACATCCAGAATGAGCACAGCTTCATCCATCTTTCTAATAGCAGATTCAGCGAGCTCTTTTCTTTCGATCAGAATTTCTGTTTCATTTCTGTTAAATTCTTCCAGATTGACTGCTATATCGTTAAAAGCTTTTGAAATCTGCCCGAATTCATCATTTGAGTTGAACGCCATCCTTACCTTGAAATTTTTGTTTGCAATTTCATTGACATTTTTTGCAAGAATTTCAATTGGATCTGCAATATATTTCGGGAAGCCGAAGATAAAAGCAAAGAATACAAGAAAGAAGATTGAAGCAATAATTGATAGGATAAAATATGAATGGCTGGCAGTGTCATTAGCCGTATGATTTTTTCTGATAATAGCGTTCATGTTTATATCGGAAATGGCATACAATGCTAATTTGATTTCGTTTACAACAGGTAAAAGAGTAGCATAATAATACCCCGGTTTGTCCGGAACTGAGTTCCATGCAGAATCAGATATTAATGATTTGATTTTTTCGAAATTTTCACGAACAGACAGGGCTAATTCCATTTCGCCTGTTTCGGTAATATTGTTTTCCTCATTTACCAGGTTCTTTTCAAAATTGGTTAAGAAACGCGATAATTCCTTTCTATCAGGCACAAAATGAGAATTAAATACTGAAGATGAATTGAAATCATTAATCTTGTCCATCGATTGAAGCATATTTTCAGAGTAGCTAATAGAAAGATTATTATCCTTGGTTATCAGATTGTTTTGCTGGGAGATTTTAAAGATAAAATAGAGACTGAATATGCTGACAAATAAAAACTCAACCAGGAGAAACACGAATGCAAGAAACAATTTTGTCTTAATTTTCATGATTTCAATGTTTTAACTATAAAAACTAACCGATAAGAATAAATGAGGAACTGTCAGGGACTTTTAATTTTCCTGTTTGTTCAGTTTGTCCATTTCAGAACTTTTAACCGGGATCTTAATTGTGAATAAAGCTCCGCCATTTTTCCGGTTTTCTGCCATTACAGTGCCCCCCTGTGCTTCAACAAAACCTTTTACGATCGATAACCCTAATCCGGTACCTCCTGCTTTTGAATCTTTCCCCCGGTAAAACTTATCAAATACCGAGAGTAATTCAGATGCCGGAAATCCTTTTCCCCTGTCCATGACCTGGATAGTAAGTGCGCCCTGATCGAAAAAAAACTTGAGTCTTATATTTGTTCCTGCCGTTGCGTTTTGAGTTGCATTAAGAACCAGATTGTTCAGTACCTGCTCTGTAAGTCCGAAATCGATAAGCACTAATGGCATGTCGGCCGGAATCACTACTGACAATTTAAAATTCCGCAGTTCCTGTTCAAGGTTATCTGCCACTTTATTCGCGAGGTCATGAACATCACACCAGTCTAACCGTGGTGTAATCTGTCCTGATTCAAGACGGGACATGTTCAACAGGTTTTCGATAAGCCGGTTTAACCTTATTGAAGCTGTATTTATTTCTGCATATAGTTTTCGCCGGGTATCTTCGGGATACGATTGCATTAGCAAGGTATCTGTTGCCCCCATAATAGTTGCCACCGGAATGCGCAATTCATGAGAAATAGAGTTAAAAAGGGTTTTATAGAGCTTATCTGATTCATTCAATATATATGCTTTCCGGGCTGCATCCCGTAAATACTCACGCTCATATTTGCCTGATATTTGAGATAGAAATGCCTCCCAGAATTGTTCTTCACCCTGGGTAAACGGTTTGGGCAGTTTGATGGCAATAACTCCCGTGTTGTTGTTATTTCCGGTTAAAGGATAAAATGTATAATCGGTTGAAGGCAATGTATCGGTGTGTTTACCGGCTTTGGCCGAATGTTTATAAACCCATGCTGCTATACTTAATTCATTACCCGAAAGCTCTGCTTTAGTCTCATTTTGAACTTTATTATCAAGTTGATTAAAGTCATTCTTAAGAATAATTGCACAATCCAGATTAAAATACTTCTTAATATATCTGACTGCAATTTTCGTAACCTCGTCAATTCCGGATGCCATCGTTAAATCCCGAGTAAGCTGATACAGAGCATGTGTTCTTTCCTCCCGGATCCTGGTTTTCTTCTCCTGTCGGCGTACTCTTGAAGTTAAAATCCCATTCAGAAGGGCAATAATAAAAAACATTATAAGCATCAGCACGTCAACTGGTTTTTCAATATGCAATGTAAATGGCGGAGGAATGAAAAAGAAATCCCAAATCAGTGCACTCAGGGTTGCGGCCAATAAAATAGGACCTGTCCCGTAAAAAATAGCCAGTATTGAAACCAGGAACAGCAGTGCAAATGAAACTACCTGATAACCAATAAGATCTTTTACCAGATAGAACCCTGTTGAGGATAAAACAACAAGTAATGAAGTTATTAGATATTGCGGGATGGTCGAAGTAAAAGGAGGAACTGAAACCATGGACTGAAAGCGGTCCCTGGACTGATTATCGGCCCCAAGTATATAAATGTCGATATTTCCGCTATACCGCACCAACCTGTTCACATATCTGCCAAGACGGAGCAAAGAAATCAGGTTCCGAACACGGGGTTTCCCGACAATAATATGAGTAACGTTTTCTTTCTGGGCAAAATTGATAATTCCTTTTACAATATCATTGTTGGTAATGATCCGGAATTTAATACCCAGCTGTTTCGCGAGGTTTATGTTTTTATCAAGTTGTTCGCTCTCTTTTGGATTAAGTTTTCGCAGGGTCTCGATGTAAACTGCCTGAATGTTTGCACCCATGGAGTAAGAAAGAGTCTTAGCCCAACGTAACAATTTACCGGAATATGGACTCGGCCCTATTGCAACAAGCAGATGCAAACCAGATTTCCATGGACCACGAATATGTTTATGCCGCATGTAATCGTGCAGTTGCTTGTCCACCCTGTCGGCAACAATACGTAAGGCCATTTCACGTAAGGCGTTGATATTACCTTCGCGGAAAAAATTTTTTGCAGCCTCTCTGGATCTTTCGGGGGTATAAACTTTGCCATCTGAAAGCCTCTGAAGTAATTCTTCTGGAGTCAGATCGACCAGTTCAACCTCATCAGCATTCTCAAAAACCTCATCGGGGATTGTTTCGTGCACTATTATGCCGGTAATTTGCGCCACGGTTTCAGATCGGCTTTCGAGGTGCTGAACGTTTAATGTGGTATAAACGCTGATACCGCTTTCAAGAATTTCCTGGACGTCCTGAAACCTTTTTGCATGGCGGCTGCCAGGTGCATTCGTATGTGCAAGTTCGTCAACAATAACAGTTTGAGGTTTCCGGTTAATAATAGTATCTAAATCCATCTCCTGAACAGAAGTGGATTTGTATCCGTAAACTTTTCGGGGAATCAGTTCAATACCTTCTGCCAGTTTGGCGGTCTCCTCTCTGTTATGGGTTTCAATATAACCGATAACTATATCATTCCCTTTCGCCTTCTCAGCCTGGGCAGTCTGAAGCATCGTATAGGTTTTACCTACACCGGCACACATGCCGAAGAATATTTTCAACTTGCCGTGTTTGCTCTTTTCTTCCTCGAACTTCAAAGAAGCTAAAAGTTCATCTGGATCCGGTCTGTTATCATCGTAATTCATTACCTGATACTATCCAAAGCCAAATTTAAATCAAACACATTGATTCTGGGTTCTCCAAACAGAAAATACTGAGGTCCCTGAGTTTTGTTTTTAATGAGCTGCTTTACCTTTTGTATTTGAACTTCATCAAGATTCCTTCCACCTGCGACTCTATTTAACTGGAGAAGGGCAGATTCGGGTGAAATGTGGGGATCAAGGCCGCTTGCTGATGCAAAAAGCATCTCTTTTGGGATAGCTGTTGTATCGGTTATTAAATTATTTATCACGAATAACCTGCGTCTTTCCTTAACCTGTTTTTTTAACTTATCACTCGTCGGGCCGAGATTTGACGCTCCCGAGGGAATCGGATTATAGTCAATGGCTGAGGGTCTTGGCCAGAAGTAAATATTGCTGTCGAATTTCTGCCCTACTAACTCCGAACCTGCAATTCTACCATCTTTCATCACAAGACTCCCGTTAGCTCTGGCCGGAAATATTAATTGTGCCAATCCTGTCATCAAAAACGGATAAATTATTCCGGTCATTATCGTCATTATCATTAAGAATTTTATTGCTATGATTGTTTGTGTCTTCATTATAATCTCCTTTTCTTTTTTTTAATCCCGGTTCTCAGATCATATGGAAAAATACAAGCAGCATGTCTATCAGTTTGATTCCAATAAAAGGAACTATCAATCCTCCGACACCGTAAATTGCAATATTCAACGCGAGTACCCGGTTAGCTGAAATGGGACGGTATTTAACTCCCTTCATGGCAAGGGGTATAAGGAAGATGATTATCAGTGCATTGAATATTATTGCACTTAAAATAGCGCTTTCAGGTGTAGCAAGCTTCATAATATTAAGTGCGTCCAGAGGAGCATTTCCTGAAGACGTAACATACAAAAATGTTGCAATAGCAGGAATAATGGCGAAATATTTAGCCACATCATTTGCAATACTGAAAGTTGTCAGTGCTCCCCGTGTCATAAGCAGTTGTTTTCCGGTCTCAACCACTTCGATAAGCTTAGTAGGATTGCTATCAAGATCAACCATATTTCCTGCTTCGCGTGCAGCCTGGGTGCCTGTATTCATTGCCAGTCCCACATCTGCCTGAGCCAGAGCCGGTGCATCATTGGTACCATCGCCGATCATCCCTACCAGATGACCGTTTGCCTGTTCTTCGCGTATTCTAAAAAGCTTATCCTCGGGCCTGGCTTCAGCAAGAAAATCATCAACCCCGGCCTCGGCGGCAATGGCGGCTGCTGTTTGCGGATTGTCGCCGGTAATCATAACAGTTTTAATCCCCATTTTCCGTAATTCGGCGAAACGCTGCTTAATGCCTCCTTTGACAATGTCTTTCAGGTGAACAACTCCTAAAGCTTTTTCATCTTCGGCTACAACCAGGGGGGTAGCTCCCCTTCTTGCAACATCCAGGACTATATTCTGGATTTCCTGAGAATAAAAACCATTATTATTTTGAATAAAAGTCCGGATGGCTTCTGAAGAACCTTTTCGAATTTTTTGTATTGAACCTGTGGTGGTTTTTAAATCGACACCACTCATCCTCGATTGTGCGGTAAATGGAATAAACGTTGCATTGAGTTGTTTGACTTCACGGCCGCGAATATTGAATTTTTCTTTTGCCAGAACAACTATCGATCGCCCCTCAGGGGTTTCATCAGCCAGTGAGGCAAGTTGTGCTGCATTTGCCAGCCTTTCTGTTGTAAAGCCTTCAGCGGGAATAAACTCAGTTGCCATGCGGTTACCCAATGTAATAGTTCCTGTCTTATCCAACAACAGAACATCGGTGTCGCCGGCTGCCTCAATGGCTTTCCCGCTAGTCGCAATAACATTCTTGCGCAATAATCTGTCCATTCCGCTTATCCCAATAGCACTAAGCAATCCCCCGATAGTCGTAGGAATAAGACATACAAGCAACGATATCAGGACAGGGAGGGGAAGATTTTGGCTTTCAGGCAGACCAGAAGCTTTTAAGCTATAGCCAAAATAGGCAGGCAGGGCAGCGACAACCAACAGGAAAATTATAGTAAGGCCTGACAGGAGTATAATCAATGCAATCTCGTTAGGTGTTTTCTGACGTTTTGCACCTTCAACCAGGGCTATCATACGATCTAAAAATGTATTGCCCGGCTCTGATGTCACTTTGATGACAATCCGGTCACTGAGCACTTTGGTACCTCCGGTAACAGCACAACGGTCACCGCCGCTTTCCCGGATTACCGGTGCTGATTCCCCTGTAATTGCAGATTCATCCACACTGGCAATGCCTTCGATGACATCTCCATCGGCTGGGATATTATCTCCTGCTAAACATATTACAGTATCTCCCTTTTTCAGATCTGTTGCCCATACAATTTCCTCTTTATTCTGAACCAGCCTGCGTGCCTTTGTTTTAGTGCGGCTTTTACGGAGACTATCTGCCTGAGCTTTTCCCCTGCCTTCAGCTATTGCTTCGGCAAAGTTGGCAAAGAGAACCGTAAACCAAAGCCAGACCATAATCTGAAAGTTAAAGCCTGAAAAATTATTATTGAAAACATCTAGGGATACTATTATGGTGGTCATCAACGCACCAATACCAACGATGAAAATAACAGGGTTCTTCACCAAAACAGCCGGGTTCAATTTAATAAATGATTCCTTTAATGCCTGGCCTACTATTTCTCTGGTTAGTAGGAGACTTATATTCCGTTTTCCCAATTTATTCATCATAGGAATTAAAATGTTACTCCTGAATTCATTAAGAAATGTTCTACCACCGGACCTAATGCAAGCGGGGGGAAAAAGGTCAGGCCGCCAACTATCAGAATTATAATTATCAGAAGCGATACAAACAACCAGTTGTCAGTCCTGAAGGTACCTGAGGTGACCAGTGCAATCTTTTTCCGTGCCATACTGCCTGCAATTGCCAATACGGGAATGATTATTCCGAAACGGCCTATCAACATCCCGGATCCCATCATCAGGTTATAAAAAACCGTATTGGTATTGAGCCCCGCAAAAGCACTTCCATTATTTCCTGCGGCAGAACTGAAAGCATACAGGATTTCGGAAAGACCATGGGGACCTGAATTACTGAGACTGGATAATCCGGGACCTACTGAGCATGCAACTGCTGAAAATAACTTAATGACAACACTAGGAGCTAAAATTGCCACAATTGTCATCTTTATTTCATAAGCTTCGATTTTCTTCCCAAGATATTCGGGTGTCCGGCCGACCATCAGCCCGGCAATAAAAACAGTGAGAAAAATGAAGATTATGATTCCATATAATCCCGATCCCACACCTCCGAATATAATTTCCCCAAGCATCATATTGACCATGTTTACAAGGCCTGAAAGAGGGGACAGACTATCATGCATTGCATTCACGGAACCACTCGATGTAGCTGTGGTAGTAACAGACCACAGGACGCTGTTCATTACTCCCAAGCGGGTCTCTTTGCCTTCCATGGAACCTGAAACATTCAAAACATTGTTATGGCTGTACTCCGACCAAAGTGAAATTGCAAGGCCAGCTGCAAAAAGGAAAATCATGGTAAGAAATATTGCCCGCGCCTGACTTCCGGATTTCATATAATGCCCGAATGTAAAAACCAAACCCGCCGGAATGATAATAATGGCTAACAATTCAAGAAAGTTGGAAAAAGGAGTCGGATTCTCAAAGGGATGGGCACTATTCGCGCCAAAGAAGCCGCCTCCGTTTGTACCAAGTTGCTTAATGGCAATCTGTGATGCAGCAGGTCCCAGCGGAATAACCTGTTCAGCTCCCTGCAGTGTAACCGCTTTTTCATAATGAGAAAATGTCTGGACAACTCCCTGTCCAACAAGTGCCAGGGTGAGAATTACAGCCAAAGGCATTAGCACGTAAATTACACTTCTGGTGATATCAACCCAGAAATTGCCCAAAAATTCTGTTGTTTTTCTTGTTAATCCGCGAATCAAAGCCAGAAAAACCGCGATACCAGTTGCTGCACTTACAAAATTCTGAACAGTTAACCCCAGCATCTGAACCAGATAGCTCAGTGTATTTTCACCGCTGTACGACTGCCAGTTGGTATTTGTAGTGAAGCTCATTGCCGTATTAAAAGCGAGATGCCAGGATACATTGGGCAATTTTTCACCATTCAGCGGTAAATATGCCTGTAAAATCTGCAACAGAAACAAAAGAATAAAGCCAAACAGGCTGAACAGAAGAACACCGGCAGTATAAGTCTTCCAGTTCATTTCTTCCTCACTATTTATGCCGGAAATCCGGTAAACCAGTTTTTCAAGCCAGCCAAAAACAGGTTTCAATAAATGATTTTCACCCATAAAGACCCTGGCCATGTATCGTCCAAGCAAAGGGGCCAGTGCAACAAGGCTTAGCATGAAAATGATCAGTTGAATCGCTTCATTCATTGTTTTTCGACATTAAATCACGGTTTGAACCGTAAAAAAGAACAGGGTCTGTTACATACAGGATTGAGTGATGAGATTATCATCCGATTAAAATTTATCAGGTCGTAAAAGAGTGTATATCAGGTAACCCAGGATCAGAATGGCGATAATTCCTCCGATAATATAACTCACAGGGTTATTTGAAGATGCCGCTTCAGGACGGACAAACAGAACTAATGCATTCATGTCAGCTCAAATTATACCGATACAAAAATGCGACAGAATTGATAAGGATTTTATAAGGATTAGTTTCATGGCATAAAGATTTTATAAGGATGCAGTTTACTAATTCTGAATTGGTGTACATCGGATCTTCCTTTTTCTCTTAAATTTGGATATTGGAAACAGATATCAACATACTGATTATTGATGATGAGGTCCAGATAAGAAGGCTTCTTGAGATAACTTTAAACCTTAACGGATACAAAGTATCTGAAGCCACGACAGCTAAAGAAGGAATAGTCGCAGCCGCTACTCATAATCCTGCTCTGATACTTCTCGATCTTGGCCTGCCCGATGAAGACGGCCTATCTGTTCTCAAAAAACTCAGGGAATGGTATAACAATCCTGTAATTATTCTTTCCGTCAGGAACTCGGAAGATGTTATTATTAAAGCTCTTGACTCAGGAGCTAACGATTATCTTACAAAACCATTCAGAACAGGGGAATTACTGGCACGTATAAGAACTGCTTTAAGAGTGGAAATAAACAAATCAGGGACCAGTCCGATTTTGTCATTCGGGTCTTTATCTGTCGACCTGCCAGGCCATATTGTAAGGAAAAACGGTAATCTCGTAAAATTAACTTCAACCGAATTTTCACTGCTTGCTTTAATGGCAGTAAATTCGGGCAGAGTATTAACTCATCAGTATTTATTAAAAGAGGTATGGGGACATAGCTATTCAGATCAGACACAATATTTACGGGTATTTGTTGCCCAGCTAAGAAAAAAATTAGAAGACGATCCCACTCATCCTTCTCTTATAATTACCGAATCAGGTATTGGTTACAGATTTGGTAATTAGATCATTATGATGTGAACATTGTTTCAGAAACAAAAGGATCTCAATCATTGATCTCATGAAGCTTTATATTTCTCAGAGCTCCGGTAGTTTTATATGTCGTAAATCCAAAAGGTACGGATAATTCCACTTCCGATCTTAATGAGAGACTTGAATTACCAATTGTAAAATCGACTATCTTTTCGCCCTCAACCCAGGCTTCAATTTTTTTGTCTGTCACTCTGAGACGGATTCCGTACCACCAACCCGATCCAAAACTGAACTGGTTACCTGTCTGATTGTTGGCAGCATCATATCCGTCGATAGAGCTCAGACCGACAACTGATCCTCCCCATCCTCCAAGCACCAGTGTTAGAAAGGATTCTTTAACCGGAAATGTCATACCGCAAAAGAAATCTCTCCCATCGACACGTTTGGCATCAAGAGTAATCTCATAATTAGTTTTTGGAAATTCACCGGTCCATCGTATACCCGATATTAATTCTCCCTTATCTATAATAATACAACTATCAACAACGGAAACGTTTCCATGTCCCTCGAAATCGATAACCTCCCAGTTATCCAGAGAGACTCCGTTGAAGAGGTGTTTATCATCCTGGATAAACCTTCCAATAGCTATCATCATAATAGCGTAAGCTAAAAGCCGGATATTCATTGTAAATGATTATTTGCCAAAATTAATCCGGTTATTTGAATTGTCTCCCCGGAAACGGAAAAATCTCATTAACCGATTTCTCATATATCTCATATTCTTCACCAAAAATCCTTCTCAATATAATTGTTTCCCCATGTATTGAGATCTTAAATCCGAGATATAAAACCAACGCAACAGAGAATATCAGACCCGAATGGAAAATCAGTGCCAGGGCAGGTATTATAAAGACTATTATAGAGGAATAGATAGGATTCCGGCAAAGGGCAAAAGGCCCCTGTGTAATAAGCCTGCCGGGTTTAAAATATTTTAAAAACCAGACTGCAGAATAGATCCAGAAGATAATTCCCAAAACTAACCATATAAATCCCATGTACTTAAAAAAAGGGTACTCTAAAAAACCCGATTTTAAGAATTCAGGATATCTGTACATCACAGTTAAAGAAAGCAGTATATACGGCAGACATAGCAGTGCCAGTTTAGGGCCACAACCAAAAAGCGTCATAGATGTTTTCATTGTTATTTGTTTACAGTTAAAGAAGAGCCTTGGTTCTTAATAATTCAATAACTAAACCAACCCCGCTGACTCAAAAATAGACTTTGTTCAGATCAAAGTCAAGTTACTTTTTGTAACTTTATCAAAGTTGTATCCTTAATGATATAAGAATATACAGGGGTTTAATGAAAACTAAATCTCTTTCCATACCATCCTTTATTATTGATTTCACACCGGAAATACCGAATACTGATTGCAGGGAACTGATTCGTTCCATAGAAATCAGGGCTGAGGCATCTGATATTTTCTTATGGTTAAAACAGTTGAGAGTGTCACCTTACAGTTATGATTTCCTTGACAACCGATTCAGGAAGTCGCCTGATTTCATCATTGAAAACCTGCCGCCCTTAAAGGTAAATACTCATTTCCTGCTGGCATTTCACATATCCGAATTTCAGGAAAATTCTTTTATTGTTTGCCGGTTCTGTGAGCCGATTAATTCTCCTGTTAACCTTTATATGAAGGATATGCTTATTGAATACAGGATTACGAAAAAAGGAACCAAATCCATATTATGGTGCAAGATAAAAGGCCATTTTAATACTGATATATTCTCAAGGGGTTTCTTCGTCATCTATTCCTTTGTCAATAAGATAATGATGACAAGGCAGCTGAAGAATATAAGGAAGTTTTCAGAGTCACTCCATTCGGGAAAAGTTGAAACAAGAATTTATGATTTCAGATCATTTTACATTAAATCAGGATTACATTGGTGGATTTTCTGCCGTCGTAAAAACTGTAATGGATTGTTAACATAATATTACCTGTTTTCAACCTTTTACCTCACTCTGATATTTTCGTAAACTTAAGGTTCTTTACACGCCCTCCGGAAACCCTGCAACCAATTATTTTGCCATTTGAATCCCTGGTAAAAGCGACATTCCGGAAATACCATTGATTGCCCGTAAAGTTATCAGGTTTGGTGCCCGTGAGCATTACATCTCCTGTCCGGAAATGCCGGGCAATAAGTTTACCTGAATCTGCAACCATTGTATAAGCAGTGCTTAATTCTTCGCTGTAGAAGTTTCCTGTATATTCTGACACGTTAATTTTTGCAGGGTCAAAATCAGGTGTCTTCATTGCAATTACCTCCCCCCCGTTCATCTTTACCTGCATCTTGCTTACCTTACCTGAATCAAGAACAAATGTGACTCTTGCCGAAACCGGTTTCACATCGAACTCGGTTGCTGATACTGGCACCATAGGAGTCTTTGGAAGCTCTGGTGCGGAAACAAACAGAATATCATTTTCGAGAGAAACTGTTACAAAAATCCCGGGCTGCCATTCATACTGACCACAATAAGATACCAGGATATCATGATCGACCTTTATATCGTTTACCACAGCCGGGGCTTTGATTCCGGTTTCTTCTTTTTTTAAACCTGCCACAACCTCTTTATCCTTAAGATAAATATCTGCGATTTTAAATGACATTCCTCCCGGATCGAAGGAAGCCAGGTTGCTGAGAACATTTACAGAGAACTTCTGATCGGGGAACCTGACAAGGAAACTTCTGTACCCGGCATCTGCACCTCCATGTGAAATGATCTTCAATCCCTTATAGCTGCCGATATCCTGACCCAATGCATAGGTTATTGTATCTCCTTTGTTCAGTACACCCCGCAAACTCATTCTGTCAATAATATCTTTACCCCCGACAACCGGGTTTTCAAAGTTAACAGACCACTTGCAGAGGTCTTCCGCGGTAGTGAACAAACTTGTCGCTCCTGCATTTGAGTAGCTGAGTATGCTTTTCTTATATCCAGTGCTGTCGGCATAAAAGGAATAAGCCCTGTTCCTCACAATTTTCTCGCAATCATCATAAAACAGGGTGTTTGTCATTTTAAGCGGCTCGAAAATATTGATCCTTGTAAACTCAGGAAAAGGCTGACCTGAAACACGAGCTACAACTTCAGCCAGAAGTGTGAATCCGGTATTGCAATACATATATTCTTCACCCGGACTAAAATTCAATTCTTTCTGCCGGCTCACAATTCTGAGTATTTGATCTTTTGTAATAATGTCATCGAGTCTCCAACCTGCCATCGCTAGTAACTCCCACTGGTCCCTCAGTCCGCTTGTGTGATGCATAAGGTGGTTAAGTGTAATAACTTTTCCGAAATCAGGAACTTCTGGAATATATTTCCTGATATCGTCATCAATTGATAGTTTTCCCTGCTTTTCAAGCAAAAGGATAGAAAAACAGGTAAACTGTTTTGAAATTGAAGCGATATGAAACACGGTCTGTGGAGTAATTGGTATGTTATATTCAAGTTCGGCACTTCCGAAACCCTTTTTATAGATTATTTTACCATCTTTCTCAACAGCTACAGCTGCCCCGGGCGATTCAATAGTATTCCACGTTGTGAAAAGCTGATCTATCTGTTTCTCAGGTGTGGTTCCCCTGGGTTCCAGTTTTAGCCAGACAAGTTCGTACCTGCCCTTATATCCTTTTTCTTCCAGAGCCGTAAGTTCCAGAACATAATTCCCCTTCTTTTCCGAAAAGAGTATGACAGGCTCAGGTCCTGATCTTCCGTTCGGACTGTCAAAACTTTGAATCTTGTTCCCGTCCGGATCATAAGTGGTGATCAACACATCCACTCCTTTCTGAACCAGGCTGAAATATGCGAACATATTTGCATCTATTGTTACAATGTACCTGTGCTTATCCCCTGCGGTCAGCAATTCTGGTACAGGTACGCCTTTTTTAAGTTCCGATTGCCTCTCCTGGCTTTTAAGAGGTGAAGAAAACAGAATTAAAACAAGCAGGAACAAAGTAAGAATAAGACTTTTTAGTGACTTCATATTTGCCGGTTTAATAGTAAATAATATGAAAAATATACCTGGGTTATTTCCCAATAAATGACAGTAAAAACTTCCCTGTGATGCATTGTGAACAAAGGTACTGGATTTTCACAAGCACACTCCTGTTGGCGGAACCGGGAGAATCCTATGATCAGATTATTCACCAATAAACTACCAGATGTATGGAAGCAATCTGAACCGGGTTCTTGAGGAATAATCACTATATCCATCCAGCTCTTTAATAAGAGTCCTGTCTTCAAGATATGTTCTTATTATAACCAGGATAATTGAGACTGCAGATGGTATAAAACCCCACAGAGATCCAAGGATCAAAGGTATCCCTAAGGCAGTAATAATGTTTCCGAAATATGCAGGATGTCTTATTATTTTATAAATTCCGGTATCGCATACGGTGTGGCCCCTGTCAGTCTGAATACGCATAACGCTCGAAAAAAACCTGTTTTCCTTTTGTGCCATAAGAAAAATTACTTCTCCGGCAATAATAAGGGCTGCTCCAGTTGCATTTACGCCCCCATTAAAGGGCGGCGACCAATGGTAACGGCCCGAATCCAGCCCGGCAACTATATATGTAATTATCAGTATAACTGCAGATAACCCTAATATTTTTTTATCCCACGATTTTGTTCCTGATTTTACTACCGCCCTTTCTGCTGCCAGGTCAGCTTTATCTTTCAGTGCATATGCATTTAAAAATACAGATAAAATACAGATTGCAGTGTATAACCACCCCTGCCAGTAATTTATTCGTCCGGCACTGATGAACAGTACCAGCAGGAAGAAAAGAGTTCCGAGTAAACTTTTAATTGCCAATTGAATTGTTTTCATTAGTAAATAGTTTTTTCATTATTAAGATCCACATTCCCCAATCAGGTTATTTCTTACCTGATACCAGGTCATATGAATGATCGATCCACGAAAAAAGATCTTTATCGGGCACCGTACCGTCTACATAAACCGTATTCCAGTGCTTTTTATTCATATGATATCCCGGCAATACGGAGGAATATCTTTCCCTTAATTCAATAGCCAGAGCCGGGTCGCATTTCAGATTTATGCTCAGATCGCCCTCGAGATTTACAAGGGCAAAAATCCTGCCTCCTGTTTTGAAGACAAGTGTGTCATCGCCGAACGGGAAGCTTTCGGTGACATTCTTTTTGGATATACAGTAGTCTCTTAAGATTTCGATATTCATAAATTGCGATTTAAGAGGGTCAGCGGGATACCGTTCTTCTCACCTGACCGGGAAAGACAGCAATGCTTTCGTGACCTGAAGCACTGACCGACTGGATCCCGAAGAAATAGTTATCTTTTGAGTAAGGCAGTGTTACCTCGCTGCCGGTTACGAAAATTTTCTTCTCCCAGAGTGGCTGCCATGTCTCCCTCATTAAAACATAGTAACCTGATGGTTTCTGTCCCTTTGAAGGAGCCTCCCAGCGTAGTGTAGTACTGTTGGACAGGCTGCCGGTAACGATTCCGCAGCCCGCAGGTTCGTACGGAGCAAGCGCCAGGTTTGCAATTGTTGCCAGATTCAATCCTGCATTTTTCCTTAGATATTCGTAATCTACATATTCAGGAAGATCTCCTTCCTGAATTCCGTTAACAACAGCGGGAATTTTATGTGTCCTGTCATAGTTTTCATTGTATTCACAGATCCTCACAGCTGTAAATCCCTGTTCACAGAACGGAGAATGATCTCCTCCCCTTCCGAACCTGTCGTTTCTGAAAACCAGCGTCACAGTCAGCTGGTCGACATATCTCTCTGCGATCTCCTTTATATAGCGTGAAAACTGCCTGGCTTTCCCGTCGTTCTCTCCTGAAGTCTGTTTTCTTACTGATGCCATTTGTTCGGTCTCAAATGCAGGCACTCCCTCGGAGAACACTCTTACCCGCATGTTGTCGTTAAGCATCGTCTCGCTTGAACTGCTGTTCCCGATCATATCATTATTCAGCATTGCAAGAATATTCCAGTTCTCCTTTTTTGCTTTGGCTGCCATATAACGCGCTCCGAACAAACCATGTTCCTCTCCCGTTACCGCCATAAAAATAATCGTTGCCGGAAATTTCACGGGAGACATTATCCTGACCAGTTCAAGTATTGCTGCAATTCCTGATCCATCATCATCAGCTCCCGGAGCAAAGCTCACGGAATCATTATCGAGCTGCACCCTTGAATCGAGATGCGCACTTATAAGGATCTTTCTATCGTCGTTAATGTCGGTACCTTTTAATGTTGCAACAACATTTTTAAGGTTTATCGTGTGCGGAATTCTCTGACCCTGACCTCCGACAGTATAATCCTCGAATTTAACCTCCAGCCTGCCCCCCGAAGCAGGGATATTTTTCTCCATTTCCAACTTAACCCAGTTCAGGGCTGCACCAATTCCCTTAGACGGATTGTCCATGGAACTCATATTATGGCGTGTATGAAAGCTTACCAGCTTCCTGACTGATTGCTCCAGCCTTTCTCCTGAAATCTCATTTACCATTCTGATGATCTCAGGATCGCGATTGATAATAGTTTGCGCCCCTGTTGCAGAGATTATGAACAGAAAAATGAAATGAAACACTAACTTCTTCATATATTAAACTTTTCAGAATATCGAATTTAAATAAAAAATCCATTCCTTATTCCCGGACGGAATTGGATGAGGAAACTTTTTTCACAGGAAATTGTTTAGCATATTGAAAAGCATATTTAACAACTTATGGCGACCAATATTGTAAAAATTCTAACAATCGGGCATATAACACGTGATGCGCTTCAGATATTTACCGAGAAGCCCCACGGATTGGATTTTACTCCCGGGCAAGCCGTAGATATCTCAATAAACAAAGCAGGATGGGAAAATGAAATAAGGCCATTCACATTTACTAGCTTACCTGATGACGATTATCTTCAGTTTACAATCAAGACATATCCTTCTCACAAGGGGGTCACAAATGAACTTCTTCAATTGCGGAAGAATGATGAATTGATTCTGGGAGATGTCTTCGGTGCTATTGAATACAGGGGAGAAGGTTATTTTATAGCAGGAGGTGCGGGTATTACCCCGTTTGTGTCAATCTTCAGGTACCTGAGTTCGAAAAATGCAGTCAGTGAAAACAAGCTTATTTATGCAAACAAGACAAGAGATGATATTATTCTTAAATACGAATTCCATTTTTTACTCGGGAAAAACTTCGTTAATATCCTGTCGGATGAAGTTGCGGAGGGATATGCACACGGATTTATAACAGAGAATTTTCTTAAAGAACATATAACCGACTTTCAAAGGAATATTTACCTGTGCGGGCCGCCACCAATGATGGAGGCAGTTGAAAAGATTCTGTCTGATTTAAATGTTGATCAGAAACTGATTATAAAGGAAGCTGTTTAATCGTCTTCTCACTTAAAAGTAAAGGACGCTTTCATGATCAAATTCCCACGGGGGAAACTGACCGCCTGAAACCGTGGTTTTCCAATCAACAGCAGATAAGTCGAATCTGTCCAGGGTGGTCAGTTTGCCGGAATGCACCATCTGTATAATCCACATGTAAAATTGTGAATTAATTGTTTATTCTGAATATTAGGAAGGTTAACTTTAACAATACTAAAATTCAGTTAATATGAAATCTTTGATCTTCTTTCTGATAGTCTGTCTATCCTCTTTTTGCAAACTTGCGGTTGCTCAACCTGTTGCTCCAGGCCAGGGAAACAAAGCAGACAGTTTAATGAATGAGGGTAATATACCTGAAGCTATTGCAGAATATAAAAGGTTATATTTCCTTAACCCCGGAGATAAGAGGATTGTTTATAACTATGCCTGTGCTCTTTCAGTCGACAATTCGGTAATAAAGAAGTTTGATAGTTGCTTTAAGTATCTGAACATTGCCGTTGAACTTGATACATCAGTTGCTGCACTGACAGATCCTGATCTGATCCCGGCCAGGGAAGACAAAGAATGGGCTGTTTTCGAGAAAAGACTTATTTCTATGTTAAACACAAAATACAATAGTCCTTATAAAGATATTGAATATGCCAGGGCACTTTGGAGACTTGGAGCAAATGACCAGGCATATTTCAATGAAATTGGTATTGCTTTCAGAAAATTTGGCATGAGATCCTCAGTCGCATCAGCCTTATGGAGATTAAAATTCATGATTCAGGAGAAAAGCCAGAAAGAGCTGGAGCAGCTCGTTGCGGCAAAAGGATGGCCCAAAATCGGAGATGTTGGAAGTGAAGCTGCTATGGCTGCTTATCTAGTAGCAATGCATACAAACGATGGCAGTCAGAAGAAATATTTACCAATGATCAGGCAAAAATGTGAAGAAAAAGAACTTCCATGGCAGAGATATGCCAATATTTATGACAGGTGCCTTTTTAATGAAAACAAGCCTCAGAAGTACGGGACACATACAAGATTTAATGAACAAACCAGATCAGAAGAACTCTATCCGCTCGAAAATGAAACAAAAGTTGATGAATGGAGGAAAGAACTTGGATTAGAACCATTGGCAGAATATCTGGCACGATTCAATATAAAATTCCAACCAAAACAGGATTAAACTTTTATAAGCATCGGTAATCATTATCATAAATTATACTATAGTGATAGATTACTCGCTTACGCCCTGAATGTCATAATCTCAGGTGATTCATGGAACATAATCAGAGTGCAATGAGGTTGTCACAAAAGTCCTCTGTGGGCCTCTGTGGATACTTTGTGGGCTCTGTGTAAGTTTTGATAAACATATATTACACAGAGAGACACTGAGCGTGTTCTGATAACATTACCCCGATAGGTCCGCCTTCATTTCTTATTCCGGCTTTTTCAAGTGCAGGGAACAGGAAGTCTTCCTCCCTCCCTGTGAATCCCAGCTGTTAATAATTTAACAATAGTTCGTTGATGATAAGAAGCAGGAAATTAAATACTTTTAGGAAAGTAAAACAGGACGATGTTTAAGATACAGAAATATGAAGGATTGGTTGCGGCACCATTTACTCCCATGGATAAAGCAGGTAATATCAATTATGATCTGATAAGGCCGTACTATGAATTTCTGGAAAAAAGAGGCGTAAGGGGTGCATTTATAAATGGAACGACAGGAGAAGGAGCCTCACTTACACAAATCGAAAAACGCCTTCAGGCTGAAAAATGGGCCGAATGTTATAAATCGGGAGGCAAGGTCAGAATTATAAATCTTGTCGGGGGAACATCATACCGGGAGTGCATAGAAAATGCTGTTTTTTCGTATGAAACAGGTGTTTCGGCAATAGCAATAGTGGCTCCCTATTATTTTAAACCGGCCGATGCCGGCCAGCTTGCCGATTTTTGCATAAGAATAGGTGAATCCGTTCCTGAAATACCTGTCTATTTTTATCATATACCGGCTCTTACAAATGTCAGTATGCCTATGATAAGTTTCCTGGAGAACATATCAGCAAACCTGAGAAATTTTGCAGGAATTAAATATACACATGAAGATTTTACGGATTTTCAGCACTGCCTGAATTACAATAACAGGTCATTTGATCTTCTGTGGGGCAGTGATGCGTCACTTTTTTCAGCACTTTCGCTCGGATGTCGTGGTGCAGTTGGAAGCACATACAATTATGCAGCTCCCCTTTACCTCGATCTGATAAAAGCATTTGACAATGGCAATCCGGATGAAGCACAACGTCTTCAGCTGTTATCCGTTAAAATTGTAAGTCTTCTTGAAAAATACGGTGGTATTGCTACGGGCAAAGCCTTTATGAAATATGTTGGTCTCGATTGCGGTGAATTCAGATCGCCCGTTAAGAATATGAGCGATTATATGTATTCAGAATTTATCAAAGATGTCAGGGCCATGAATATGGATAACTACCTCCCTAAATTCTGACAACAATTCAATATTAAACAATTCCAGGCGCTATAAGCTTATGATTTCTTACATTTACTTTTCTCCTGAGAGATAAGTAATTAAATACCAGTGGTTAAATTCCGGCAAGCGGAATGTTGTAAATACTTCAGGCTAATTCAGATATTCTGTAATCCGTCAGTTTTTATTGATTCTGAACAGGGCTTATGGATAAGGGAACGACGTTGCTGACAGGCTTCGTGCTTTTAAGATACTGAAAAATGGCTTTTATATCATCATTGCTGATGCCTGTAAAATTTGTCCACGGCATAGGTGGCAAAAGCATCCGAGAAGCTTCCAGCCCCTTATACCTGCCCTCTTTCAAAGCGCGCCGGAAATTTTCTTCCGTCCAGTTTCCAATACCTGTCTGATCGGATGTGAGGTTTGCAGCAAAAGAGACACCCCATGGCCCGGCTGCAGCAGTAAGGTCTGCATCGAACAGAATCCATCCTTTCTTGATAAGTTCAGGATCCACTTTCTTAAAAGGACGTAAGGCAGGATAACCTGACAACATCAAATCTGGTACGACTTCCGGGCCCTGAGGTCCCAATTCCTTTGGGGAGTGACAATCATTGCAGCCCATAATTGTAACAAAGTAATTACCCTTCTCAATAAGCTGCGTAACTGAGAGTTCAGTATTTTCAGCTATCGCTGTTTTTGAACTGTTCCTGCACCCTGTCAGCAACAGGATAAAAGCACCCAGTGACATTACTGAAAACCATAAAGCTTTTTTCATAGATCTTTCTGATTAATTGTACGTTGGTAATAGTTTGAAGAATCCATATTGAAATTTAAAAAATTTCTGAAAATAAATAAAAGGTTTTAACAAACTATTTTACTGTTCCTGTAAGAATTAATCTATTGTATGCACATTGCAAAAATCGGTGACTCAATCATCTCTCTCAGGTACATTTTGACCATCCACGACCGGAGTTAAATCTATGAATTATAGATAAATATAAAATTGTCAATCCCTCTGGCGGACTGTGGTCAATACTGCCAGATTATGAACTTCTTTTACCGATTCAGAAGTAGGGCTGAAAATATTTGTCATAAATTTGAAAATGCGTAAACGGGTTTATGCCTACCTTTAAGAGGCAGACTGTTATAGGACTATACATATAACTATATTTAGTTGTTTGCCACTATAAAAAGCTCCGATGGAAAGAAGTATACAGCTTATTATTGGATTACTATTTATATTGGGAATAAACAATCCTTCATATTCTTGCATAAAAGGTTTTTCTGATGAGGGAGATAATACTATTGTGCAGGATACCTTATCTTTAAAGAAAGCCAGGCTGGCAGGTGTAATCTCGGGGGCTTCAGCCCTTTACATTGGATCTATGGCTTATTTACAGTATGTTTGGTACAAAGATCACGAAAGAGTGCCATTTGAATTTTATAATGATCTTGGCGGATACAATCAAATTGACAAGTTTGGTCATATTTATGGTTCTTATTTGGAAAGTTATATCGGATTTCATTCTTTTCTTTGGGCCGGCGTTTCAAGAAAAAAGGCAGTTATTTATGGCGGAAGCCTGGGTTTTATTATGCAACTACCTATTGAAATATGGGATGGAATGTATGAAGGTTGGGGATTTTCCTGGAGTGATGCAGGAGCTAATGCTTTAGGTTCATTACTGGTCATCGGGCAGGAACTGGCATTTAAGGAACAAATCATAAAGTACAAGTTTACTTTTCGTCCTTCCCCTTACGCAGGTCAGGCAAATGGTTATTTAGGAAACGGCTTTAATCAATTATTTTACGACTACAACGGACATACTTACTGGTTGAGTGCTGGCATTAACCAGGTTATAAAAAATAAAATAATTCCTGACTGGGTCAATTTTGCTGTTGGTTACAGTGCAGGAGGGATGTTTGGGGAATTTGAAAACAAAACTCAATATAAAGGGGTGACAATTCCTGCAACAGAACGGTATCGGCAATTTTTATTTTCTTTGGATATTGACTTCTGTAAAATACCTGCCCGGAACAAGAATCTCAAACGATTATTTAACAGTTTGTTTATGATTAAGGTCCCTTTCCCAGCTGTTGAAATAAATACGAAAGGCCAATTCAGATTTTATCCTCTTTATTACTAATATTTTAAATGTTATAAATTTATTTTAGAATGGTGGTGTTGCACTCTTTCTTGTATTTGATTGACCCGCATTGAAATATTTCTGAAATTTGATATTAAAAAAAATTAAAAATGGAGGTTTTGATATGAACACGCTTTTTCTTGTTTACCTTATTGTCGAAGCAATATTTGGTGTCGGCTTCCTCTTTGTTCCTGGTCTTATGATGGATCCAATGGGCGTTACCCTGGATGCAACATCAACAACCTTTGCCAGGTTGTTTGGTACACTGCTGATAAGCATCCCTGTTCTGTTGTATTTCGCACGCAAATCATCAAGTACAGAATTTAAGAGAGGAGTAATATATTGCTGTTTCATCTACCTGCTTTTAAGTACTGTTGTTCTTCTTATTACGCAAATAAAAGGCCTGATGAATACCATGGGCTGGAGTATTGTCATCCTGCATCTGGTGTTTATGCTATGGTTCGGTTATTATCTGATAAACCAGGTTAAGACGGATTCTGACAGATAACTTAAATAAATCTCCCACTGAGTATTATTTTCTTTCAGGGTTCCTGGTGAAGGTTACAAACCAGGAAATTCTATTGTTTTCGGTCTTAGTCTCATGTAACCTGATGCATTGAGTAAGATCCTTTCTTCCCTTACCATTTCAAAAGAAAGTCTTAGAACATTTGCAAAAGCCGGAAGCCTTGACCACTTTCAGCCGGTCTTAAGTTCAAAAATATAATCCACATGATAACAGTTATTTACAACTGGCGGGAGGAGGTCAATTAACTCCGGTGGAGAGTGGTAAGGTCCCCCGGCTCATGCACATTATCTCTTTATAAGCTTATGCCCTATTTTTTTCATTACCTGTTCCCTGAAACTTTTACCCAAAGGGAGCCTTGCAAAACTGGTTATGATTTCGTCCCCATCAATAGTTTTAATTGCAGCCACGGCGACCATATAAGATTTGTGAATACGCATAAAATGCTGTTCTGGTAAGTGTTTGTTGATGCTTGAGAATGTAATGTATGTAATATATTTTTTTTGGTGGGTATGGACAATCACATAGTTAGCCATTGCTTCGATATAAATGACATCAGATATAAGGATCTTTTCAATTTTCCCGTTGCATTTAATAAAAAAGAATTCATTTGTGATATTAGGGTTGTTAGTTTTTGACTTAAGATAACTCTGTGCCTTTTCTGCTGATTTCAGGAATCGGGCAAAAGATATCGGCTTAAGAAGGTAATCGATTACATCCAATTCATAACCTTCTATTGCATACTGAGGATATGCTGTCGTAAAAATTATCAAAGGAGGTTCAGCGAGAGCCTTTACAAATTCGATACCTGTCAGCCCGGGCATCTGAATATCAAGAAAGATCAGATCAATCTTGTTTTTCTGCAAAGTACCAATAGCCTCTGTAGCGCTTTTGTAATCTGCAACCAGATTCAGATAATCTATCTGACTGATGTATTCCTTTATGCCTTCGCGTGCAATAGGCTCATCATCAACCACTAGACAGTTAATCATGTTTTTGAATCTTAAGTGTTACTTTGAATATATTGCCAATCCGCTCAGTTACCAGGGAATGTGCGCCGGGATATAAAAGTTCCAGTCTGCGTTTCATGTTTTTCAAACCAAGACCATTAGAACTGTTTGGTTGAACCGCAAAGTCCGAAAAGGTATTCATCACCTGAACAATAAAACAGGAATCATCACCATTATTGAATGTGATATACAATTTATTCTGTGATGAGTCTTTAATATTCGACAAATATTTAAAGGCATTTTCAATCAAGGGTAAAATGATCAGTGGTGCAATTTTGAAGGTATCGATGACATCAGGTATCATTACCTTCAGGTCAGTACCTGGTTCCATTCTCAACTGTTGTATTGCAACATAGTTCCTGATATAGGCAAGTTCACTGGAAATATCGATCATATCCGTGTTGCATTCGTACAGCTGGTATCTGAGCATACCCGATAGTATTTCTACCGAATTTCTTGCTTCAGAATTTTCCTTATTTATCTGGAAGTAAATTGTATTAAGAACATTGAAAAGGAAATGTGGATTTATCTGCGCCCTCAGGTAAGACAACTCAGCTCTTATTTTCTCATTCTGTGCTTCGTATAACTGATGCTCCATGCCAAAATGATCATTAATTATCTGTATAGCACTGCTTATACCCGCTACAATGCAATTGATGATAAACAAAAACGATGAAACAATAAGTAAATATGAGCCACTTGTAAATACCGGCTTGCTGCTAAGCAAACCATAAATTCCTCCGGCAATGAAGTAGGTAAGTATCGTATTGACAAAAGCGGCCAGCAAAACTGAAACAATGTAATCGCGAATTCTTTTATGATAAAGAAATCTGGGGACAAGTACTCTGGCAGCATAGTATGCAAGCGGATATGTCATTGCGGTAACAATCAGAGTAACTAAAAACTGATTCCAGAAAGGTGCTTTGGAATCATAGTACAGATATAGCAGGAAAAAAGACAGAATTAACCATAACAGAAAATAAATTCCGATCCTGCCTATTAAATTCCTTTTCATACACCTGGGTTCTAACTGGGTGCAATTTAATCCAATTTCAGACTGATTTTATTTTGTACATCAAGTATTCAATGCTTGTTGTCCCTTACATCCTGCCTGTTATGTAAAATTTATTTTTCAAACTTTTACTTTAAGTAAATTCGAAAGAAAAAAAGTAGAAAATTTAAATAGAATTAATTATGAAAAAG